>JABGTJ010000052.1 GCA_018691345.1 Methanobacteriota archaeon
CTCAAGCGTGAAGGACTTGGTCCATTCGCAGAAAAGAACTCTGATGCCGGAACGGTATACAGCACTCAACAATCGAAGTTTGAGTCGGAATAAGGGCGAAGCCTTGATGCCAAGAAGTCATCACGCAGGTTCGGAGGAACAATACATGGCTGGCGAAGATGTGGTCATTGACCCTTGGGGCAGTGCTCAATCGACTGATTATTCGCGTATCATAGAACAGTTCGGCCTGTCCTCCATGGATTCGGTTACACTTCCTCAACCATCCCGTCTGCACCGAAGAGGCATCGTTTTCGCTCACAGAGAATTGGAAACGGTTCTCGATGCCCAAAGGCAAGGTGATTCTTTTGGGGTCCTCACCGGCCTCATGCCGAGTGGTCAAATGCACATGGGGCATTCGATGGTAATCGACCAAGTGAAATGGTTTCAGCAACTTGGAGGCGATGTGACAATTGCTGTAGCTGACTTGGAGAGCCAAGCAACCCGTGGTGTTTCTTTGGAAAAAGGCCGTCGGGTTGCTCTTGAAGAATACATTTCACACTATGCGGCACTTGGATTAGATCCTGAAAAGACCGATGTGTACTTTCAATCTTCTCGACCGATTGTTCAGAGGTTAGGATTCCAACTCGGAAAGCGCACAAACCTCAACGAATTTGAATCCATATACGGTTTCAATGGCGAGACCAATCTGGCTCACGTACAAGCACCTTTGGTCCAAGTAGGCGACATTCTTCATCCCCAAACCGATGAATACGGTGGACTTCGCCCAATCGTCGTGCCGGTCGGCGTCGACCAAGACCCTCACTTGCGTTTGACCAGAGGACTTGCTTCGAAAACCAACTGGTTCAACGTCAACGATGGGAAATCCTCGGGTGTCGTCATCACTCTCTCGGTCCAAGACGACAATGCGGATGTTCTGGGACAATTACCAAACGGTCGTCTTGACAAGGAACGGTTGAATGCTGTTTTCAGTGGCATTGTTGGATGCCTTGAGCATCTCGGCTATTCCGATATTCTGTCGAATCCGAAGCAAGGCACTGTCAATGTCCCCAGCGCTACTTCGAAAGATAAAACGAAAATACGGACCAAGTTGCTTGGTTACGAACGCTCGCTGGGCGGTATGGGTCTTTTAGCCCCTTCATCAACCTACCATCACTTCGCAGTCGGCCTTACGGGCGAAAAAATGAGCAGCAGTAAGCCAAAGACGACCCTTTTCTTGCGCGATGACATTTCAGTTGTTGAAAAGAAAATTAAGCGTGCATTCTCGGGTGGCCAATCGACCGTTGAAGAACATCGTCGTTTGGGCGGCAACCCTGACATTGACGTTGCTTATCGATACATGATGTACTTCTTTGAAGACGACGACTCCTTTTTGGCTGAAATCAATTCTGACTACCGATCAGGGAAAATCCTTGCCGGTGAGATGAAACAAATGTGTATTGAACGAGCCACAACATGGTTGGGGGAATTGCACGAAATGCGGGACCAAACAGCACACCTCGTCGATCAATTTCTCGCATCCGATGCACGTTAATTCGTAACATCGTCCGATGAGAACACGGCGGGGTCTGGTCCGACTGGAAGTTCTTCGAGTTCCTCAGCAGTCAGTTCTCGTTCATCCGCATCTTGGTCAAGAATCATTGAATGCCCATTTGGGTCGAGAAAGTCCACGGTGAATGGGGTTGTGACACCAGCGTTCTCTATCGATTCTAAGAGCCCATCAAGGGTTTGCAGTGATGCCATGAGTTCGTCCTGCTCTGAATCGGGATTGCTTAAGTCTCGAACCACGTCTCTGCGAACCATGTTGATGATGTCGACAAATCTGTTGAGAACCCCCTCGATGTTACTGACGTACCCGGTCGAGTTGGTACCCGGCATGACTTCAAGGTCCAACTCAGGAATTCTTACGGTACACGAGGAAGAACGAACAACCCTACTTCGTAATTTCTTAGGCCCGTCGATGACCAGAGACCACGCTCCAGCCTTTCTCCCTTCAGCGGGAATGAAGTCGGTTTGTCTCCAACCGCATGCATGACACATCACCGTCACTTGTGTGTGCTCTCCAAAGTAGGGAATTTCATCAACATGAGCGACCATGCGCAATTGACCTTCTTGATGACAAATAGGGCACGGGATATTGATGTCTTGCTCGTCCATCACAAACCCTGCCTTCCAAGTTCCTTTGCATCGACGGCAAATGCTTCCATGTCAACGCCCCGAACGCCTCTGCAGCCAGGAGGAAGCAACATCAAACGAGTCTCCGTCATTTGGATAATTTGACCGCCTAAATCGGAATCAATGAACGTATTGAGCCGGGCTATAGCACTGTTGAATTCGACCGTCTTTTTCATCAACCGATTCATTTCAACAATGACGGCATGGTCATCAGCTACCCAATCCATGAGCTGGCCACATCCCGTGATGTCGTTGAGGACGGCACGGTGCAAAACAAGCCCATGCCGAGAATCAATGATGGGCGCGTGAGGGTACATTTCTCCGAGTTTGTGGTAGATCACTTCTGCTTCAGGTGCAGCCACGTCTTGTTGATGTTGCATACTCGGCATGGTAAATGTTCGAAGAGGTTGGTTGACCTCGGTTTCAATCTCTGAGGTTTCTGCCTGTTCGGTGAGCTCTCGGGCTTTTTCATCTGCTCGTGTCAATGCATCAAGGTCTGGCATCGAAGGAACCACTGAGAAGGTCTCCTTTTTCGGAGCCGGTTCAGTGTTGGTGAAGGCGTCCAGTGAAGATTGCGCTTCGTCTTTCTTGACTTTTCTTCTCCGGCGCATAACGCACCGTCACAACCACCACCTCAAGAAGACTCCCATGAATCCATGCGGCCGCAGTCTTTTTTGGGGGCTCAAATGGGTAAGCCGACGGCTTCGTGGGGTTGATAAGGGTCCGTTGATACCGTGTATTTGCGCCTCAAGGTTCAAGAGGTGTCGACTAAAACAAAGGATTGATGACAATGGAAGCGCAGCAGAATGTATTGAAAACCGGAACCAGCACAATAGGCATCACCTTCAACGGCGGAGTCGTTGTTGGAGCGGACCACCGAGCAACTATGGGCCATTTCATTGCCAACAAAAGTGTTCAAAAACTCTTCAAAATCGGCGAAAACCTCGCGCTCACAACCGCTGGTTTGGTTGGACACGCACAATCGCTTTCCCGAACCCTTTCGGCGGAAGTCGCACTTTTCCAACTTCGACGTCAGCAACAAATGACGGTTCGAGGTGCTGCTACACTCACAGCGAACATTCTTTCCGGCCGCCCACATTGGGTGCAATTGTTGATTGTTGGTGTCGATGAAGAAGGCGGACACGTTTACTCTATAGATTCCGCAGGTGGGTCAATTCCTGACCTTTACTGCGCTACTGGCTCCGGTTCTCCGTACATGTACGGTGTTCTGGAAGACGGCTTCAGCGAAGGCATGTCTCGGACCGATGCATTGAAACTCGCGGCGCGTGCCCTTCACGCATCGGGGCAGCGAGATGCCGCCTCCGGCAACGGCATGGATTTGGCGGTAATTACTGCCAAAGACGGCTATGTTGCTGTTCTTCAATCAGAGATTGACAAGCTACTCTCTTGATTTCAAATTCCCGCAGCTCAACACTGCGCTCCCTTCGGGGAGAGTCTGTGCACACTACAGTGCGTGCTCGGGATACGGTGAAATATTATGCGTTTAACGTTTAAAGAATTGAAAGACCAAGTGCAAAAGATTGTCCCTCGTGACATTCCATACACTGTAGAACTTGAAGCTGGCAACATTGCTTTGGTCACTCCAGAGCCGAATCGAATCCTTGCAACGGACGGACTTCTTGCTAAGTTATCTCAAAAAGTGAAGCGAAAGATTGTTCTCCGACCCGATGTTTCAATCATGAAATCTGAAGAAGAAGCAACCAAGATTGTGAAAGAAATTATTCCTGAGTCAGCAGACATTAACCAAATTTACTTTGATGCTTGCTACCGTGAAATTACAGTTCAATGTCAAAACCCTGGAGAAGCTGTTGGTCGTCGAGGTATTAACTTACAACAAATCCGCGATCAATCCGGATGGTTAGTCACCGTTGAACGAACGCCTCCTTTGGTCTCAAAGACCGTCCACGACATTCGCGGATACCGACAAGCTCACGCTGATGAACGGCGAAAATTACTGAAGGACTTCGGGTTGAACATTCACCGTCCTCAGCGCCCAGGTGCAGCATGGGCTCGAGTCACTGCTCTTGGTTCATACCGTGAAGTCGGACGCGCATGTCACTTCGTAACCACAAACGAATCCCGTGTCATGATTGATGTTGGTGTTAACATTGCATCAGATACCGACCCAATGCCATACTTCACTGCTCCAGAAGCCCTGCCTTTGGAAAAGTTGGATGCTGTTGTGTTGACTCACTCTCACCTTGATCACGCAGGAATGCTTCCAGTGTTGTTCAAGTACGGATATCGAGGTCCAGTTTACTGTACTCCACCTACACGTGATCTCATGCTCTTACTCCAAACCGACTATCTGAAAGTTGGTGGCGCTGAAGGTAAGCGAGCACCTTACGCTATGGAGGACATCCGTACCTGCATGAAGCACGTTGTTGATGTTGACTGGGATGAAACAACTGACATTACCCCTGACATCAAACTCACTTTTTCGAACGCAGGTCACATTCTTGGCTCGTCAGCAGTCCACCTCCATATCGGCGATGGCAAGCACAACATTGTGTTCAGCGGCGATCAAAAGTACGAGAAATCGTGGCTGTTTGATGCTGCGAACACTCGTTTCCCTCGTGTTGAAACGCTTGTTATTGAATCGACATATGGTGCATCTGGCGACTATCAACCGTCTCGACAAGAAGCAAACCAAGAGCTCCAAGACATTGTATCCAGGACCATTGCTCGAGGCGGGAAATTAATTTGCCCTGTTTTCGCGGTTGGGCGCAGTCAAGAAGTTATGATTGCTATTGATGAATTGTTCCGCTCCGGAAATGTCAAGCCTGTACCCGTTTGGCTGGATGGCATGATACAAGAAGCGACAGCAATACACGCCTCCCACCCGGATTATCTTACCAGCAGTTTGCGTAAATCATTGCTCAAAGACGATGGAGAAAACCCGTTTACAAGCGAGTGGTTCCGTCCGGTCAAAGGCCGTGAATTGCGTGAAAGCATCATCATGGACAACTCACCTTGCATCGTGTTGGCAACCTCAGGGATGCTGAACGGCGGTCCAGTGATGGAATACTTCAAAAATTGGGCGCATGAAGACCGCAATTCGTTGTGCTTTGTTGGCTATCAAGCGGAAGGCACACTTGGTCGACGTTTGCAGAAAGGGTTCGGCGAAGTTCCTATGATCATCAATGGAAAAACTGAAATCGTCAAGATTGGCTGTGAAATGGTTACTATTGACGGCTTTTCAGGTCATTCAGACCGCCGCCAATTGCTTGATTTTGTTGACCAAATCAAACCTACACCGCGTAACATCATTTGTCATCACGGCGACTATCACAAGTGCAATGAACTCGGCAAAACCTTGCGTGAGCGATACAAGTGCCGTACGTACGCACCTCAAAACCTCGAGACTGTTCGTTTGATGTGAGTTCACAACAACGGGATTTCGAATCCCGCTTCGACCGGGTCCGGGAGTTCATTGTGTGGCTCTTGGGATGAGAATTTGTTCAATGGCTGGCCTGAGGCATACTGCGCTTTGATTGGAGATGAACCACGCTCACTTGTCCTTGATGAGGCTTCAAAAAGATACCATGTGAACACGACAAAGATGAGACCCAGCCCAAATATCGCAACAATCAGTGAACTCCCGCCTGTTGAAATATTCAGTACAATCGCAGCAATTAAAATCAATATTGCTGCTGTTGGAAGAAGCCTTCGAGAAAGCGTCGCCATGAGTCTCTCACAACCATGTTCTTCATGAACCCGTTGCATCTGTAGTGACACTATGTACTCCGCCGATGGAAATCAGGCTTCTTCTGTGAAATGCCCCGGGTGGTTGATGACTGCTGTTGCTCCTTGGGGTGAAAACAGCGAAGATGCTTACGACCAAGGATTGGTTGAATTGGGTCTTGGTGATTCACGTTTGATTGAAATGAAGGGGGCTATGCTGCCACTTGGCTTTGGTGCAACAACACCCCAACCTCTCCCCATGGGTTCGCTGGTGGAATGCCATTTGGCTACAGCGTATGCGTGGAACGGTTCTTCTGCGTGTGCTGGCGTTGCTTGGGCTGCCTGTGTGACTCCTGAGGGAGATAATTGCGCCATAGTGGCCACTGTTTCAACTGAAATGGATTATGAAGAAACGACGCTTTTGCTTCGACGTCACCTTCAACGAAAATTAGCCAGTCGTGACCTTGAGGTTCTTTCGTTTGACGTCGCAGTCGATGAAGTGACGGCAGCTGCCGATCACTATGGTGTTGCAATGGCTGCACTCATTTTACCAAACTCGCTTTCACTTGGTGCTCGCACTGGAACTGGACCAGTCCGTAAGGCGCTGACTCGCCAAGCGGCGGAACCTCCTCAAAAGCGAGTCGATGTCAAAGCGCCTGCTGCACCAGCACTGCGGCCAGGCGGTCGAAAATCCAACACCGATTTTTCTCTTTGAGAAGCGTTGAAGTACCCTTGACTGAAAGGCAAATTGTGTCAGGCAGTGGATGGAACGTGCTTCGTTGCAGTGCTTGCAACACGTGCCATGGTCATAGGGGTACGGGGAACTCCTGCCCCCACTGTGGCCAAAAAATGGGCCAGAATCCAAGTATTGTTTGTACGGTACAAACAGCCGCAGAATTGCGTATCGAAGTTGCATTGGCAAACACACCTGAAGAACTCCGCTCATCTCTCCGTAAACGCCTGGTGAAAAACGAGCAACTTTTCCAGTCTGAGAACGATGTTTCCTTTACAGGACTTCCACAGATACTTCACCGAGCTGCGGACGAGGAAGGCGTTTTCACCGTGAAACAACTTGAACCGGTGCTGAAGAAAAGCGGTCAGTCTCTCGAAGTTCAAGACCTCATTGATATCGCCGAATCTCAAGGATTACTCGTCCGACTTGATGCGAATCGCTGGCAAGTTCTTGAGTGAACTTCATAGGTAGGACGCCGTGGCGAGGACTGCAAGGGGCGATTGGGTTAGCTTGGCCTATACTCGGGCGTTTGGGACGCTTGGACCCAGGTTCAAATCCTGGATCGCCCACCAGTAATTTTTGGGATGTCCTTATTCGGGCAAAATAATTTCATGAACCCATAGAATGTGAAATCCAAATTGGGTTTTGATGAAGTTTTGCGGAACAGTCTCCGGTTCAGTGACCCACACAGCATCTTCAAATTTTTGGACCATTTGCCCTTCTATGAATTCTCCGAGATCACCTTTTTTGCTTGCACTTGAGCAGTTTGAATACTTCTTCGCCAACTTTTTGAACATCTTGAGTGGATTTCGAGCCCCTTGAATAAGTTCGAGAATTTCTCGAGCATCAGGTTTGCTGGCAATCAGAATATGCCGGACATGCGCCTTTCTTGGCTTACGCCTTTTGTCGAGCCTTCGCATTCAATCTCAACTCCTGTACCGTACGGGTGGCGCCCTTGTCAAAAACATGTGCGACTGCCCATGCTGCAAACGTGATAAAAACGGGGGCAATCCCTCTCCCAACCAATTCACGTTCGATATCCGTACTGATTCCAGGAAGTAGAGCAGCCCATCCAATCCCGTATGCAATGGCTGCAAAAATGGTATGAGGTGTTATTCGGTTGCTAAGAATCCAAGAAATATTTCGTTTATGATGTTCGACGGCCATCATGGTTCCAACTTTGAAGAAAAAGGGCATTCGGCGTATTCCAGAAGTTTGTGAACCGTAAATGGATTCAACTGGGGCATGTGCTATTCTGAATCCAAGGCGAGAGAGCTGAATTATCCAATAGTTAGGATATCCATAACCTTTCCAAGACTTTTTCCAATTCCATTGTCGCAGAATTTCACATTTGGTTGCTGTGTAGCCACACTGGGGGTCTGAAACATCCTGTCCGGATGCAAGCGTCGTGAATAACGATAGAATTCGACTTGCTCTTTTGCGATACTTCGGCATTGCCTGAACCCCTTTGGCATGAACGAAGCGGTCTCCTTTGACGTATTCACAACGGCCTTCGACTATGGGGTGAATGAGGTGTTCCATGTCGTCGGGATTCATTTGTCCGTCACCAGCCATTACGACGCTGATGAATTCATGTTCGTCCCACAACTCGAGAAGATATTGATGACCGGCGTCAATAGCCGCTCCAACTCCGTTGCCGGGGAGGTCAAGAGTGTGAATGCGCTCAGATTCTAAAAAGTCAGAGAGAAGGTCCTTTGTCCCATCGCTTGAGCCGTCGTTGACTACAATTGCTGCATCGACGAAGTCTGGAAGCGTTTCAATGACTTGACGGAGATGCTTCTCCTCGTTGCGAGCAGGGATGACTACTCCGATACGGTAGTTCCCCTTCACATGTTTAGCATCGAGTCATAGAACATGAATCTGTGGCTTTGTCTTGATGGAATTCAAACACCGGTTTAATTCTTGAACTCAGCGAGGGTTTGATATGAAGTGGCAAACAGTCAGCGGCGTGGCTCAGAGGAAGTTACGGCTTGTCCTGATTGCCAAGGACATTGAGTTGAGGATTGTTTCCCTCATTGTTCGTGCGCGAGAGGGTGCAGAGGAGGTCATTCTTCTGGACCTTGGCTCTTCGGATTCCACCGCTGAATACGCAGAAGAAGTTGGTTGTACGGTCCTCAACTTCAATCAAGACATCACCGTTCAAAGCATCGCTTCTTTCCTTCTTGATGGTAACCTCGAGCCAATCGATTCGACGCTTGTTCTTTCGATTACGGACCAATGGAAACTTCAAGATCTACCGTTGGCGATGAACAGAGCCCGAGAAATTTGGGACGTCCACCTCTCTCATCAAGTCGACGAAACTGAAACTGATTCCGCAGATCAACTTGTTCTCAGTTCAGTCAACTTACAGCACCTCGTTCTTACTCAAGCGGGTATGGAAGCACTTGCTTACTTGGGGCCGATGGCCCGTGCAGTTGAACTTGATGAATCGTTGCGGGTTCGCATCGTACCTGCTCGTAAATCTGTTCGAGTACCGCAACGGGAGTCACTTGCAACAGCGTCTCGCTTTGCTCAGTTGTTTTATTGGATGCTCGAGAGTAAGCATCCATTGCTCTTGTTTGGAATTCCAGGGATTGTGTTGTTTATTCTCGGTTACAAATTGTCGGGTGACGTCATTGGAACGCTTGAAGAATTGAATTCCACTTCCATTGGAGTCACATTAGCAACCATTGCCATGACTTTAGTAGGGCTATTTGGAATAATGGTGGCGTTGATTTTGTACATTATGGGCAAACAGGTTGAACAAATCCAATCCCAGTACAATTGGCCAACCCGAGAGTAGGCTACAAAGGAATCTCAAGGAACAGATGGATTGATATTTATGTCGGAAATGGAAACTCCCTGCTTAGTCTGCTTGGATATGGACCGTGTACTTGTTGATCATCTGTCAACATGGCAATTTGTATACGACAATCTTGGAATCTCTAACGATGAATCCTTTGAATTGTATAACCAAGGGCTGCTTGATGAATGGGATTGGATTAAGCTTGATATTGCTCTGATTAAGGAAAGCCGTTCTATGAATGATCCACCTATTACCGATTCTGAACTCCGTGGGCACATGGAAGGTATGCCTATGATGAAAAATTGGAGAGAATTCATCCAACAACTCTTGGACGATGGCTATCATGTGGCGATAGTAAGTGGCGGTTTGCAACAAACTGCCCGCGATATTGCTGCACAATTTCCAAGTCAAAACGAATGGAAAAAACGTTGGGGTGGAATCGACCGTTTCACCGCTCAGCGATTTGCAGACGGCATGGATACTCGACTGCATGTCTTTACCAACGGTTGGCTTCTTGGAGAGCAGTTGCCCAACGGCGAGTATGAACTCGGTGATTTTGGTCGATACCAAGTGCAGATGGATGGGAAGGGTTCCGTGGTTCAAATGCTCCAGCGCCGTCTTGGGGTTTCGAAAAGCAATACTGCCTCAGTAGGAGATTCAGCCGGCGATATTGCAATGTTTCAAGAATCTGGTTTCCCAATCTGTTTCAACCCCTGGGATGACCGACCGAAGCCACATGCCCATGTGGTCATTGAACAAAAGGATTTGATGCCACTTGCAACACTCATTGCGGATTACTTTGAGTCGGTTTCATCGTCATCTTGATGAACATCATGACGAATGTTCACTCATGCTCGGAGAGGACTTCATCTCATCCCTATGCCCGCACTGCGGGTTTCTACTTGGCGAGTTTATGCCCGGTTTACCCTGCCCAAATTGTGGAGAACCACTGCTCTAATCTTCGTCAAATTGTACGCCATGGTCTCTCATCATGGCAATGACGTAATCGATTGCTTCTGTGCTTAATGCTTCAGGTGGGTGAACTCCCGGCTCGAGGCCACAACCTTGGAGCGGTCCACTCTTCAAAAAGAGCAGAGCGCATGCTGCGGTAACCAATCCAGTTGTTCTGGCCATGGAACCATCTCCATTGCGCCCCGAATCTTGAACAACCCATCGCTTTTGATTTTGTGCCGTTTTGGCTACGACTTCCAGCCATGTGAATTCCTCTCGAGAGGCATCGTAGCTCCATGCGTCCAGCATTTCACTTTCTTCAAGCACGCCTTGAGAATCCAGCCATTTTTGGATATGACCGGGCCATCGAACGGTATATTCTTTCATGTTTGATGCAGAAATCGTCGTTAAAACACTGCGAAGTCCATCGGTAAGGAAGGCTTCCATTTCGCCATACTCACCGACCTGTATCATGTGCCTGTCCGTAATCGGTGGTACTTCGAAGACATCATTGTTGGATTTAATGCGTGCAGGTCGAGTGTATTCTTCAATGACATCCGAGGGTGAGAACGGTGCCATGTACGACCATCCACCGTCTGGCGCAGTTGGGTTTCCACCGACTTTGATGGTTAAGGTATCCAAATGCCCAAGGGCTTCTGCACCTTTTTTTGCAAGCATGTTCGACATTCCCGGTGCGATGCCCACATCCCAAAGAAGGACTGCGTTATTTTCAACAGCCAATTGTTGGTGAAGGTGTGGGTCTTCTGCGGTGAAAGCAAGGTCGACTACGTTGTGTCCTGCTGAAAGGAGTTGAGGTCGAACTTTGTCTCCTATGCGACCTGGGAGCATGTTGATGATGACCGAATGTGAGGGCAAGTTCTCAATATGCTGAGTTACATCTCCCACAAGGGCAGTTACCCTTGGGTTCGAAGACAGTTTTTCGGGGATGTTCAAGTCCACAACGGTAACCTCATGACCGTTTTCAAGTAAACGTTCAACCACAAATTGGCCTACGAGGCCGCAGCCAAGAGCAATAGCAGCAGTCATCATTCACACCTCAAGGCGTCACTCGTCGTGAGTCACGCGGGAACGGAATTACTTCACGAATGTGGTCTGCACCTGTTAACCAAGCGCAGACACGATCGACTCCAAGGCCGAATCCTCCGTGTGGGACTCCTCCGTACGAGCGTGTATCGATGTAGAATTGGTAGGCCTCGGTAGGTGTGCCTTCTTCCTTGAGTCGGGCCAAGATCTCTTCTTCTGACCAGGTTCTTTCGCCGCCACCGATGATTTCTCCGTAGCCTTCAGGCGCCAGTAAATCATGACAGAGAACATAGTTGTCGTCATCGGGGTCGACTCGGTGATAGAAGGGTTTGGCGACTTTTGGATAGTGGGTAAGGAAGTGTGGGACTTCGAAATCTTGCGTGAGGACTTTTTCCTTCGAATAATCAAGGTCTTGGCCCCATTCGACGTCTACATTCATTCCTTGCAGCGTTTCAATTGCTTCGTCGTACCGCATACGTGGATAGGGGTTGTCTGCGTATCGTGCCACAAGATCGAGATCTCGACCAAGCCCTTCAAGTTCAGTTGAACGCTCATCGAGAAGAGTTGATGCTACGCGTCGAACAACGCCTTCACCGTGGGTCATAATTTCTTGGTTGCTGGCCCAGGCGACTTCCATTTCTGCATGCCAAAATTCGGTGAGATGCCGTCGAGTTCGTGACTTTTCGGCTCTAAACGATGGAGCAATAGTGTACAGTCTTTCTAGAGCAGGCATAGCCGCCTCAGCATACAACTGCCATGATTGGGTCAAGTATGCAGTGCGCCCAAAGTACGGGACTTCGAAAAGCGTGGAGCCTCCTTCTACTGCACCTGCTACGAAATTGGGCGCCTGGTATTCGACAAAGTCTAGATCTCGGAAATACGAATGAATCGCTCCAAAGACACTGCTTCGGATTTGCAGCATTGTCGTCATGCGAGAGGTTCTCAAGTAGAGATGCCGGTTATCCAAGAGGAATTCAGTTTCTCCTCCATCAGCAGCAGCCATTGCAGATTCAGTAATTGGGAACGGTTTGTCTGGGTTGACAGCACCGATTATTTCGAATGAAGATGCAACGACTTCATGTCCGCCGTCGGCTCTTTCATCGGCATTGACTTTACCGTTGATAATGACTGATGTTTCAATCAGGACGTTCTTGACTTCTGAGAACAGTTCTTCGCCAATGGCGTCCTTCTTGACAACGCATTGAATTGTTCCAGTTGAATCACGAAGGACAACGAATCGAATGTTATTGTTTCCTCTGGCCCTTTTGACCCAGCCTTTCAATTCGACGTCTTGGTCGTCGTACTTTCCAGACTGAACATCTCCGATCCAAATTGTCTTCACCATGTTCGCACCGGTCTGAGGGTGGGACCTTCTCTAATTCAATGTCACCCTCTGCGTTTTTGCTGGTTCATGCCGAATTGGGTTTATGCTGGCAAGTATTAGGCAAAGGGTCAAACGCATTGCGTTCATCTCAACACCATGGCACGAATTGCGGTCTACGCCATCGGAGGCAATGCCTTGTCTTCTCCGAACGGGGACGATGCTGCTGGTAGCGCAGAAGTTCTTGCCCACGTTATGTCGGATGTAATCGACTTATTAGAGGCCGGTTGGGGAGTCGTACTGACGCACGGAAATGGACCGCAAGTCGGACATCTGATGGAACTGGACAAAGAGCAGACCCAATCCATGGACAGTTGGGTATCGGCAACCCAAGGAATGATTGGCCATTCGCTCGCCCTCAACTTGGACTCGATTCTTCATCGACGTCAACGACCTGAACGAACTGCATGCGTGCTCACGAGAGTTTTGGTTGATGGTGATGACCAAGGTTTCCAGTTTCCTACCAAGCCAGTCGGGCCAATATTATCTGCTGCTACAGTCATGTCTGCAGATTGGGATATTGCGGAGACCATCAAAGGTCCTCGGCGCGTCGTGGCAAGCCCGCTTCCAATGAAAGTCATTGATCTTCCAGTGATTCAAAAACTGGTCGAATTGCACGCAGTGGTTGTTTGTGGAGGGGGTGGAGGGATACCCGTGGTCGATAAGGGTGGGCATTTTTCTGGCGTCCCTGCAGTGATTGATAAAGACCGGTTATCGGCGCTCTTAGCCATTGAACTCCACGCTGATGCTCTGATAATTTCTACGGCCATCGATGCAGTTCGTACAGACTTTGGTGGAGTGAATGAAAAAATCCACCATCGTCTTTCCCTTGATGAGTGTGAACGATACATCGAACAAGGAGAATTTCCTGCAGGCTCAATGGGTCCTAAAATTGGCAGTTTAATGGAAGCGGCGCTTCACAGACCTGGCCTTGAAGCTATACTTTGCCAACCAGGCGATGCTCTGCTTGCCCTGCGCGGCGAGACCGGGACGACCATACATGTGTGATTGAAGACATAGCACATATTGATATGCCTGTTCTCAATCCGATATATCATGGAAGACACACCATTCACACTGATTGAAGCATCTGCACATTGCGACGGACCCTGCGGAGTTTACGACCCAGCAAGCGCTCGTGTTGCTGGTGAAGCAGTACAATCAATGACCAAAAAGATGCTCGCACTTGAATATCCACAAGTGTTCAGTTCCGAGTCGATGGCGTCTTACCTCAACACCATGAGCCGATATGCAGCAATCAAGGAAGAAGAGGCTCAAAAGTGCAAGAAAGAATTGCTCGTTCTGTGGACCGATTTCTTCAAGCCAATGCATCTTGAAGCACACCCAGAACTGCACGATACGTTCTGGCAGGCCGCAAAACTTTGCAGTGCCTGTAAAGTCGAAGTTTCTGCTCAACACGCTCAAGAATTAATGGATGCAATCGAATCGATTCACAACATGTTCTGGTCAATCAAGGGACGAGAAGTTCCTTGGATTCGCGCAAGTTGAGGCTCTGCAATGTCCCGTGTCCGAGTGCATATCTCGGGCGACAGTATGTGGCCAACCTTTCCTAACGGTAGTCTGTTTGAACTCATTGATTGCACCTTTGAGGAACTCAATATTGGTGATGTTGTACTCGCACAACATCCCTTTCATTCCGAAGTTCAGATTGTTAAACGGATAGAGAGTTTCCGTGACCGTACTGTATTCTTAGTCGGCGATAATCCAGACCCGTTGGCGAGTGAAGATTCGCATAATTTTGGTTCGATTAACGAGGAAGCAATTCTTGGTCGATGTGAATTGATTCAACAGTGAAGTGTTTGGCGGGCCTGACGGGGTTCGAACCCGCGACCGATGGATTAAGAGTCCATCGCTCTACCTGACTAAGCTACAGGCCCAACCTTGGGTTCAACCACCCGTATTTAACAATTGACAGAAAGGTGTTCACTGAATACGCCCATTCGGGTTGACAAATGTTTCAACGCCGTTGGTTCCAGCAAGAACCACCACGTCACACATGTTGTTGAACAAGCCAACTTGAACCACGCCAGCGACGTTCAAAATGTCTTTTTCCATTGCCTCAGGTGCAGAGATCGTAGGTCCACAATGTGCATCAGCAATCATGTTTCCATTGTCGGTCATCACAGCATTATCTCCTGACATTCGACAGTTGACTCGACAGTTTAGCAATCGGCCGAGTGAGCGAATTGTGGCTTGGTGGGCAAACGGAGTAATCTCAATCGGAAGTGGAAATGCACCGAGCGCATCAACCCGCTTTCTGTCGTCTGCAACGACAATCATGGCCTTGGATTCTTGCGCAACGATTTTTTCCCGCAAAAGCGCTGCACCTCCGCCTTTGATGAGTTGGAATTCTGGATCGTATTCATCAGCACCGTCAATCACGATGTCCAATCCATCGACTTCAGAGAGTTCAACCAGAGGTATTCCTACTTCCAAAGCCAGTTTTTCGGTCGCTAGGGATGTTGGCACGCCAACGATTTCCAATCCCTCTTCAGCCATCATTCGTCCAAGTTCTACGACCGTGTGTTTTACAGTTGAACCCGTACCCAAACCTACTTTCATTCCACTTCGCACGTATTTGCATGCTGCGATTCCAGCCTCTTTCTTGAGCGTCTCGACATCGGTCATGCTTTGCAAACTTTGGGCCAAGCCCTTGAGGGTTCCGTTATGGGTCGGGATGAATGTCCATCCCTACGGGATGTAGTACCTTAAGCCCAAGTCTTTTGACCTACGAGTAATCTCGTAACATCATGGTATCCTCACGTGCGAACACACTTCGGTGCTCGGCTGTGGTGCTTCTCTTCATGCTTTCAACCCTCATGCAGGGGTATTCTCCATCGAACGGGAATGGATTCGACGATGAATCACTCGATATTCTCCCCGTGTCGACCCCATTTGGTCAAAGCAAATTGTTGTCTATTGGTTCGTTCCCAGACGGTGCGAATACCAACACTCGATTGAGTATCGATGAAGGTGAAGCTTTGAAATCACTTGAACTGCAAGTGGATTCTGCTCGATTGCCTACTTCCACCGGTTTTTCATGGGCTGAGTCAAGTGATTTCTCATCGAATACAGTGTACGATGGAATGGATGTCAACAGCACTTCCCTTAGCCTGTTGCCCCAAGAGTGGAAATGGGATTTTGAGTCAGCAACCTTTGGACCTGAATGGACCCAAGGTGGTGTCTCAAATTGGAACTTACAAACGAGTAATGTCATCACAGGTGCTCAATCAGCACAAGCAGGGAGTATATCGCACAACCAAGAAACTTCGTTGACCTTGGACGTTTCTGGACTTCCTTCGGTGAGTGGTTCATTCCAATACGAAGTTTCGTCTGAATCGAGTTTTGACTACCTCAATTTCTGTATTGACAACACAGGATGCACACGATATTCGGGATACTCTGCGCAGTGGTCAGGTACACCTAGTGGTACGCATACATTCAACATACCGGCTTCTGCTCAGACGTTAACTTGGAAGTATACGAAAGATGGCAGTGTAGATAGTAATCAAGATACGACATGGATCGATGAAATCATTCTGTCGCCTACCGGTGGGTCTGGAAACGGTTTGGGGTATTGGGTTTCTGCTCCATTCGGGCCTTCATTACTCGGCCAAGGTGAGGACAGGTCTTTCGGGCACATGTACATGGATGCCTCCATCCCAGCGGGGAGTATCTTTGAATGGCAGCTCATCGACGCAACAACCAATTCAATTGTTCCTGGTTTTGAATCCATTACTGAAACTTCGTTTGACCTCGGAATGATCGATTGGCAAACCCATCCATTGTTAAAACTCCGAATCTACATGGAGACTTCTTCGGGTGATTTGCCGTCCATACACGGTATTCATTTTGAAGGTAAAATCATTGAAGATTTTTCAAACAATCCCATAGAAATCGGCTGGCAAATGCAAGGTGTATCTTGGTCGAACGGTGAAGTCTCGGGCTCCGGTACACTGAAGACACCCGTGTACAATGTGCGTTCAGGATTTGCTGGATTTGAATCGAATTCGGTCCTTTCTCCAGGTGCTTCAATTCAATACACGCTCGATGGAGGAACCAACTGGGCTGATGTACTTTCAGGGAAACAATGGCTCACAACCCCTGCGTTTTCAGTCCAATTCCGAGTCTCTTCCGCTGGCGGACAGTGGGACATCGAGACGTTTGATGTTGAATTAATTCGCACGAGCATTCCTGACGGTCTACGAATTGATGTTGGCATGGATGGGGTGAGCGACTGGACTCTTGAAGGCGACGGAATTGGCCGTCTAGGTATTCAAGACCGGTTGAAAGACAATTCGCTTTGGCAAACTCGTGCCTCGTCACCATCTGCTTCAGCCTCGTTCAGTATGCTGTTGCCGGCAGAAGGGGTCGAGGCGTTTGAATTCGGAGTTGCTTCTCCGCTACAAGCAATGAATTCTCCTTTTTTGGCCATGTCCATCGATGGGCAAGATTTCCTATCATCTTCACTTCCGAATCTTCAATCGTTGCAAGTGATTCAACTTACTTCAAACGAACTGGGTTCACTCAACAGTGCTCTTTCTCAGGCCACTCCTGAATTCGGAGTCGAAGGTTTGCCTATGGTCGAAGTGACCGTTCGTCTCGGATCTTCAACAACTCCAACCGATGTAATGCTCGGCGGGCTGTTTGCTCCATACGACTCCTCTCTGGCTCTTCAATTTGGACCAAGCGATGCAGTCACCATCGCACTCAACAATGCATTGCAATCGGTGATTCCAATTGCAGGGAGTAAGGAGTTACCTCTCCCAATTCGAATGACTTCATCCGGAGCGATTCACATGGTTGTAGTTCAGCAAACGACCCAGAGTTCAATCGACCCAATTTCGATATCTGTTTCAAACGTGACTGACACGTTCACTCCTTCTACGGATTGGATTGAGGTTACAAGCACCTTTGATTTCTCTAACTTAGGCATCTCAAATGCAGAATCATATGTGAAATCGAACGGCTGGTCGGTCGCCTTACACCTTACCGGTGTGAATCACCAGTCCGAAACTCGCTGCCCAATGCTTTCACTCCCAATGACTGGTTTAGCTGTCAACAGTTGTCTTACACAAGGGAATTCAATGATCTGGTCGACTGAAAATTCCGATGGAGCCATCCGCATGGTTGAAAGTGGTTCATTGCTTCAAGTCCATCATCGCTTCCAGTTCTCAGACATGTGGGACGATGAAGAATCACTCGGTGTTTCGGTAAACATGCTTTCTCCATCAGGCCCTATGCTGCCAGCGAGTTTGAATTTTGGACTTGGTTCATCAAACGGTGTGGAGAATGATGTGGAAGTCAAAGACTGGAGTATTGTCTATGAAAACGATGCCCGTTCAGTACATGAATCCCCGTATCTTCACCCTGGCTCAGATGTAATCCTTGAAGTTCAACTTGGATTTGAAGACGTGCCGGTCGATTCAACTCCTCGCTCTGGTTCAACACTGGTACGGTTCATCGCAGATGGAGTCGAAGTACAATCGACTTCCGTACTCTCCGAAGGAATCGCATCGTTCCCTTGGACAATACCTTCCAATAGAGAAACCATTCCGATTGAGATTGAAGTCATCCCACTGCTCAATCAACAAATTTATTTTGCAGTTCCAAACTCGGTGACCTTTGGTTTTGATACTGTAGATCCCGAACTTTTGAGTGTTAGCGTCTCAGAATTCGACCATGTAGAAGCCAATCCTAAGACTTCGATTGAGTTTGTAATTGGTGACCGACCTATGCTCCCCTCGCTTGCAAATGCACACATTTGGCGCTCTTGGGCTGATGACTCGAACTTCGACGGAATAATCCAGTACGAGGAAGTTCAAACTCAATCACTCATTACTCCTCACGACCTGAGTTCCCTTCAAGGTACATATTCGCTGGAATTAGATACGTCTCAAGCCTTTTCTGGTTCGTACTTTGTAGGGTGGCTCGATGTAGCTGATTCTGCTGGAAACGTTATGCTCAACTCAGGGTCAATGGAATCTGCATTGTTTAATGTTCAAATCAACAACGATGGCTCACCTCAACTTGGCACATCACCTGCTTACTGGGGCCACGGTGACTCAATTTGGATTCATCCTGGTGAGTCGAACACTCTACATTTGCCGCTTTTGGATTTGAACGGCATTACCGATATTACCGATATTGAGGTTGATTTGGCTGGGAATCAAAACGATGCAGTACACTTCAAGTGGGATTCAGAGAACAATAGATGTACAAGTCTCAACATGTTCTTGGACATCGAGTCATGTACGTTCCAACCATCTGATGCAGAGGACCTCTTCTCTTCGGAAGGAATGTTCATTGTCAATTTCTCACTGGAATGGGGCTTTGACCCTGACGTGAGTCTTGTGCGAGTTCCAAGAGTTTTGGTCCACGATGCACAAGGTCAATCGAACACTTTGACCGTGCCTGACTTGAGTTGGAGTTTCTCTGGAGAAGTCGATGTTAAAGCACAAAGTCTTGAGTTCTCATTGGACGGCACGGTTGTTGAAACACTTGGAACATGGGTCAAGCCACGAGCAGACCTCGGCGTTGGTGGTGAACTCACTTGGTACCGTTCTCACCGTATTGTGATTCAACCGTTTGGATTGGACATTGAACTTGGAGAAAATGAACTTCTTGTCGAAAGTAGAAACGGAAGTTTTTCAGGACTACTAACCGCACCGTTAGACCCCGGTTCATATGCCGTTTTCACTTCATTGCACAATCCACCAAATGGTGCAATCGACCGAACCCCCGTGACTGCCCCTGCGTGGTTTATCGTTGATAATCAAGCACCAAGCATCGTTGGAATTCCCTCTCCTGAAAACGAGATTGTTTTGGTTGAAGACATGTGGGATTCCATCGAGTTTGAAGTGCTGATCTTAGAGAGCGACCGACTCGATGAATCAACTTTGACGCTTCATTGGGCCGTGCATCCAGAAGGTGTTGGCTTGTCAAGTAAATCTGTGGCCAATGGAAGTCAGATGCTCTCTGTTATCGGCGGCCGTGCTTTTGGTGACGCAATACCGTGTGCTGCAACATTGGACCTTGATTCGTTGCTCACTTCCTCAATGCGTAACGACGCTCTTGAAGTTCGTATCTGGGTTACTGGTTACGATATGGCAGGTCATGAAATTAGTACAGTGTTCAATGATATCGATGCTCCGCTTTCAGTTTGGGTTCTTGAGCAACGCATAGCTGAATATTCGTTTACGACTCCTGTCATCAAACCCAACAAGGAGATTGCAGCTGGCGAAACGGTGATTCTTGCAGTTGAGATTTCGAATTCAGGACTCGCTGACGGTGAGGCTCAAATGTTTGTCGAATTGGTTGAAAGTACCGGAGCACGGACAAGAATCGACGCTCGCAGTATCGAAATTGAAGCAGGTGGTTTGTTTGTATACACCAAGGATTGGACTCCCACACGAGAAGGGACGATGTGGATTGAATTTCAAATCATCAACGGACCAAACGTCCAAACCAATACCGTTTACATCGATGAAGCGACTTCTGATGGCGTATTTTCTAGCGTTGCATCTGTGAATCCAGTGCTGCTCATCGTTATCTTCCTCCTCACTGTCTCTCTCGTTGGATTATTGATTTTCGGATTGAAAAACCCTCAACAGCAGCAATGGGACGGCCATCACCGGCAACCTGGAAAGGCGCTCCCTAAAATCCAAACAAAAGGGATTCCTAACATTCAACAAACACAGCCTCAAGCACCAGTTTCAGGTCCATACGGCGCACCGGTACAAGCTGCTTCACCGGGTGAAAGCCCGTACAAGTGAAGTGCATTTTCATCCGAAGGCTTTGAAGTCTTGATGCCAACCGCAATGTGGAGGGAGTAGGAGGATCGCTGACAGAGTTCGACTCTGAGGAAAGTCCCCTCTCCACAGTGCAAACGGCTTACACAAGTAAGAGAACAGAAATGGTCAGGTCAATGCTGCAGAAACGAACGATACAAGGTGTGTACAATGAAGTTGAAAAACCGAGATTGCCTTGTGGTCGATGAGACGAGCAACCCCGTTGGAGCAAGTCCAAACAGCCCTGTTGACGCGGCACGTCGAGGGGCAGGTAGGATGCTAAGTTGAATGCGGTCGCCGAAAGGTAACAGAAAGGGGCTTACTCCCTACTCCCTCCACTTCAAAATTCATCGTTATAGAGCACAGCATCGAGTGGTTTCATCGCTAACGGCGAGGCTATAGCAATGCCATCTCCGTAATCCACCCACCCTGCTTGGCCTTTGATTTTGGCGCGAATCGTATGTTCTGCAGTAATAACTGCTGGAAGAAGGAAGGTACTCGTGATGAATGCAAAGAAAATCAGCAGACACATAATCATAAAGAAGTTTTCAAGACCAGGGAAGGCTGCAATAAATCCTGCTGAGATGCCTGACACGGTAGTAACCGTAGTCTCAAATATTGTTTGACCGGTTTCTTCGATGGCGTTTGCTATGCCGGTCGGCGTCTCCCCTTCTTCCTGGATTCGATGCATCACGTGTATCGAATCATCAACCCCTATGCCGAATACGATTGTACCAATCATCGCTGTAAAGATGTTCACATTGACGTCACCACTCTTCATGAGAAGTGGCTGCCATAAGATGACTATAGCGACAGGTATCATCGTGTATATCCCGAGTCTTGGGGAGCGGAACACGATGCTGAGGACGATGGTGAGCAGAATCATTGTAACGATGGTTGTCAGTGTTTGAGCGTCATGAATACCGTCGTTGATGTCCAAAGAAACCGGTAATCCACCGGTGAGGAGCGAGGTTCGAGTCTTGTCATCAACGGGTGGCTCATTGATGAGCATTTCATCGATCTCGTCACGCAATTCCCCAGCAACATTGAGGTTCATATACGGCTGGGTGACGTAGACAATTGCTTTGGTCCCATCTTCATTGAGTAGCATGGATTTGACTTCGTCTGAGAGCGTGTCAAATACTGCATTTACCATGTCCTTTCGAAGACCTTGACGCCCATCTTGACCTGTGAGTTCGAGGCTTAGCCAGGCAACACATTCGGGGTCAGTAATGTCCGTACTGTCCCAGCATGGGTCATGCAACAGATCCCAGAGACTACCCTCATACAACGTCACGCCATCAGCGAGTGTGATGGTTGCAGGTATGGTGCGTAAGAAGGTGATGATGCTTGTAGTGTTTGTCTCATCGACCATGTCAATCTTATTTTCAATGGCGTCAATGGCATCCAATACCGGTAAATCTCGTATATTTTGAGTTTTATTTTGCTGGGCCTCTAAGGTTCGTTCTTCTGCATCAAATATGAACAAGGAGGTTTGTCCACCGCTGAATTGGCGAGAATATTGAGCTAAAGTATTGAGTGAAGCAATACCATCTGGTGCTTCAGAACTTCCAGTGATTGGCTCGTTCATTTCGTCTAAATTCGAGACACCTACACCCGTGACCAAAATTGCAGCGGCTATGATGAATACAAAGCCATACACAGGCCATGTTCCAACTTTCTTCCATGCTGAGGGGTTTGTACGCTTGTTAAAGCGCATCATCCATGCCAACGTTGGTACGAGTATAATGCTGAATATAAGGGTCGAAAATATACCGATGCACAGGGTGACTCCAACCGAGCGAATCGGTGAGACCGTTACGATTTGTGGTGCAATCAATACTGAGAATCCTACAATGGTTGTCAAAGCTGAGAGGAAGACAGCTACACCAGTGGAACGGGTCATTTCCAGAACGCATTCACGGTAAAAATCAATGTTCCATAGGTCGGGGACCTCTTCTGGAGGTTTACCTTGACGTCGACGTCGTTCATTTTCATCATGAGCTTTGTCAATTTCTTTTCTACGAACTTCCTCGATACGGTTGACCATATGAAGTGCATAATCCACCCCCAGGCCAATCAAAATTGGGAATGTAGCCACAATCATCGGGGTGAGTGTGATGTTGAGAAGTACCGATGAACCAAAGGTTACTGCAAGGGCCATTACGATAGGGGTTCCAGTTATGACGACAACTTTTAGAGAACGGTGAAGTAATGTGATGACAAAAATCGTGAAAACCACCGACCAAGGCAGAATTTTAAGCAGATCTTCATAGATGGCATCTGAAATATCCTCAAGCACTTTGGTGAGCCCAGTGACGGTCATCTCCGTGTTTTGCATTTCGCTCGAGCGATTGTCTATGACATCTTGAAAATGACTGTGAAGATGGCTGAAGTCACGAAAATTAGCTTCCGTTGGATCGTGATGCATCCCAATTACTATTGCAGCAGTGTCCCATATCCCATCGCCGTCCATGTCGTTGGTTTTGTTACCGTCGTTGTCGCTGTCATAGTCAAGGTCCATATCGTTGGTATCTTTGAACAAGGCGTCAAATCCACCGTTCGATTGTTCAATGATTTGGTCAACTCGATCTTGGTCGGGTATCGAATACGCACCACCTCCAGGTAGTCCTGAGCAATCGAGAGCGAGTGGAATACGTGTATTGATGCCGTGTTCACATAATGAACTGTTAAAACGACCGTCTGCGGAATTGATTTCCTTGATGACCTGTGCTGGTGAAATAATCCATAATACCCCGTCGTCTCTTCCCTGGTCATTCTTGCTGTAGTCGATACCTCTGCTGGTTGAGCCGGGATCGTTTATATTGTCATCGTCCCCCTCGACCCAACTTATTTCTCGCAAATAAGCAACATCCGTGATGTTAATTTGATCGCCGGTATTGTAGGCGTTCGGAGTTTGGATGTAGATAATGGCAATGTCTGTAGACCATTCTGTTCTTACTTCTTTGAGTAATTCAGTCGATGGTGCTCCGTCAGGTAGGAATATTTCGACGTCATCATCAATTTGCTCTTGGAAGGACATGCCTTGTTGAGCAAAAAAAGCGGCGACGACAAGCAGCAGAATGACTACCGTCGACGGTGAAGCAAGAACACTGCCATAGAATTTATCGATGCGCCGCATGGCATGCGCACTTGATTGGTCTCGGAGATTGGACAGTTTCACGCGGAGATTGGCGTCGTTACCGTCCTTCTCCATGTTCTTGCGATAACGAGGGGGGCTTTGAATGATGCTCCGAAATGCTAGAGCAGACCGTTGTAAACTGCCTCAGTCGAGTCCAAATTCTCGAACCAAAAGGTGTCGAAGGAACCCACGGGCACTTTGCAAAACCAATCCAGTGGCCATCAGCGAAAGTCCAAGAACGCCAATCCAAACTGCGGAAAGCCCAGGACCCAAGAAACTATCAATTTGAGTTGTAACACCACGTGCAGCATTCATACCCATTGCAGCCCCAGTTGCTAAGAGTCCGAAACCAGGTAGACCAAGGACAAGCAGCGGCTTCTTTTGAGACAGAGAAAGCATTGCCCATGTGAGGACGGTGAATCCGTGAGAAACTGCTGTGAAGTTCGAACCCTTTGGAACATCGTAACGAATTACTGTTGGTACTTCGACAATATCCAATTGCTTCTCTCGGGCGTCTTCAAGCATTTCCAGAGAAAGTTCCATTCCTTCGGAATCAAAACGAAGGCGGTCAAGTGCAGTACGTGAAAATGCTCTAAATCCAGATTGTGTATCTTTAATTCCGAGGTCACTAGAGAGGTTGCTTGCTGCGGTAATTACTTTGATTCCAAGTCGGCGGTAGGCGGGCATATGGGTTCCACTTCCGCCTTCCACAAACCGCGAACCAATGGCAAAATCAGCAGTACCATCAAGGATTGGTTTGAGCAGTTTTGGAATATCTTCTGAACGGTGTTGACCGTCACTGTCAAGGACGACAAGAGCATCGACTTCCATCTCTTTTGCTTTCACAAACAGTGTTTTCAGAGCACCTCCATAACCTCGGTTAACGCGATGCCGGATGACAAGAGCGCCACATGCTTCTGCAATTCGTGCACTTGAATCCGAGGACCCGTCGTCGATGCAGATCACGGCATCAACATGGCGAAGAGCCGTAATGACGACCGTTCCGATGGTCTCCTCTTCGTTGTACATGGGCATGCCAGCAACGATGAAAGGTTTCTTTGAATCGACACTTCGAATCATGTTTCCACCAATGTTTGGCGCTTTCCGATTCTATTTAGTAATATAGTAACTGCACCAACACTTGTTGCATGTTACAGGAGAAGGCTTGCTCAGGGGTCGAAACCCCCAAGCAAGCGGCACCGTATTCACTGGATACGTATTCATCTACGATTGAACTTGAACGCTCTAATCTTGAAGTTGCGAAAGCGTGGTAACTGCTCGCTCTCCACTGAGCACTTTTTCAAGCGCATTCAGTGAGATAACAAGCGGTACATACGCTTGACCGTCACTGGTGACGTAGGTCGAACAGTCGGAAAAAGCATCGGTATTGATGGAGACTTTTAGAGCTCCACCGGCATTGCTTTTTCGTACGTATCCTACAAGCATATTTGCAGTTTCGTTTTGGGTTTCTGGCATCGTTTTTATATTCTTTTTTGGCATATTTTTCAACTCCATCGCCGTTATCTACGGCGGCAAACATGAAACATCCCGTTAAGCCTTATCAAACCAATCGTCCCGTATACATCAACGGAGTAGAATCAACACGACCAGTATCAACAACATTACCAAAGGCTCATACATGGGTGTTTCTTGAGACAGCCCATGCGAGCGTTGGTTACGGGCGGTGCTGGGTTCATTGGTTCACATCTCATCGACAGGTTGGTTGCTCGTGGCGATACTGTTGTTGCTCTTGATAACCTTTCAAGTGGTCAACTTGAGTTTATCCAATCTCATCTTGATTCTGGAGCAGTGACGCATATACATGGCGACATTACTGACTTTGAAGCGGTCCTTTCAGCCATGGAAGGCATCGATTGCGTGTTCCATTTGGCTGCAAATCCCGATATTCGGCTTGGAACCCGAATTACGGACACGGATCTGAACCAAGGCACACTTGCCACCTACAACATTGTAGAAGCCATGCGTCGATGTGAGGTGCCAAAAATCGCCTTCGCCTCCTCTTCGGTTGTTTACGGCGAAGATGCTCCGCTCCCTACGCCTGAAAACCACGGCCCTTGCATGCCCATTTCACTTTACGGCGCCAGCAAGCAGGCAGGAGAAGGCCTCATCAGCAGTTGGGTGGGGACGTTCGGACTCCAAGCCTGGATCTTCCGGTTTGCAAACATTATAGGTACCCGAGGTACGCATGGTGTGATCTTTGATTTCATCCACAAACTCAAATCCGACCCCTCTCGACTGGAGGTTCTCGGAAACGGACTGCAAGAGAAGTCGTACATGGAAGTCGAAGATTGCGTTGATGGAATCCTTCACGTCATGAAGCATACCGATGAACCACTCAACCTGTTTAACCTCGGTTCGCATGATACTGCATCTGTTCGCCGCATTGCCGAAATAGTCGTTGAAGAAACCGGTTGCCATGATGCATCCATCGAGTACACAGGTGGTGATCGTGGCTGGGCAGGTGATATTCCTCGTGCAATGCTTGGGATTGATAAGATGCTTTCCTCAGGATACGATGTACGGTACAACAGTGAAGAGGCTATACGCCATACTGCACGCGCCCTCATAGAAGAAATTGGAATGCCAAGGAGATGAGAAATTGAAAAATATATACGATGATGAAGCAGATGTTCGTACCAAAGCCCTTATCCGAGTAATGAGCCTATTTTTTGTTGGCTTAATTATTATTGCAGCCACCACCAGTCCTATTGCAACTGGAACCAAAGCCGGTGAAAGAGCACCTCCCTTAGAAGGCAAATTCTACAACGGCAGCGGAGGTTGGACTACATTCAATCTCGAGTCTTATTGGGATTCAAACTGGAAAGAAGGGGATGCATCGGGGCAGTGGGTTGCTTTGGAATTTATGGACACTGATTGTCCATATTGTGTTAAGTCCGCAGCAGATATGTCTGCAAACTCTGCTGATTTTGATGGAAGCAACCCTCAATGGGATGGAGCCATTGTCAATTTCATCGCAAGTGTAACTGAACTCGACATCAACGGTCACGACTCAAGTCGTGCCGAAATCGTTGCATTTAGAGATAAAACGGCAGATTCCGGTCAATCTTGTGCAGGTTCAGATTGCGGTAATCGTGATGGCTCAGCACACGCATTCCCCTACATCGATGACCTCGACCAGGACAACATGAAGGAGTGGAAAGTAGGAGGCACTCCAAGTTATTACCTCATCCAACCGGACGGCATCATTGCGTGGAGTTCGTCTGAAAATCAAGGGGAAGATTTGCGAGATGCAATCATATCGATGGTTACCCGAGAAAGTGCAGAGACGGATGGTGCTTGATATGGATTCGAACATTCAACTCATGCTCTATGTTATACCGACACTTCTCGGTTTCTTTCTGGTTCTTCCGATTGGAAGGGTGTTGTCAAGTTCTCTCGAGGAAAAGTTTCCATCTTTTTCAACTGAACGTGGGCGAGTACTTTCAGGACTGATTTTGACCTGCGTTGCTGGTTTTGCCGTATCGATTCAAACGCTATGGATTTCTTCGAAGGTGAGTGAGGGTGGCAACTTTTGCGCATCAAGCACGGTATTTTCATGCGATGATGTCATCGGGAATGCTGCATACAATACCGACCCATTCTTCGGCATCCCATGGGGTGGAATTGGGGCGGCTGTCTTCTGTGTTCTCCTCTACCTTGCGTATTCAACTTCACTTGAACCAAACTCTACATGGGTCGATAATTACCTCAAACTTGGAACAGCACTCACTTTTGGTGGTTTCCTCGTCATCGGGTTATTGGTTTCCTATGAGATTCAGATGGAAAAAATCTGCCAATACTGCACGACTGCTCACGTTGCTAATCTTGCAGCATTCATTGGTTTCTATCGCTTGATGAAACTCAATGAATCTGGCGAATGGAATCAAGACAGTTGATGTGTATGGACAGAGAGAAGACATTCTGGAGCGTCGTAACGGCTGTTGCACTTGTGGCCCTTCTCCTTCTCCTAGCAAGCGACAAAGGATTGTTTGACTCTGAGGACCAATCGTCCAGCGATCAAGATTCCGGGCAAGAGGACACTGAAATTAACGGAACTCAAACGGTTTTGAATTCCTCTGCAGATGCTCCAGATCCTCTGGCCTTTGAATGCGTCCAACACGGTGAGCAACTTAGTCGTCATGACCACGTTACTTTGAGAGTTTTCATCAACGGTGAGCAACAACTTATCGAATCTGCAGTTGGCATCCAAACCGATGTCTGTAACGGAAATGAGGACTACATGCACGCCATTCACACCCACGATGATACAGGACGTCTCCACATCGAATTAAACGATGCAGGAGATATTTCACTCGGCGTCTTCTTTGACATTTGGGGTTACCATTTTGATGAAACAGGAATCTTTGATTACCGTTCGAATTCAACCCATGGGATGGCAATGCACGTGTTTGCTTCTGATGAGGCAGCCGCAGAGGAAAATCTCGTTTCGAGTTTCGACGATTATATGCTTCAGAACGGTGAAATCATCGAAGTTCACTACCGGCTTCGCTCAGCTTAAGGCGTGAAACAGCCTTCGAAAATATCGGCGTCTGGTGTATCCTTGATTTCTTCGATACGATGCAGGGTAACATCGATACGCTCGTTGCGCACATATGTTTGCCTTAATTCATTCAGCAATCCTTTCTGCACTTCACTTTCGTCTTCTCCAAACAGTATGTTGAGGTGATGGTATTCTTCACCATCAACTGCTACTGTGTATTCTACAGCCCACTCCTTGAGTGGCCTTTCTTGGTCCCATGTTACGTCTTCCCATGACTCTGCCATGGTAATACATTGTCACGGTAGGTTATGAATCCTCGGTTGAATTGACTCACAATAATTCCGGTATTGGGTGTTTAATCGCATGATTCAGTACTAAATCTTCATTCAGATAGGTTTTTCGAACCTTTACGGGGGAGGATGGCGATGATTCCAGCACCTACAGCAAGAACAAGTAAGGCTGTAGTAAAGGAATTCGAATCTTGACTTTCTCGAGACCGAAAGGCAACCTCAACGGCCCCATGTGTGCCAAGTCCAGCATTCTCTTCCGAAATGGATTCGATGGTATTTTCGTGAATGAGCAGTACACTAAACTCTTCAAGGTTTTCAAAGGAGACTGTGAAATCACTTGTACACGATTGGTTGACTGCCGATGACACCATTCCAATTTCGTTGGTGACAGAGGTATTACCGATGCTGCACTCGGCCGTTGCAACAACGACTCTGTCACGTGTCGCTTCACCGGGGTTGATTGCATCTGTGGGGACTGATTTCCCGTGGTGCATCACCATGAACGTCAATTGAGTTTGATGAAGTTGCTCGGAGTTGGACTCAAACGAAAGAACACGCGCTGTCGTAATGTTCTGGGTTTGAACAACCTCAAATTGCAAGGTTGTTGTGTCTTGGCGTTGAACTTCCGCATCGAGAATGTCTCGTTGCACTTCGTTCCACGCATCAAGCCCTGTACGAGGGCTCTCACCTTCGACAAAGAACGTCGGTGTCGATAGTAAGTTGCCGTGAAGAAGTCCAAGTCGGTCAATTCGGTGTTGAGCTGCAGGGGGTTGGAAAGCATCGAGATTGTCCGAGGGATGGTAGGCGACCATGGCAATTCTTGACCCGTGTGCATCTGCTACGCCCATCAGATAAGGATCGATGTCAGCGCAACTTTCGCACCAAGTGGTAGTGATTTCTTCAATCAAAACACTTCGGCCGATCAAACTTGATTGAACAGGTTCATTCAACGGCGTGGCAGGGTCGAGGACTTTTGCCTGTGCTGCTCCACCACCAAGGACAGCACCCAAGATACAGAACAGAGCGAACAGTGCGAAGGTCGTTGATTTCATCATCAGGCCTCCCGTTGTACCTAGCGAACATGCCGACCCCCTTCATCCCTTTGTTGTGGCCACATTTTGACGGGAGGTTTCTTCAACAGTGCGTGGCGAGGGTACACTAGAGGGATTCTATGGCAGACCACTGGATTGAAAATCACAAACGTGATTCATGGCGGCGTCAAGCCAAAGCCAGCGGCTACAGAGCACGCTCTGCTTTCAAATTAAAACAAATCCAAGAGCGATTCAATCTTCTTCGTGAAGGTGACATCATTCTTGATGTTGGTTGCCATCCTGGTGGTTGGGCACAAGTTGCTACCGAAATCGTTGGGGATACCGGGTGGGTCATTGGCGTCGATTTGGAGGCTTGCCAACCAGTTGAAGGCTCAATACTGCTCGTAGGCGACATTACTGAGCCACATACTCAGCAGCGCGTGCTTGAGGAATTGGACAAACGTCCTTTGCACTCGGTAATCTCAGACATCTCTCCGAATATCACTGGGAAATGGGACATGGACCAAGCCGTGGCCATGACCCTGGTTGCTCTTGTCTACGATTTCTCACTCCCTCTCCTCTGTAAGGGTGGCTCCTTTGTGACCAAACTGTTTCAAGGCGTTGGTGTTGAGGAATTGATTAATGTTGTGAAACCCTTTTTCTCCGATGTTCGCCGTTTTTCACCCCACGCCTCTCGAAATTCTTCATCTGAAGTCTATTTGATTTGCAGAAACTTCATGCCGTGGAAATTTAAGAAAACGAGCATTCTAGAGAACTATGAAACTGCCCTTAACCTCAAACTCGGCGGCGATGACATCGAAGAAGCGCCTGAGATCATTACCTCCTCATTTTCAATTCGCAAAAAGAAGTCGGCTGAATAGATTGAAGAGGTTTGGAGCGTTTTTTCCCGAATATGGAAGAATCCAATCCCGTTACTAAAGCGCATAAAATAAAACATACACGGCAGAAAGTTGCCGACTTAACCCCCCATTCACATGTTCGACGCCTCGAACTGGTGGTCCTCAGAGTGTACCCTCGTCGCATGGTATACTCCGAACAATATGTTGGCCCGGTTGCAGCTGCCTGCGGCCGGGATGAGACCGGCATTGTCGGGCTCATTCTTTGGAACGAACAAATCCAAAGGGTCAATGTGGGGGATATTCTCGTGATTGAGTCCGGTTGGTGTCGTGAGAAAAACGGTGAACTGGTCGTCAGTACTGGAAAAAATGGTCGACTCTTTATTCTCAATCGATAAAAATCACATCTCTTCCTCAAGCCGAAGCCATGTGCAATTCGTTGCCCTCACCTGAGGTGATTCTGCACGCAACCATAAAGAAGGGGAGGGCGTGGGCCATTTGTTCCTGAGGACTTATCATGACTGAACGAGCAACAAATTGTACATCATCCGGCATCCCCCTTGAGCAGACCGGCTCAACTTCTTTCCCATGCCCTAACTGCGGCGCAGCCATTGGCCGAAGTCCACGCTGTCGAAACCAAGGTGTTCTCTACACCTGCCCGAGCTGCCAATATCAAGGACCCTGAGGTGATTGCATGGGTATGGTAGCAATGACGTACAAAATCAATCCGGACTCGGATGTTGAAGATGTGAATGCAGAAGCTATTGCGGCTTCAGTTCAAGCACTTAGCGATGATGTCTACAATGTTCAATCCGTCGAAGTCAAGCCTTTGGCCTTCGGTCTTAAATTCGTTCAAATCCACGTGGTCATGAATGACGGCGAAGGACTTGCTGACGCTCTTGAATCTAAGATTTCAGAGATTACTGGCGTTGGAGAAATTGAAGTTCTCTCAATGGGACTTCTTTGATACACTTGCATTGGTGCAACCAGCACCGGATGAAATTTCGTAATAATGAATTGCGTAGCCTCTGTTTGGAGTCCAAACGAGAAGGATGTGTTGTTCATAATTGATGCAGCGGACAGCGCATGAATTCACGCAACAATGTAGTAGCGTAGCTTCCTGATGCGAGCGTGAATCGAAATCGGATGCAAGCACCATCGGGATGCCATCTGCTGTTGTCAAGTGGGCCAGCCTTCCAGCGTTCACCCATCGTTTCATCATCTGCAAGCGGCACTGTATCGACACTTAATTCATTGAAACTGGTCACCAGTGAGCGTCGAGTACCTCGGGTCGAAAGCCGAGGAATGGCTTCAACTTGCCAATCCATATCAGAAAGTCCCATTTGCTCAATAATGTTCTTCTCAATGTTTCCACTCTCACCTTCGCAGGTCTTAATTTCGGTGCCGGGAAGAGGTCCAGTAGGGGACAACCTTCCAAGTTGACAATTACGTATAATCCGTGGCAGCGTTCGTTCTTCAACCACAACACAACTTGAGGCGTCCAACTGGCCCTTTTCGTCAATTCTGCCAACCATGTCGCCAGCGATCGGCCAACTTATCGGGTGTTCGGCGGCGAGGCGTGCGTGCAATGATTTGTTGAACACGACGGATTGAAGTGCGTGTACGGTCATGAGCTGTAAGTTTCCTGGAAGTTTTCGGAAGGCGCCGATGTAATCATCCGGGCGATGGAGAAGATGTTCAACCATTTTCCTTTCAAATCCTAGCCACCGTGGAGCCAATTCGAGTCCTTCTTCAGTCGGACCGTTCTCTCGAACATGCTTCCGGAATGCGGCGACATCCTCGTTTTCCGATTCACCTTCCATGGCGATGTAGGTGAGAGCAGCTTGTTTCCAGTCACCGGTGATGACGTGACGTCCAACCTCAGCGGTAACCGGGCGGCCCGAGCCAAATCTTTGTGGCCCGATCCAATTCGGAAATTTGTCCTCTCCAAGTTTCTCTGCCATTTCTTCTTCAATCGACTTCACTTGCTCAAGGGCATCTTCTGCCGACATTGGAGTGCCGTCTTCGTTTGCGCATCCTCGAACCACAATTGTGAAGCGATTTCCGCGATGGTTTCCAAAACCAATTTTTTGATGCGTACGACCGATTACTTCGATTTCCACATCTGGAATTTCAACTGCTGCCACCTTCGCTTTTGGTGCATCGATGACAAACAACTGCTTGGTCACTGCACGCTTATCTTTTGTTCCAGCAAAGAAAATCCGGTTTCGAGGTATTGATAGGGCCTTTGCTAACGTGTTGCAAAACCGATTTGTCTCCCAGTTGGTGAGCATGATTTTTGCGACAGTAAATCTCCCTTTGTTATCAAGATGAACCGCAGTCGATATCTCTTCGACACGGAAATCAGTAACTCGGGCCTTGAGGACACCACCGATGCCCTTTGTCGAAGTTGCATAGCCGTCAAGGCCAATGGATTCTGCTAAAGAATCCGTCCATGTTGTCACTGCAATACCCCATTCAGAGGTTGATGCTTTCGAATTCCGAAGAAATTCCAGACACGATTTCCTTCAACACTTTCTCTGAGTTGTTTTTACCGGAGGTACGAATGTAAAATTCTGGGTCGTCCAATTCTGGGTGGCCAGGGAAATAGTTTGCGTAATCGATTTTACTGCTGCTGTTGAGTCGCTCACGAAGCATTTGCAAGGCTGTGTGGCTCTCGCCAATGACTCGCAATCGCAGTTCATTTTTTTCTTTGAGTAGGACTTTGACAGGCATTGCAATCGTTCTTGCCACCTGCCTACTTGTTTTGAACCTTCTCCTGCCGTCGAGGTGAACGAGAAAAGAAAACGCTGCAAGTTGAAACCACTCCGAGAGAACTGCAGTTCACCGTACAAATCAACCACGCCTCTTTTTTACTGTCTTGGCGTCGCACGAACAATGGATACTTCTGCGTTGGAGGAACGAATGGCCCTTTGGTCATCTCGCTTCAAACAATGGACTCCAGCAATACTGGTCGTAGTGGTCTTGTTTACTGTTGCCATCAGCGCACATTTGGTCGTCTCCCCACCGACGTTCAATACCGACTTGGGAGATTTTGCTCCAGAATCTGATTCACGTAACGCTCACGATCGAATTCACGAATTCTTTCCAGATGAAGCGCGACCCCTCTTCATCCATGTTACCGCAGATGATGGAAGCAGCGTATTATCTATAGAACACTTGCAGCAGATGGATAACCATCTTCATCACATGGAAAACGAATCGGAAAAGCGTGGAAATGCTGTTGCTGTATGGACCACGGCACCAGGTATCGTCCAACTCGCCCTTGATGAGGAAGGAAACGGAACCGATTTACATTCCATCGAAGCATGGAGTGAAATCCTTGATGCATTGTTTGATGAAGATACTGTTTGTTCACTTACTTCTGATGACCAACTCCTCTCGGCCGCTCGTTACGCCTCTTCAGCACTGCTTCACTCGGATTTGAACATTGATGCGAGTTGCACGTACTTGAGCGACGGCACCGGTAACGGAGCACCTACTGCCAACTCAACGCTTTGGGTTCTTGAAATCGATCCGGAAATGGATGAAGAAGAACGAAAAGTCATTCAAGACCAATTCCGTGCTGAATTCTCTGAACTGTCAAAGAATTCGGACTTGCATTACGGAGTTGCCTCACTCGACCTGATTTCATACGATATCGACCAAGGAACCTTTGACAATTTAGCATTGCTCGTTGTTTTGGCCTTGGTCGTTGTGGTCGTGCTGCTTGCCATTGCTTTCCGTTCCCTTAACGATGTTGCTTTCCCATTGATTGGCTTGTCGTTTGCGTTAATTTGGACGTACGGGGTTCTCAATGCCATTGGCGTTCGATTTACCGCATTGGAAGTGGCTGTTGCTCCACTTGTTCTTGGTCTTGGTATCGATTACGCCATTCACCTGCAACGTGCCTTCTCTGCCATCCGTAAAGAGGTGGATGAGCCTGCAGAGGCATGGCTGCGGGCATGTGCAAGACTCTCAGTCCCACTTTGCTTAGCAGTTGTGACAACCGTTGCAGCCTTCCTTGCCAACATTATATCGCCTTTGCCGCCTTTGGCAACCTTTGGTTACGCCCTTGCCTTTGGTGTCGTTTGTGCTTTTGCTTCGTCCACCATTGTCGTCGGCGCTCTGCACGTGGCACGAAATAAAATATCGATTACTCAAAACTCTGTAGCCATTACTATGCCTGGCATTGTGAACTCAATTGTTGGCGTTCAACAAAAGCAACAAGTCATGGTACTTCTCGCAGCAATCCTCATCTCGGGTGTTTCAATTTTCGGAGTCGCTTCTCTTGAGACGGATTTCGACCTCGCTGATTTTGTCGACCCCGAAATGGAGATCATGCAAGTTCGCGAAGACATGGATTCAAGTTACGACAGTGCTGCTTGGAAGCTGATTTACATTCTCTTGGAACCTGCCGTAGGAGAAGAATCGATACCAGGCGACGCATTAATGCTTGATGAAATGCGCGGATTGCACAAAGATTTGGAAACCAACCACTACGTTGTTGGTACCGACGATTCACCTTCATCGCCTTCGTATGAGGGCCCATATGTTGTCTTGCGGGATGCGATTTTGCGTAACGCGACCTTTGGCGAGGTGCATAATCTTGAGATCTATGCTGGCGATGTCTACGTCATAAACACCAGTCTTGGCTGTAATCTCGGTCCAATGTTCTTAGCGCTTTCAACCAACTCGACGGTTGCCGATGTGCTGTCTGGTGAGACATGGAGCGAACGTATCGAACAGACCGTGTACTTAGACGGAGAAGAAATCACGTATTTCCGCAATGAAATCCGTGTTGAAGCTTCAACTTCCGACCAATCCAACATTGTGATTTCGAGCATTGAAGAACAACTCGGAACGACTTCTCTTTCTGGCACATTAAGGTATAATTTAGACGGTCACGCCCAACTTCACATTACTGGAGATTTGGTCATTCTACAAACGGTTCTGGAAGGTTTGAATTCCTCACAGATTAAGTCAACTGCAATTTCTCTGTGCGTGTCCTTCCTCGTCTTGTTGATCCTCACCCGGCGTGTTGTTCCTGCACTTGCCGTGCTGTTGCCGGTTGCATTAGCATCTCTTTGGGTTGCTGGCTCAATGTTCGTATTGGCCCTCAAATGGAACGTTCTCACGGTGATGGTTACTGCGCTGACACTCGGAATTGGAATTGATTATTCCATCCACATGTGGCGCCGTATCGAGGTGGAATTAGCACGGAGAGATACCCACTGGGAAGCACTACGTGCAGCACTTTCAACAACCGGTGTTGCTCTCATTATGAGTGCCCTAACAACAGCATTTGGGTTCCTTGTGCTAATGTTCTCTCCTATGCCGGTCATCCAAGACTTTGGCCTCATCACTGCAGTCACGGTTTTCTTCTCGTTGTTGTTAGCACTCCTGTTGCTTCCAGTCTTGATTGAATTATCTGCACGAAACCAAGAGGAAGTTATCGAAACACCTGAACCAATTGTGTTTGAAGGTTAACTAAAGCGTTGAAAGTGCATCGATGATTTCTTTCATCGAGAGATTCTGTTCTCTTGCGACCAATGCTAAACACATCCAAAGTGTTGCGTATCCGAGTGCTTGTTGCTTTCGCTGTGCACGCCTTTCGACCTCATCAACGGGTATTTGAGATGATTTGGCAATGTATTTTGTCAAACGTTGAACAAGCCTTGCGCGAGGGTCATTCGTACCAACTGAGGGCGGTTGTGATTTCGGTGTTGAGGCGACGGGGGCAGCGAGTTCCACAGGGGCTGACACAGCCTGTACAGGAGTTGACTCCTCTTCGGTTGGTGATACCGGCATCATGAGCCGTGAAGGGCGAGGAAACCAGCCAAGTGGAGATTGTACACCCTCGAGGGATACAGTTGGTCGCAATGCGTTTTCTTCTCCAGCCAACCAGCCTTTCCGGATAAGTGCTTGAACTGCCTTTTCTGCTTCGTCAGGAGAAATCCATTCCATGTCGAACGAGAGAATTCGTTCCATGTCGAGGGCATCGAGCGATTGGCCATCCCGGAAACATATGGCGAGTACACGCCGTACATCCTCGATATCTTCTCTCGCCACGCCTCAAACAACTGTTCCCTGTAAAAGAAGTTAAGCATTCACTCTTCAATCCGTGTGAAGGTTTGGTCTGGGTTTTGCTTCCAAGTACCAATTCCCATACCGGAGTAGATGGTTTGACCTTCGTCGTATCGATAGTCACCGCCTCCGGGTAACTGTGCATAACTTTCGACCGTTTCAGATTCAGCGGTCGATGATTCATGTTCATCCACTGCAGTTTTTTCAGTGGCGTTCGGAGGGGGGCCGGAAAGGTTTGTTGGATTCGTGGAGGACTGGGTGCGCGGCGGTGGGCCTTTCAGTGGCTTTCTGTCTTCATGGACTCCAACATCTTCCTGCCCGGAGCCGTTCCTTTTTCTCATGAACAGTACCAGTGCGACGAGCACGACAACTCCACCACCCGCTGCTGCTGGTACAGCAAGTGAAGCTCCATCGCTCTCTTGAGAATAATTCTGTGACCATATGTTATTTGATTCACTGAGTTCCCAAATGTGCTGTTCTGCATCGATCTCAATGAGCAGCGTCCAATCGCCACTCGGGACGGTGAGTGTTGAACGAATTTCCACTTCGGTGTTCTCTTGCATCCCAGGAATTAATTCCCGCCCAACGATGATTGAAACCCCGTCTTGAACAATGCTGAATGTGACGTTAAATCGAGTCTCAATGGTTTCACCTAGGCTTACCACTTCTACGGCAATTCTCAGTTTGGAACCCTTTGAATCGCCACCCTCAAACCCGACCGTTTCGATGGCAAGATCCGGTCCAACGTTACTCAATTCAGTGGACAGCCAAGGGTTGTTCTCGGAATTGCCGCCGGATGAAGTGAGTTCAAGTCCAGCATCATCGAACCCTAGTGCCCAACACACGATGTTCGATTGCGTCGAAAGCGTAGAGGGGTCACCCTGTTCGGCAAAATTGAACATGAAACTGAACATGGTTTTTCCGTCGAATACCGTTGTTGGTTCGCGAATTTGTGTGAGAATGGGCCATTCGAAATCCAACGAACGGATTTGACATTGGAGGGTAAGGTTTCCCGACCATGCGTTGCTTTCATCGATGTTGACTCCAATCTCCACTGCTTCCAAATGGTAACGAGATACGCCTGTTGTCATGGTTGAAGGAATAAGCATGGGAGGGCTGTTATCGAGCAACAAATTTGGCAGTTCCATCGAATAAAACTGCTCCGAATTGTAAGGGTCCCAAATCTCGAGCACCGACTGATGCCATAATCCCGCTCCAATTGGTGCCTGTATTTGTGAAGACAACTCACCGTCAACGACCTCGACGGAGAAACTCTCCGAGAAGAATTGCTCCTGGATTTTACCTCTCCAGAACACAGACATCGGGCCGTTGTAGGACGTGTTCGAGGTCAAATGCTTGATGGTTGCACTGACTTGAATTGAATCGCCTGCGACAATGCTCCACCCGGTAGTAAGTTCTCCTTGAACGGTACCTTCAACGTCCACGAGCGAATCAAATTCTATACTCAGGTCTCGTTCAAGGGTCCATTGATTGAGGTATTCCATTGTTTGCGTTCCATCGTAATCATCGACTTGAATCTCAAGGTGTCCGATGTCGAGTCCTGAGGCAGTGAGTGCCCAGTCGATGCGTGCGCTAAAGGCAATGGCATAGGATTCATTCACCTGTGTGGCAAAGCATGAGTTGTCAATCAAAAGACGCCCATCCATTGATTCACAAACGTTTTGCGTAGGCATATACCGTATTCCGAGTGTTTCGTCCTTGCCGAGCATCAATCTGATTTCTGAGATGTCAGTCAGCGCATTGGAATCTGAAACAACCACATTCCAACCGATGCTCCCGGTCGGTTCAATACGCTGTACACCACTTTCTGCAAGTTCCGAAAACGGTTCAACAGACGAAATATTTGCGTTTTCCGGTGTTCGGCTCATCCATGAAGCAAGGCCACTGTTCGAATCAAGTGTGGATTCTCGAATATTCTTTCCTGCCAAGTTTGTGCCTTCTAAGGTTACATAGACCATTTGATGGTCGTCGTTTGCAGTATCGTTTACGGTAAGATTGAGCAACCAGTCGTTGTCTTCATTCGAAATGAATACTTCCGTTTGGATGTGTTCTGAAGCAGTATACTCTCCGTCTTCATTAGCATCGTGCAGTGCTTCAACCCATAGATAGGCCTGGACTGTTTCAGTACTGAACCCACCAACGTCATAGAACTCAAATTCAACTGAGCGTTCTGCTTCCTCGTTGAGGTAGGAGCCGGTAATCGGAGTATTGGATGTCTGGACGGGTGCATCGACGTTGACAACGATGTGTTTGAAGGATGGTTCGACATTGAGCGTGAGATCATCTTGAGTTCTGGCCTCAATCCAAAGACTTGCACGGCCCGAACTGTCGTTTTTTAGGGTGTATTGGAGTACTGTTTCTTCTCCAGTTGTAAGTTCCTCCCAGTTGCTGGTCGAATTGTACCAACTGGAATCAGGATTCTCGATGTCGATGTGAAGACGTGCCTCAATGGTTCCAAAAAGCAATCGAGTTCCTGATTCATTGAAACTGTGGTCGATGGTCACTTCGATTTCAGCACCATCGGGGAACACCTCGAGGTCCGACAGTGAATCGTCTCCATTGCTCGAAAAACTCGATGAGTAATCAATGGCGCTGACATCAAGTACGTTTTGAATCTCGATGACGGATGATGAACGATAGGCACTGTGGAGCTGACTTTGAGTCTGAATTTCGAGGACCAAATATTCACTGGCAAAACCTTCGTTTACAGCAAGGTCCCAATGCATTGTATCGCCTTGAGCCGTGGAAGAATGTGCTGTTACACCAACACCAGATTGACGAAGAATCCCCCCCTGGTCCTCGATCGAGTACGTCGATGTGACGTTGTCCCAAGTAATTCTTGCCGAATCTTCGGACTGCAGATTAAACCCATCTACATTTGTCTGATGCAAAAGAAGCGTATAGTTGGCGTTTGCAGCAAAAGAGGAATGGAACGTTTGCAGCGTAATTTGGGCAGCATTGGGATGCATTGATGTTGGCACGGGTGATAGAAGTGTGGCTTCTTCTGAGAAAATTGCGACCGAATCCAAATCGGGAGTGGACCACTCGACGAATTCTGAAGTGCTTATTTGAATACGATATTGAACGAACGACATACCTTCTCCATACGCCGCCAAAGAATGCTCTCCAATGAGGTAGAATTGCGAGACATTTCCCGGTCCAAGGGGGCTCCACATGGATGCACTCACCTCAGTTTGGCTCATCCCAAGTCGGTATTGCAGTTGAAGTTCTGTATCGATTGGTGTAGAACCCCCAAACTCCAATCGAACTGGGGAGGCGATTCCGTTTGTGGTCTGACGCAGGTCAATCACATCCGAAGTAATCCATCCGGACTGCGATTCAGAATTGTTGTAGATTCCAGTCACGTCTCTGTAGTTCGTGGACCAGGATGAGAATCTGTAAGAAGAGGAATCGCCAGATGCGTAGACGACGGATTCGTTGACTGCAGTGATGGTATGATCGTACATGTCATGCGGTAAATCAGAATGTACCGTCCATGACTGTGTTAGAGGATTATACCCGTGAACTTCTTTGGTCTGCGCACCCCATCCAGTGCCGGTTACACCGCCCGAAATGAGAATCTCATCGTTGAACACGGTTGATGCATGAGCTGCAATATCGAAAGGCAAATCTGTGTGATTCGTCCAAGTGTCGGTCTGTGCATCGTACACTTCAGTATGGTTCGTGGGGGCAATGAAGTATTGATTGGAAATCGGGTCATACTGCCGGGTAATGCCGCCTAGAGCGTACAGTTTCCCGTGGAATTCCGTCAGTGTGAACGAATGCCGGGCGACATTCATATTTGCCATCTGGTCCCATGCGTTGGTTTGCGGATTATAACGGAGTGTAGCGTTTGAAATATCTGAACGGTCTTTTCTGCTTACGCCACCTGCGGTGTAAATAAAGCCCCCCAAGTCGTCGACACTCGCTAGTCCAACACCGGTATTTCCTGGCATAATTGCTCCTTCAAACCATGTATTGTTACTTGTGTTTAATATCTGTAAAATCCCTTCTGCGCGAACTTCCGGAGATACGTACGGATGGTAATCTCCGACTGCATAAATCAGTGGCCCTATGGCTGCGCAATCAAAGTACATCTGTTCGACTGGCATCTCATAGTCGCTGAGTTGCCATGATGTGTTCGCTTGACTGAACACCTCAACGCTTCGTGTCGATAATTCATCGCCGCTTTGCATTGGATCCGGGTCGTAACGACCGCCCATCAAGTAAATCTCCTCTGTATTTTCGATGTATGCTGCGCATCCACCCACCCGCTGGTATCTCAAACTCGGATTGGCAATTGTTTGCCATGAAAGAACGGGCCGGTCAAGTCCTGCTTCACCGTTGGATGCGTCAATCGTAACGTTCGAAAGCGTGAATCCATCGGAGGTGTTGAAATCGTGGTCGTTGTGAATGCCGAGGAGTCTTTCCTCAGTGCTATCGAGTTCGAACTCGGCAATGGGCGTGTTGCTTGCCATGGAGGCAAAAGGAGTGATGAGCATGATGCCAACCATCATGACCGCACAAAGCACCCTGTTGTCCATGGTAATTGGTAATCGACTGGCTTCAATACCTTTGCCCATTCTCGATTGAGGAACGTTAAGAGTTCAAGAAGGGTGGATGTGAGTCCTTGGTGGCCGAAGCCATAGGTTCATTCGGTTAGGGGTTATGCGACCCTTTGGAGGAGTCAGAAATGTCACGTGAATACATCGCCCGAGATCCGCGAACTGGTCTCCCAATTAAGGTCGCTAAGCCCCGGAAATCTTCTAAAAAAATCGAGAAAAAAACTGGCCCATGGGTTTCTCTCTCTGATCATGATGTTTTCTCTCTGCTCAACAAAGAATCAGAGTCTGCAGTTATACGTTGGGACAGTCGCTCAGTGACCCTTCACAGGGTCGATGCACTCCGTGCTCTCGGTCGATTTCATGGAGCGAGGATTCACCAAGCGCATACTCTCTTGTTGAAGTACCTCGAATCCGATGACGCTGAAGAACGGGTCGCTGCCCTCGATGTGTTGCCGGAAGTGGCTGTTCTCAAATCCGATGAATTGTTCGACTGGCTTTCTGTTTTACTCGATGATGAAGACGTCAATGTACGCAAAGCAGCCAGCCGATGCTTGACGGCAACTTCCCCGATATTCCCTTCCGGAGTCCATTCGATTCTTGCTAATGAGCTTCGCTCCACGGTCCGCCATCGCAGCGACGCTGCATGGGCAGGTCTTTCCGGATTGTGCGATACATGGCCTGAAGTTGTTGTCGACCATGTTGATTCGTTGCTTCTGGAAGAAGAAGTCGCCCTTCGCAAGAAAGCAACGGCTCTTCTCAAGCGCATTGTCAACAAAGGTGATTCTGCAGTTTGGGATCTCATTTCCTGGTCTTTGAACGATGCAGAGGTTGAAGTTCGAAGAATTGCCGCGAAAAATCTACCTGCTTTGGCCCGTAAAGAATCTCGCATGGCAACGCTGTTCGCTGAGCGCGCTCTTGTCGACCCCGATTCTGAAGTTCGATTGAGCGCTATCAAGGCGGTCCAAGTCATGGATACAGACCACGGCCGTGCTCGTGAACTGGTTGTTCGTGGAACCAAGTCGAAGGACATCAAGGTTCGTTCGGCATGTATCGATTTACTCCCTCGGCTGTTCGGTGAAGACGTGCTACGTACAATGGCCGCTGAATTGTTGGCCACAGAAACCAACGACAAAATCATCGCTTCGCTCAAAGAAATGGTCTTTGACGTATCGCTCGAGGGCACAGAGGCACAAAAGAACGCACAACTCGCTCCATCAGCACCTGTGCCGGCTCTTGACCGAGAGGTGGCTGAGGCTCAAGGCGTTCGAGTTGGCTTGGAACCGATTCGTTCAACCGATGCTCAACCGGTCTCGAAGCAAGACCCGGCATCAATCCCTGGTGAGATGAAAACGCCACCGCCTACCGATGATACTAAGTCGGCTGCTGCTCCCCTGTACCGTGCTGTCAGTCAGGACGAAATGATGGGCTACGATGATGATTTCGAAGATGAAGAGGCTGACGATGATGCTGATTATTTCTGAAATCAGACTGAATTTCTCTACCAAATCCCTCACCACCCATGTCGGTATGGTTAAGAGGGGTGTGTCAGTGGGCCGATTGCTTAGAGGTGAATAAGATGGATGAGGCATTCAATGATAAGGCTGAGCAATTCGAACGCTTGTGGGATGGAATCACCCCAAAAGGCATTAATCGAAACAAATCACTCAAGTTCCGACAGTACATTTTGGAACACGTTCGACAGATGCGTCGACCTCTCACCCGCGACAATGCACGAAAGTATTGGATGGGTCAGCTCCAAGAAGAAATCAAAGAGCGAGACAACTACTGATTCCACTCGAAGGGGTTGCCACCGTCTCGGCAATCCTCTCGATACACCGAGACGGAGATGATTAGATGTTCACAAATACCCGCTTCGACTCTTGGGACCTTCCTCAAAACTTGCTTGACAGTCTAAGTTCAATTGAGTGGGAGTTTGCCACTCAAGTCCAGAAGGATACAATTCCATTGGCTCGCTCTGGCCGTGACGTCATTGGTCAAGCACGCACCGGTTCAGGTAAGACTGCCGCATTTGGCCTACCTTTGCTTGAGCGTTGCCAACCGACTGGTCTACTCCAAGCGCTTGTCCTTACGCCAACCCGTGAATTGGCTAACCAGGTTGCTCAAGAATTCCAAACGCTCCAAGGAGAATCAGGACTTTCCATCCAAACTGTATACGGCGGTACTGATTTAGAAAAACAAGCCAAGCAACTCGCTGGCGGCGTTGACATCATCGTCGGCACACCAGGCCGAGTAATGGACATGACAGAGCGTGGTCATATCAATTTGGAAGCTCTCTCCTTGTTCTGCCTCGATGAAGCGGACCGAATGCTCGACATGGGATTCTTCCCGGACATCATGTGGGTCGTTGAGCGTATGAATAATCGGGAACAAACGCTCCTGTTCTCTGCCACTTTCCCTCAAGAAATCATTGATGCTGCACATGAGTTCATGAACGAACCTGAGTTTGTACTCACGAACTCAGAAGAACTCGACATCCCACCAATTGACATGTTTAGCGTGAACATTGGACGTGCCAACAAATTGTGGGCTCTTGGCCGTTTGATGTGCAGGATGAACGCCGAAGATCAAACCATCATTTTCTGCAACACAAAGCGAATGGTCGACCTTGCAGTCCAGCGCCTCAACAAGCACAGATTTGTGGTTGAAGGACTCCATGGTGACCTTTCACAAAACCAACGTGAAAAGATTCTCGGTCGATTCAAGGAAGGCGAAGTCAAGACCATCGTGGCAACCGACGTTGCAGCACGTGGTATCGACGTCGACGGAATTACTCTCGTGGTAAATTACGACCTTCCGGTTGAAACTGATTCATTCGTTCACCGAATTGGACGAACTGGACGTATTGGTCGCAAAGGAACAGCCTGGAGCCTTGTCTCTCGGGACGATGCTCCTCAACTTTCCAAGATTATGGCAACATACGGTCTTGACATCGTTCCAACGGAAGTCCCAGAACTGCCTGATGGAATTGACAGCGACCCCGTCAAACGCCAAGATGACTTTGGTGAAACGGCAGATGTGTTCGGCTTTGTTACCCTTCAACTGAACATCTCCCAGTCCGATGCCGGTTCTTCGCGTACCGTGGCAAATTGGTTCCAGAATTCATTGCGATGCGATGAAATGGCTATTGGAGATGTCCATTTCGATGCTGGTTCGACGTTCATCAGCATTCATACCAGTAAGGTCGGTCTTGCTTTGAAAGCTCTTGACAAGCATGAAATGAGTGGTCAAAAAGTCGTTGGAACCGTTGCAGAGTGATTTATTCCTCTTCGTTCTGATTGCTTTCTTTCCACGAGCCCGATTTTTTTCTAGAATGTCTTGATGTCGGTGTTTTTTCGACTTCCGTTTCTGTTGGCGTAACTTTCGATTCTTTTACCGGCCATTTGCCGTTTTCATCCGGTCTCTGAATGACAAATGAAGTTGCACCGAGCACAACAATGCTCAGTGCTGAAAGAGACCAAGCATAGCCGATTGCATCGTCCCATCGGTTTTGAGCTTGCCCACACTCAGAGGTCACCAGTTCTGAGAAATAACAGAAATCGAGTGTCTCTTTTGCAGACATGGCGTCTTCATTTGACGTGACGTTTTGGACTGCAAAGACCATGAGTAGGATTGCCCCTGCAATGAGGATGAATTGCGTTGAAGACCACGATTGACGGAACTTCAATCTCCATTTCTCATCACCTGCATTGCTTGCATCGAGCGTTCGTGCTGGACCTCCAACTCTCCAAAACCAGACGACCCACATGGTGACTAAGACAAGCAAAAATCCCCATTCATAGACTGCAGTGTGAAAGTCCCACATCCCTCCAAGACATTCGGCTTGGTTTGGATTTGCAACGCAATCATTGCGAGCGATGGGATAAAACATTACCAACCGCATGATGTTAAGCACATAGACGATGCTGCACATGACCAAAATAGAACGGACTTTGACCCGCTGAGGTACTCCTTCGGTCATCGCAACCAAGGTCGACAAGAAGATCATTTCATGAACACCAGCGCATTCATCTGAAACATACAGTCCAACGGTGTCGTAATTGCCTGGAAACTTGGGATGATAGAAATCGATTCGTGTTAACCAACCGTTGTGCGTTGAAAGGGTTGAGGCGACGTATTCGCCATCGCTGTAAAGGAGATTCGTGATCTCATTCCAAATCCATGCTTCAGTTACTTGCAGCGGCGCTAAAGTGTCCGATGGCTGCGTTAAAAACCAATAAAAGGCTTCAACAAAAAGCAATGCGAGTGGAATACGAGCATAGCGAAGTCCAAGTTGGCCGACTTCTGACCACGCCAAATCATCCTTGGAGGAAGATGACTTGACGTTCGTGCTCATGAGATTGCGTAGGCGTCCTTCCTCATCAAGGTGCGGTACAATGCGATACCTTCGGCGAGAATATCAGGAGGTGCTCTTACTTCGGAGGACTTGAAAGGGATGAAGTGCAGGAAGAGCCATGGTCGAGGTCGTCATGCTTGGAGAAGGTTCGACGACTTCTCCTACTCACCGCTTAGACGTCATTGGTTTTTTTTGCCCAGTCCCTGTGTCTGAAGCCAAAAAAGCGCTTGCTGAAATGGATATCGATCAAGTTCTGGAAGTGTGGGCAGATGACCCGGAAACGGTGCATGACATGCCATTGCTTGCTCATCGAGGTGGTGTGGAAATCCTCTCTGTTGAGGAGCATGCCGGTGAATATCGATTTCTCTTGAAGGTGACGCAATGATAGATGACACAGCACCAATCGAATTGGTAGAACGCGATTCAATACCCAGCGAAGCACAATTGCCGACCGTCCATGGCGACTTCCAAATCCGTGTGTTTCACGAAGCCTCAACCGGATACGACCATGTTGCCCTCACACTGGGTGACATGATTGGGCCAGACCCTGTGCTTGTCCGCCTTCATTCGGAATGCCTCACAGGAGATGCGCTAGGCAGCTTGCGATGCGATTGTGGACCGCAACTCAAATCGGCATTGGATGCCATCGTGGCTCACGGATGGGGTTGCTTACTCTACTTGCGTCAGGAGGGTCGAGGTATTGGCTTGCATGCCAAGATTCAAGCCTATCATCTTCAAGATCGAGGGGCAGATACTTTGGATGCAAACCTCATGCTGGGACTTCCAGCGGACGGAAGAGATTACAGCATTGCAGCGAGCATGCTTTCCTCTTTGGGTGTACCTCGTGTGAACCTTCTGTCCAACAATCCAAACAAGCAAGAGCAACTTGAAAGTCACGGAATTGAAGTGGCTGAACGAATACCTCTTGTCGTCGGTGTTGGTGAGCAAAACCGTTCCTATCTTGAAACAAAGGTCGAACGAATGGGTCATCAGATTGACCAAGATAAACTGGTCTGAAGTAAGAGGGGCCGTGACCGAGAATCGAACTCGGGCTGGCAGAACCACAATCTGCCGTGCTAACCCCTACACCATCACAGCCATGAGAGGTAACTCGCGGTTATGCGCGTGGTATTTCAA
>JABGTJ010000044.1 GCA_018691345.1 Methanobacteriota archaeon
GAATCTATGGCTTGATGGCGTGAGCCCTTGGGCTGTCAAACAGAGTGTTGATGTGGCCATCAGCAGCAGTGAATCCAATCAAGCCAGTTGCTCAGGTTGGCAGCAACGGGGCGTTGATGCAGTACTTCCAGAAGGGGAACTTGAACTTCATCACACCTTTGAACGCACATATCTCCAGCGCGGTGTGAAAGCATTGGAATTGGGTCGCTCCTATGATAATCGCCCACAGGCTAACGAATTGAATCCAGATGATGACGATTTGATCGATTGGGGCGTCGATGGTTTGCACATGCCTGATAACAGCACACATCGCCCCCATCCACTTGACTCGGCAATCTCTTGCATCTCTGACCTTGGCAGTATTGCAAGCGGGGCAAACTCGGCTCTCAATAACGATGGCTACGTATGGCGGGCCATTGACGAACCAAACGGAACTGCAACAGAATGGAACATTTCTTGGGTGGCAACCGATAATACCGCAGGATGGTTGCTCTATTCCGTAGAAGGGGTAAACGATAATCTTGAATGTGAATACATTGCAAAAGGAACGTTTGATGATTCCATCACTCACAATCGTGAATCTATCCCTGAAGTTCTTTCACTTGAAGCGGTTGAAGCAAGGCTCATGAGTCAGCAACGATTCCCCGCATTGCAAGGTGCAGAGGCTCTGTTTGCCTCAAGTGGATCGTTGCACGATGAAACACGAATGGGATATTTGGTAGTCGTACCTGGTTCTGGATTTGGAATCGATATCACCGAGTTGTTTGACTCGGTGAGTGGGGCCTCAACGGTAGATGTCCAGCGAAAGTGGGATTCCGGCGGATGGACCAATCAATTCTCTTTGGTCGCAGATGCAAGCGATGGACGTGTTGTTGGTTGGACTCACTTGAAATCAGTGACTTGAGGTGGTTCTATGGCAGACAACTCCGATGATTCCCGTGGCCTTGACCACCTCATGGAGCAAAACGAGGCTGAATTGAGTTTTCTTTCCGCCTATGGAGGCGTAGATTCGGCAAAGGGCGAAGACGGGCAAGCCATTCTTGGTGCTCTCTTGAGATTCATGCGGGCGGGCGGTTTGACTTGCGACCAAGACGATGATGAGGTCAATTTTGACTTTGGAACAGCAAAAGCGGAAGCGGACGGTTGTGTGGTCATCTGTAAAGGGTCTCATCTTCCTTTGGTTTCCAGCGATCTACACTGCCCTGGTTTTCATGACGGTGTACTCAGTAAACGTCGAGATAAGGTCACCGTTCGTTTCACTTCTTGGACCCAAGAACATCGCCGCTTTTTGGAGCGACTGGTAGAACATCACCGTGCTTAGTTTACTTTTGTTCTGCGAGCGATTGCGAGCCCTGCAACACCAATACTCGTAGCCAAGAGTGCAACTCCGATGAAGGGAAGGAAACTCTCTTCTTCTTCTGAAGGAACATCACAGCCATCCCCTGAGGCATGTATTCCACCGTATTCACCACCTGTGAAATAGCAGGTTGACCATGTCTTGTACCAGTCTCCATCAGGAAAAACATCTGTCGAGTCGTCGGCGTATGTTGCCTTTACTCGCCAATTGACGTAGGTGTGGTCGCCTGGAGGTGTTAATGACAGGCTGTATGTGCCTTCATCGGGAGTTACATCATGGTTGATGGGTGGGTCACATATGCCGCTGTTGAGACAGATTTGAGTAGTAAGTACGAGAGTCGTTCCATTTGTTGCAGCATCACCATTGGTGGCAACGCTAAGTTTCCATTTTGCACCGTCCTGTGAGGGCGTTGTTCGTTCTTCAACGGTGAAGGGGACATCTCCCGTTGGATTTGCATCTTCACCATCAGTCCCGCCGGCTGCAGCTGCATTTGGCACCATTGCAAGGAGTAGGAATAGACAGATTGCGCCTGCGATAGCCTTGGCCATGTGTGAAAAGAGGCCGTCCTCGTTTTTTTAGGTTACGAAGGAATTCCCGCATAGTTCTATTCCATTTCCCAGAGTTCGTCCCCAACCCAGTGAACGGTTTTGATTCCCTTTCCTTTGGTTTCGTTGACGAGTGCCTCGTTGGACATACAAGCCCATCCAAGAGCAAGCGGGCGTTTATGTTTCATATCTCGAATCCAGACTAAATCTCCTTCTTCTACGCTTTCTTCAGCACCATGAATCCCAGCGACCATGAAATCAGCCCCGTTCATGAGGAATGGAATTGCCCCATGATCGACCTCAACCCATTTGTTGGCGTCTTGATGGTCTAAGAATCCGCGAAGTGTGAGGAAGACACACCGTTCGTTGGACTCATCTGTTAATTCGATAACAATTGGTGTCTTGTCAACAAATACCATCGTCCAAGGTCCATATTCTGCCATTTCAAGAAAACCACCTTCAACGTTCAAGTCAACGGCCAAGTCTTGTTCCAATTGCTTCAACAGAGGGGCGATGTTTTTTCGACGAACCGGTCTGCGTTTTTTCATCATCCAATCGTTGGTCATGTTCTGTTCTCGGGGTGGTCGGTTATCATTCTTCGTCCGTAGGGAATTTGATGAGGAGTCGGCCTTTGGGTTGGTCATGGCCCTATGGTGTACCATCCGAACCTTTGCAAAACATGCACTTGAACTTGGTAATCAACCCGTTGTGGAACCCATCTTTTTCATCAAGCCAGAACAGTGTTTGCATGAATCAGGGCCGTTACCTGTGAGCGCTCATCCCGGGGAAATGCATCATGAAGTTGAATGCGTCGTAAGGGTTGGTGCTCATGGACAACCGGTTGCCCTTGCAGTTGGTCTCGACCTAACCGACCGCCCCGCTCAAAGCGAATTACGTGCTGAGCAATTGCCTTGGGCCAAAGGAAAGTGCTTCCGTTCAAGCGCCGTGGTTGGACAATGGCACGAATGGGACTCGTCTTGGAAAGCACTCAATCTAGAAAAAACAGGTCTACGATTGGAACTCACCGTGAACGGAGAACTTCGACAGTCTGCCTCTTTGTCGGAAATGTCTGTGCCAATCCATCACCAAATGGCTTCGCTTTCCGAGTGGGCCCCCGTTCAAGAGGGTGATTTTTTGTTCACGGGGACTCCTTCTGGTGTGGCTCAATTGGTATCGGGTGATGCTCTAATTGCTCAGTTAATTGGTCCGCAAGACCTCATATTATCCGAAATCACGATGCGCTGTGAGTGAGGGTTGCTTTCATATAGCCCGTGCTGGTCGGTGGCTTCGCAGGAAGTATCCTTATGGCACAATGGCACGGAATTTCACGACGCAAACCGTCCGGCGGACGCAAGGTACAAGCACGCGGTAAGCGTTCAACCGAAATCTCAACAGAGAAGCAATTCGCTCTCGTTGGCGAACCAAAGCGAAAGATCTACCGAAAGACCGGTGGAAACTCCATGGTCCGTGTCATGGCTGCAAACCAAGTCAGCATTAGCAACTCCAAGACTGGAAAGACCACTCTAGGCACCATTCACAGCGTTATTGAAAACGCCTCAGACCCCAACTATGTTCGTCGTAACATTTTGGTGAAGGGTGCTGTTATTGAGACCGATAAGGGCTCAGTAAAAATCACTTCACGACCTGGAAAAGACGGCGTTATCAACGGCGTTTTGATTGAGTGAATCCCACCGACGGCCTCAAGTGCACTGGGGCTTAACCCCTACATGAGGAGATACGATGGACCACAACCCCGACCGATTGTGCGTTTGGCCTAGTTATTTCGACATGAAGCTTTCACGTCGAAACGGGCGTCGCGTTCCAAAAGATTCCTCGGTCTTGAAGCCTGATTTGGAAGGCTTGTTCATGGCAGCCCGTCAGGTTGGCCTCAAGAAAATCAAACGAGAAGAGCACACCTCTCACCCGAGCCGCCCTCATGGAAAGGAAGGTCGGTTGTGGGTTTCAGCCGCCGGCGCCA
>JABGTJ010000033.1 GCA_018691345.1 Methanobacteriota archaeon
CCCCCGCCACGGCTTGAACCACCACCACGGCTTGAACCACCGCCACGGCTTGAACCACCACCACGGCTTGAACCGCCACCACGGCTTGAACCACCGCCACGGCTTGAATAACTCTGTCTGCTTGGAGGTGGACTGTTCGAATTGTTGCTATCGTTGCCCATGTAGTAGTTGTTTTGCTGATAGCCGCCTTGGCCACCTGGATAATACTCGTTGTTGTTCCTCCACCAAACATTGTTTCCGTGGTTTCGCTGCATACTCACTCCAGACGAACCACTGCTTGCACCTCGGAATATGAAAAATCCAATAGCGCCGAAAACTCCGAGGCATCCAAGGCAAGACACTATGCTAATGAGACTATCTCCGAGATCCGAGGATTGCATGTCCCCCTCCTCGCCATTGAGGCGCGGTGGATTGTACCAGTCCTCGTTAAACGGGTCATCATTCGTGTTTCCAAACGGCTCAATACCCGGATTTTCAAACCAGAACTCATCGACGTCGTCAGATAGAGAAGTGACCATTGGCATTATTGCGTTGGACCAATTGGAATTATTGAGATCTGTGAATACAGTATCCGGCAAATCTTCTTCCCACTCTTCGAGAACATACCAATACTCCAACCAGTGATCACCACCAGTATAGGCCCAGTCATAACCATCTCCAGACTGGTTGGTCGCAATAACCAGTAGCAAACCGTCACGGTAATCTTGGTCACCTATTCTCCATTCATTGAACAAGCCAACAGCGTAGTCGCCGAGCGACATGTTTGTATCGTTTCCAGTAGTGTAATCTGCGGTAGAATTTATTGTTACGACAACAAGCACAGTATCGGTCGCGTATTCGAGGTCCTCGGATACCTGGTCAATGTCGCGTTTCTCGTCAAGGCTGAGCACATCGACATTATCGACAATATAGGAGTTTGAATCAGCAGGATACGTGACTCCAGCATTTGCTCCAGGAGTAAACACGCTTGCGCTGAGTATTGCGACAATCAGTAAAGGCAGGGAATATTTCCACACGTTCGTCATCTGTTCACCAAACCGTCCTATGCGGCTTAATGGTTTAATGTTGGGTACTTTTTTCCGATGAAATTTCGTTTTATTCAGCGGTAAACCGAGTTCAACATCGATTTGAATGGTGCAGAGGGCAGGATTCGAACCTGCGAACTCATAGAGACTGGGACCTCATCCCAGCGCCGTTGACCAAGCTTGGCAACCCCTGCTTCAACCGACCGTTAGAACGCGCGTATATCAATTCCGCGACTTAACCCAAAGCAAGTGAGGAGTGATTACGGCGCCCGGTTTAGAGAAATGCTCGTACAAGCAATGCCTCTAACATGAACAGTATAGCCTGAAAAGCTGGACTTGCAAAACTACTGTTGAGGCATCCGTCCACGCATTCGCAACCATGTTTCACTGCCGAACATCAGTGCATACAGTGAGGCGAGCCATAGCGTAGGGCGGCCCCATTGTTCTGCTGTATCGGCAGGAATTGTCCCTTGCCCTAGGATCAGCAGCATGCACAACCAAAGCATCGTAATGCCGTGTAAACCCCATCGAACTCCAGACATGATCTGCGACGAATTGGCCTTCATTTCTGTAATTTCTACCTCAGTAAGTACAGCAGTCATCCCCTTCAGTTTATCCAATGCTGAGCCGCCGTTCCATCGTATGCGTCCGAGTCTGAATCTGTGTGCGACCTCGATGAGAGTGAATGTGGAAACCCATACGACGACAATTTCGAGCAAAGGCTCTGCGCCGCGCAAATCGAGGGAGCCGAAAGCACTCCACACCAGCAAACCCCACAACCATCCAATCAGTACGATTTGAAATGTACGTGCAAATCGTGTGAGGCGGTGCAGCAGTTCAGCATCATGGGATAAGAGAGTTTCCAGCGTAATGACAAGGCCGGTTACGCCGGAAAGCCCCATGCTGAGCAACAACCACCACCAGTCAATTCCGCCGTCCCGCCAAGCAAACATCAAGGCGACCATGGTCCATGCAAGGACGACCACTGAAGCCATATTCGCTGCTGCTTGCATGGTATACAACGGATCTCGCCCGTCTTTTAATACTGCAAATCCACCCATGAGACGGATTTCAAACGCAGAGTCATCGATGAGGCCGTGCGCAGCGGCAGTCATGCCACCGACGGCTTTGATTCGAGCGTTTTCAACAATACTTTCTGCCTTACCAATCGCCCATTCATCCTCAGTCCCTTTGGCGTTCCAGGATGAACCTCGACTTGCAGCATGCGCAGCTCCAGCACCGCGGTTTTTTGTATTCCCAGACGACCTAGTTTTTGCCCAAGCACGTATTTCATCCGAAATAATATCCTCAACTTGGTCTTCATTCAAAGGCGCCCCGTGGTCGGTATAGAGCCATCTGCACTGTATTGGAACCGGTGCAGGGTCAACATCCGGTGCAACCATTTGGAATTGGCCGGGGCCAAGTGTAGGAAGTTGAGCGACTAAGTCTTGATCGCCTCCACTTTCTTTGAGCAAGTGACGAACTTTTTCTACATCCTGCGGTTGTGTAAATCTTCCAATGAATGTGGTATTCGCTTGTGCAAGGATTTTGTAATCCACATCGCTGACGTTTTGAGTTGCTAAAACACATGCAACCCCGTATTTCCGTGCCTGTTTGAAAATCAATTTAATCAAATCTTTCGCCGGAGGATTGCGTGGATGAGGTGGCAGGTAGGGGGCAACCTCGTCCATGAAAAACAACAACTTGATTTCACCGTCTGCGGGCTGTTGAGTTAACATCCAATCGTACAATTCCCGAGACAGTTCCTGTACGAAATACTGCTTTTGAGCCTCATCTTGAATGGTATTCAGATAGACGATATTAAGTGGAATTTTTCCAGGAATCGCTGGCTCAACAAACGCATCGATATCGATCGGTACGCCGTTGGAGAAAAGCAACTGATTTACTCCAGATGAATATGCAGATAATCTTCTTGCTAGATCATTACGAGTCGTCTTTGGCAACCGTTCTTCAAAATCTGTAAGCCGATGTTCCATCATCACTTCATCCCATGTAGGGACATCGGGCTTTTCCTCGCCTTCTTCGACTTCGTAGAAACATTCGGGGTACAGTTGACGAGTAAACTCTTGATTTGGTTCACGAACTACTCGAGCCAATGCTTGGAAATCTCCAACATTGAGTCCGTGTTTCGTTCCTTCGACGAGAATTTCGTACAGGAAGGGCTTGACAACTTTCCCGATCGCCTTCTCAACATCGTAGCCTGCTAGGCTGGTGAATCCAGCAGCAACCATGTCCCAAGCAGTAATTGCTTCTTCAGCATCAAGGTCTGCAGGCGGTGCTCGAAACGGATCAATACAGAGCGGTAGCCCTTTACTTCTCAACGGCGTCCAAATTCTCACTTCACACATGTCGAGTAATTTTTTTGCACGGGCCACATCCCCGTCTTGTTTTTCAAGTTCACTGGGCTCAATACCAAGTGCGAGTCGAGCCAAATCCCCTTGAGGGTCAATAATGAGCGATGGTATCTTCGCCAAAGCCGCCTCTTCGATGAGTGCTTTCGCCATCACTGTTTTTCCTGAACCGGTGGAGCCAAGCATGGCGGCGTGACGTGCAAGCACCATCGGTTTGATGTCGATTGGCTCTCCGGTGTCTCTTCGGTTACCCAAGTACATGCCCCGGGGCTTGAATCTTTTTTTGCGAGGTTGAATAGGCTCAGAAATCTCGACGTCTTCGATGACGTCTGGAGAAAGAATATCTCCAACCAACTCAGCTAAACTGCGCTCTTCCGAAGATTCGGGGCCTTCATCGAACTCGTTGTTCTCAGACACCATGCGTGGGGCAAACCGGTTGCAGGTCTTGAAGGGCGCGCTACTTGTAACGATTGAGAAGCAGACTCAAGGGGGTCGGCGGATTCGCCGAAGCATGGAGCGCATCCCGATGGCCCGCCCTACTTGGAACAGTGAAATGCGTTCAGCGGCGTTGGCGACGCTTGATTCGAAGCAATGGGTCAAAGGAGCCCAAG
>JABGTJ010000028.1 GCA_018691345.1 Methanobacteriota archaeon
CCCAAGTCGCTATTTTGGGCCTGTAGCTCAGTCAGGTAGAGCGTCGGACTTTTAATCCGATGGTCGCGGGTTCGAACCCCGTCAGGCCCGCCTGCTGGGTTTACAGGCTCGGGGAGTTGGGCATGAGCGGGGGATGAGGATGGTAGTAAAAAGCGCAACAAAGAAGCGACTCATGGAGCTTGGAGTTTCCGAAGAGTCCGCACACAAATTAGCAACTGATCGAAACATGACCGACATCAAGGCAATGTCCTCTGATGAAGTTGCATCCACCCTCGGTGTTTCGAAAGACTCAGAACAATTCACAAACACCATGTCTGTGATTGCAGAACAAGGTTCTCGCCGACGCTCAAAATCGAAGAGCAAGAAGATTACAATCCGTGCAAAGGCTATCGATGACTTCGATCGCCCTGAAATCACCATGCGTTTTAACGCTCTCAACCACGACCTGGTCCCCCATCAGGAACTTGTTGGAGGAGCGAACATCTCTGTCGAAGAACAATTTGCCATCGAGAGCGAAGAACTCGCTCCTTGGGAAATGGTTCAAGCCGATGACGAAACCGGTGAGCCTCGTCTCGCTAAGGAATGGCTTCCGAAAATCCTCATTACGGACCCGGTCGTTCAAGTCATCAAGGAAACTGCTGAAGCACAAGACAACGCTCGTCTTGCAGCAGACCCTGAACACAAGCCACTCGCTGCAGGTTGGATCGCCGACCGCGTACTGAAAGTCATCCGCAAGTCCCCATCTGCGGGTAGAACTGTTGCCTACCGACTAATTGTAGAGGGTAACTGAGGGAAGGTGTAAATTATGCAAGAAATTATTCAATCATTTTTCAAAGAACGTAGCCTCGTCAACCACCAACTCGCTTCATACGACGATTGTATCCCATCCGGGGACAACTCGATTTCCCGTATGGAGAAAATCATCCGTAACATTCGCGTCGGAACCGATGAAGAAATTCATGATGACCTTGGCGGTTACATCAAACTCGACGTTGTCGACCATGACATCACCATCCGTTTGAAGAACATCAAACTCGGAGAACCAACCATCCGTGAAGCAAACGGTGCAGAACACCCGTCCACCCCTATGGAATGCCGTCTGCGTAAGCTCACCTACATGTCCCCGGTGACCATTGATTTCCAGATTTCTCGCAACGGTGTCCCTTCACCTGTTGAGGCTGGAGTGCAAGTCGGAAGCATGCCAATCATGGTCCGTTCCTCCCGTTGTAACCTTCACGCTAAGCACATTGCTGGAGAACGCCAACTTTATCCAACCACCTCAACCGAAGATTCCGCACTTTGGGATGACTTACTCCGAAAGCGTGGCGAAGACCCTCTGGACCCTGGAGGCTATTTCATCATCAACGGTACAGAACGTGTCCTCATCTCTATGGAAGACCTTGCTCCGAACCGTGTAACTGTTGAAATCAACAAGCGGTACGCAAAGCGCACAGAAGTCGCTAAGATTTTCTCGCAGAAAGACGGTATGCGCAAGCCTCTCAACGTTGAAAAGCGACGAGATGGAATGCTCATGGTCAAAATCAGCACCGCCGGAACTACCGCTATCCCAGTGGTTCTTCTCATGCGTGCACTTGGTATCGAGAACGATCAAGAAGTGTTCCAAACCGTTGCAGGTCCAACTGAGACATTCAAGTACATCGTTGCTAACCTCAACGAAGTCAACGACAATGAAGAGTATGCTGTTCAATCCCGTGACGAAGCACATGAATGGTTGCAGAAGAAATTCGCAGCAGGTCAACAAAAGGAATACCGTGAACAGCGAGTCAACCAATTGCTTGACCGTGAACTTCTTCCACACTTGGGTGATCAACCTGGCGACCGAAAGAAGAAGGCTATTTTCCTCGGCCGAATCGTTCGTCAAGTTCTCGAAATGGCTCTTACCAACCGTGAACCAAACGACAAGGACCACTACGCAAACAAGCGCGTTCGTCTTGCTGGTGATTTGATTGAAGACTTGTTCCGAGTTTCCAGCGGTCAACTTGCTCGTGACCTCAAGTACCAACTCGAGCGTCACCACAACCGTAAGCGAGAACTCAAAATCACTTCCTGCTTGCGTCCTGATGTCTTGACCTCCAAGATTATGCACGCTCTTGCAACTGGGAACTGGGTCGGTGGACGATCTGGTGTCAGTCAATTGCTCGACCGAACAACCTACCTCGCTTCGTTGTCGCACATGCGCCGTGTCACCTCCCCTCTTGTCCGCAGCCAACCTCACTTCGAGGCTCGTGACCTGCACCCAACTCAATGGGGCCGCCTGTGTCCGAACGAAACCCCTGAAGGACAGAACTGTGGCCTGGTCAAGAATGCAGCTCAAATGATTGACATCTCTGAACATATCAGTGAAGTCGAAGTTCGGGAGCAACTGGATGAACTTGATGTCAACAGCGAACTTGAAGATTGGAGCTCCGGCGACCGAATTCACGTTAACGGTGACATTTACGGTATTCACAAGAACGGAAAGAACTTGGTTCGCCACTTCAAATCCGCTCGCCGACGTGGAACCATACCTGCCGAAGTTTCGATTCGACACGATAAGGAGAACAAGGACATCTTCATCAACACGGACAAGGGACGTATTCTGCGACCTTTGGTTATCCTTTACGATGGCGCACCTCGTTTAACTCCTAACCACCTCCAAGCACTCCGTGATTCAGAAATGACCTTCAAGGACCTCGTCAATGACGGTGTTGTTGAATGGGTCGATGCAGAAGAAGAAGAAGACCTCCTCATTGCAGCACGACCGTTCGTTCTACCTGAAACCGTTCCTTCCGGTCCTTTCGCTGGTCGCCCATTGACCAACGAGAACGTCGATTGGGTCAACCTCGGTGAACCTGGTGCAACTGAAGCAAAACTTGTTGCCAAGGTACGAATGCCAAACGGTGCTTGGGAATCTGCTGAGATCTCTCTACCCTTGCTTTTCGATGATGAATACACACACTGTGAAATCGACCCACAACTCGTTTTGGGTGTCTGTGCTTCATTGATTCCATACCCGGAACACAACTCTACCCCTCGTGTTACTGGCGGAACAGCAATGGTCAAGCAATCCCTTGGTCTACCAAGCTCAAACTACAGAATGCGACCCGATACTCGGGCTCACATTCTCCACTACACACAGCGTTCCATCACTCGAACTGCAGCAATGGAATCGACGCACTTCGATGACCGTCCCGGTGGACAAAACTTCATCGTCGCTATTATGTCGCTTCACGGCTACAACATGCAAGACGCTGTCATCATGAACAAGGGCTCAGTCGACCGTGCTCTTGGACGCTCGACCTTCAACCGAACCTACAACGCTGAACGCCGTAGATTCCCTGGTGGTCAAGTCGAAGAAATCGAAAAGCCAGGCAGCTCGCTGCAAGAAGTCAAGGGACTCAAACCTGAAGAGGCCTACCGACATCTCGAAGCAGACGGATTGCCATTGCCTGAGATGTACCTCGAAGGTGGCGATGTGTTGGTCGGTAAGACCAGCCCACCTCGTTTCCTCGAAGAATCAGCTGGCGGTGCTTTCCTTCTCGCACAAGAACGACGTGAATCCTCGATGCTCGTCCGACACGGTGAGAAAGGATACGTCGACAACGTCTACGTCACAGAATCTCTTGACTCAGGCCGTTTGGTCCGAGTTATGGTTCGAAGCCACAAGGTTCCTGAAGTTGGTGACAAGTTCGCATCTCGACACGGACAAAAGGGTGTCATTGGACGCCTTGTTGAACCTGAAGACATGCCGTTCACCGCTGATGGTATTGTTCCTGATTTGGTCATCAACCCGCACGCTATCCCGTCTCGAATGACCGTTGCACACGTTCTGGAAATGATCGGTGGTAAAGTTGGTTCGATGGAAGGCCGTCGAATCGATGCTACCGCTTTCCGTGGAGAAAAGGAAGGCAGCCTACGTGATGGACTTGTTCGAAATGGACTTGCTCACACCGGCCGTGAAACCATGATTAACGGTGAAACAGGTGAAGTTTATCCTGCTGATATTTTCATCGGCTGTATCTACTACCAACGATTGCACCACCTGGTGTCCTCGAAGATTCACGCTCGTTCCCGTGGCCGTGTTCAAATCCTCACTCGACAACCAACTGAAGGTCGTGCCCGCCAAAGTGGTCTGCGATTCGGTGAAATGGAACGTGATTGTTTGATTGCACACGGTGCATCGATGGTCATTAAAGATCGATTGCTCGATGAATCGGACGGTATTGACATGTACGTCTGTGCTCAATCCGGTCACATCGCTTGGTACGATCCAAAGCGACGCACTTACGTCAGCCCGATTCACGGCGATGGCGCAGAAGTGTACAAAGTACAAACATCCTACGCATTCAAGCTGCTCCTCGACGAAATGAAGAGTTTAGGTGTGGCCATGCGTCTTGAACTGGAGGACCGAAGATGAGTCAAACAAACACAATGATTCCAAAGCGTATCGCTCAGATTCGTTTTGGCCTGATGGAACCAAAAGAAATTCGCCAAATGTCCGCTGTCGAAGTGAAAACTGCAGACACATACAAGGACGATGGACACGCTTACCGTCAAGGATTGATGGACCCTCACATGGGTGTTATCGAACCAGGATTGGTTTGTCCAACTGACAACTGTAAGTACGACGAATCACCCGGTCACTTCGGGCACATTGCTCTGGAACTTCCAGTGATTCACATCGGTTTCGTGAACCTCATTAAGACCGCCTTGAAGGCTACCTGTTCGAAGTGCAGCAGAATTTTGTTGCACGACACTCCGAGCACTCACCCTTCAAACCCTGAATTGAGTGAGCAAGATTACTACCGATCACGTATCCGTGATATCCAAATTAAGCACGGCGTTGGTTCAACAGAATTTGCTAAGATCATCAAGGAAGTCGAGAAGGTCACAACCGGAACTCGCCGTGGACAGTGTATGCACTGCCAAGCAATGCAAGGTAAGATTATGCTTGACAAGCCAACGACTTTCAAAGAGAAGTTGGAGTCGCAAGGTGCAGGAAAAGCAGAGATTGAACGGAAACTCAATCCTCGAGACGTCCGTGAATGGCTCAGTGCCATCCCCTCCGAAGATTTGATTTTCATCGGAATGGACAAGCAAAACCGACCAGAATGGATTGTTCTGAAGGTTCTACCCGTCCCGCCAATCACCGTTCGCCCATCGATTACTTTGGACAGCGGAGACCGTTCGGAAGACGACTTGACGCACAAACTTGTTGACGTATTGAGAATCAACCAGCGATTGCGTGAAAACCGTGACACTGGTGCACCGCAATTGATTGTTGAGGACCTTTGGGAATTGTTGCAATACCACATCACAACCTACTTCGACAACCAAACTTCAGGAATCCCTCCGGCTCGTCACCGCTCAGGCCGAACTCTCAAAACGCTTACTCAGCGACTGAAGGGTAAGGAAGGACGTTTCCGTAGTAACCTCTCCGGAAAGCGTGTTAACTTCTGTGCCCGTTCGGTTATCTCCCCTGATCCATACTTGGGCGTCAACGAAGTTGGTGTACCGAAGAAGATTGCAAAGGAACTGACCGTCCCAATCCGTGTTACTTCTCGTAACCGTGAACAGATGCGTCAGATGATTCTACGTGGCCCTGATGTACACCCTGGTGTAAACTACATTATTCGTGGTGACAACCGACGTGTTCGAATCAACCAACGCAGCCGTTTGATTAACGCTGGTTTCCGATGCCATAACCCTGAATGCAACGAAGAAACAACACTTCGTCCAGACATGCATCAGTGCCTACCTGCGCCAAACTTCTTGCCTGGACTTGTGATTAAGCCGGAAATTTTCATTAACCCTGACGGAACTCAAGAGACGACCTACGTCGTTGACGACGAAGCAACTCTTGCGAACCTTCGCGGTGAAGACATCGATTCACAGAAACTTGCAGAAGATGATCCTCGTGCGAAACTCCACTACCGTTGGATGCACGAATTGGCTCAAGCAGACAAAGTTCACCCAGACCCACACCCA
>JABGTJ010000026.1 GCA_018691345.1 Methanobacteriota archaeon
CGTTCAGGCACAGAAGCTCTCACCCGAAGGCGACTTTGACGTGTACGATCAAATGGGGAAGGTCATCTCCAACCAATCGGTCGCAAACCATCGGGACAGCACCGTCTACGTAGGTGTGGCCAAGGTTGCTGGGGGTTCTGTCCCTCGCAATCGGGTGAAGGAACTTCAAATTGAGTATCCCTCGCTCCAACCAGTAAAGCAGCATTTGACAAAGTCAAGCGCCCAAATGCTTAGGCTCAGATTTCCATCCAATGGAAGGACAAAGAGTGGCTTTTGGGAGATTGTTATTTATTGCCCTAGAGCCACCTCCGGCCTTATGCATGCTTATGTCCTCAATTTCAGTGAAATCGTCATCCGCCCAGGGGTCTCGTTGTACGCAACACCGCCTTCAGTGTCTTATTCCAGTGGATCGGGTAATGGAACAATTCCGGGCTCTCGTCGTCGTGGTCATTGGGTTTGTCATGGAAATATTCTACCGCACCTGAATCGACTTGGCAGTGACCCTATTGTACGTGTCGGCGCTTATGTGAATCACATTCAGAATCTGCTCAACTCATGACATGTGAACAAAGGTGAATATCATGGATGATGGATTGGATTTGAATGACCTCCCTGGTGAGGCTGCTCGAAGAGGCCCAAGGAAAGTCGCTCTATCAAAACCAAAAAAACTGCAGCCTCGTCCCGAACCTGTTCGTCAACGACCGGCCCAGCAGTTTGTGGATATTGCAGACATGTACAGGTACAGGGGTCACCATCACCATCAAAACCCACAGAGAAACCAACGGCAAAATGTATCGTTTGATTATTGGGATATCCTTTCCAAACTGATTCTGTTTACTGTTGTTCTCGCAGCTGGCTACGTTGCAGTAGTTGCAGGAATCTTTGTGGTGTCCATTGTCCTTGAACTCGTCCAATTTGTATTCGATGTCATTGAAACCATCGTCAATGCCGTACTTGGGGTTGTAGGTTTTATTTTTGATGTGGTCAATGCAATTCTTGAAGCGATTTCGTTTGTCATCAATCTTTTTGTCTCGATTGTCACCTTCATTCTCGAGGTGATTGAGGTTCTCTTTTGGACTGCAGTGGCGATCATCATCTTCCCATTTTGGGTAATCTACTCAATTCTCATGTATGTGGACAGCGTTCTTCTTTGGTTCTTCGGTTTCTTTTCATAGTTCTTGGCTCCCCAAAAATCCAGCCTCTGAGTTGAAGGAAGATTTCTGTCAAAATGTACACAATTCAGCGTTATCATGGCCCCTATTAGATGAAGAAACCGAACAAACCAAACCAGCCGAAATACAGAACAACGAACAAAATGAATCAGGAAGTGAAGAATATGGGAAAGAACAAGAGAATTATGAATCATCACAAGCGGAACCACAACGGCAACCGCCGCACTCGAAAGGACGACCCTGCTCGCAGCAACTCCAACACTTATTTCCGTTCGTGCGGTTGCGAACCCAAGAGCGTTGAAGCTCGTAACAAGACCATTGCACTTGCTGTTTCGAAGTGCAAGCCATCGTTTGAATGGAACGACCGCACACAAAGTTGGATTGCTCATGTCCCAAAACACATTACCCGAAGGTTCGGACGTTGCATGCAACATTTCGACATTGAAAAAATAAGTTCAGTCGCTCGTCATGCGGCTGCTGCAGCATGATGAGGTGAATAAAAATGTGTGTGATAGGATATCCTGCTTGTCTTGCTAAAAGCAATGGTCATGGAAAAATCAACTTTCGGCTTCCAGATGGAAGCACTGTTCAGATACACCCTGTGGACGGAGAAACAGTCAATGCCTGCTTAGAGATATCCTTAGGATGGGTTAAGGGTCACAAATTCTCCTCTTTTGATATTATTGATGAAGATGGTCGAAGAATTGGCCCGAAGGTTGCATCTGAGTGGCTCATATTTGAGGACATTAAGCGATTTGTAAATCTGTCAATAATGACAGAAAACACACTCAACGAACCACGTTGTAAGTGAGAACGCACGAACGTAATCAAACCAGAAAAAAAATCGGAGATGAAGAATATGATGAACACAATGATCCCCCTAACCGTAGCAAATACACTCAAC
>JABGTJ010000047.1 GCA_018691345.1 Methanobacteriota archaeon
CACACCAAGGGCTTTCTTGATTTGGTCAGATGTGCTATTTCGGGACATGATGTCAACTCCATCCACAGACGTGGGTATCTTGCCGACTTAACACCCCTATTTAATCGCGCCGTGACGAAGAAGAGCGCAAGAGGAACGCGGAACCCTCAATAAAAGCCGCTCATGTGGCATGGTGATGAAGGTTCTGTTGGTGGGCGGCAATGGCTTTGTCGGTCGTGCCTTGCTCAATCAAAAACCAACTCGCATTATCGCAGACCCCACTTACTGCCACAATCCTCCTTCAAAGAATATTGATACGTGGATCCAACTTGACCTTCTCAAGATTACTGACTGGAGTAAAACGCTTAACGGATACGATGCCGTGCTGATTTGTGCTCGCCCAAAAGGAGCAACTCTGAAACAAAGGGATGCAATCGCTAAGGAAACGAAAACTGCTCTCACAGCGATGATGGCCGGGCGATTGGAAATGGACAACCCGCCGTATGTTTTCGCCCTACATGGGACACTGAGCTACGGCGACTGTGGCCAAGAGATAGTTGAGAATACTCAAATCTACAATCCCACGGGTTATGCAACTTCATACGGGATTGGAGAGGAACCCCTGCGTCATGAAGCGGAAAAAGGCATGATTGGCATCATGCGAGCCCCTTGGATTCTAGGAAACGGGTCGTGGTTCAACGCCTTGTACTGCTCCAACGAAATCCCGTTGTTTCCTGGCCAGCCGATTTGGATGGCCGTTGTTGAGGTCAACGATTTAGCCACAGAAATTTGGCATCATATTGAACGGAAAACAACGGGAATTATTCACCCACAACTCTTGGTCCGAACAACACAAGAGCGGTTTGCAATTGCAGTGGGCCATGCTCGATTGACTCAACCTGTTCGTATGAAGAAATGGCGTATGCTTCGCCTTTACGACAAACAAACACGCCAATCGGTTCTCGCCTCAATCCGTCTCGCATCAGGGCAAGGGATGGATATTGAGGGTGATGAGGCACATCGCTCTTTGGATGGAACCCTTCAATCTTTATTCGCAGGGCGTTCGTAAACATAAAGAGAATATTCACCAAGATTCCAGAACGGTGTCCACCTCAATAATCTGTCAAACCCCATCAAGAATCGACTGCGAAGGCTACCCAAAGGCGCCCAATGATGACGGTACCAGGCCGGGTGTGTGATGCAATATCCACGCCTCATTGTTCGGCGAAGGTGGGGCGAGAAGTATTGATTGACTTCGCGGGACGAGTAACAACGGGATTCGAGTCGACGGGTTGGAGAATAGCCCGTCCACACCTTCTTGAGTCTTGCAAATGCCTTCTTAGGACGAAGGGTTAGCAAGTTCCAAATCACATCAAACATGTACCATTTATTGACGAAGGTCAGCACAGCCCTTCCACCTGGTTTGAGAACGCGAGCAATGTGCTCTGCGGCTGAATTTAGATTTGCACATGTGTTCAGTGCCCCGAAGAACACGTAAACCGTATCGACACTTCCTTCTTCCAGATGGTCGAGGCATTGTTCTGGGCCGCCAAGATACGGGTGAATACATTTGATAGTCTTCGCTTTTTGAGAGACGATTTCCTGAAAATTGGGCGTGATATCCAATCCATGAACTGCTGAAACTCTATCTTGATGGGCAAACCAAACCATGTCAAGTCCGGGGCCGTATCCTATTTCGAGAAGGGTTGAAACCTCTCCTTCAAGAACGATATCGCGAAACCGTTGTCGCAAATGCCCAAGCAGTGGGTTTGTGTGGGCTCGCTCTTCAAACGAATGCGCTTCTTCATCGTAGTAATCTGCGACAGTTTTGTGATACGAATCGTCATTCATTGCAACCCCTCCATGGCCTGTTCAAGTCGATGCTCAATGGAGGTACGGTGATTGTTTTCGTGCCCTCTACAAACCGAACGCGTGTATATTGCTTCAGAAGAATGGCTCAATCGCTTCAGTTCGCGAATACGCCGGCTGGATTCAAACCGTTCGAACATACGGCCCAAAAGCGGCATACGGCAGATGGCCCACCACCAAGGCGTACCTTCTTTCGTTGCTGGATAGGTGGTGGTGGGGCGGAACGATGCATTTGGCAACATTGTTTCAACCCAAGGATTGGCTTCTTGCATCAATGAGACTCCACCTTCATCTTTAATGGGCTGCATGAGCATCATTTCTCGAGCCCCATAGAGGCTCTGTTCAATAGCAAGGTGGTCTGACGCCATCACCATATTGGGGCACAATCTTTGTCCGTTTGGATGACGGTGTGCGAGGAAAATAGCCACTGCTCGAACACGCCAAACCCATCCGGGGCGCGTGATGATGAGAATGTCAACATCACCACCCTCATCGTTGACTCCAGCTGCTACTGAACCTGTGATTGCAAGGCCTTCAATTTGAGGAAGGCCAACCAATGTTTGGAGTACGGGTTGCAGTTCTTTTAGGTGCTGGACGGCTCGTTTTTTCCGTTGTTCGATTGCGATTTTGGTAACATCATGTTGGGCCATGCGAAGCAGGTCTCCATCTCTGACAACGTGCTTTGAACCATCGACTATTTCACGAAGGGTTTCAGGCTCAATTCGCACCTCCATGAAGGCCTGAGCCGTTGCTTCATCCAGCATGTGGTCAAACAAGTTCGCCCATACGAGAGTTTTCAAAAGGGCTTCTTCCGTCATGCCCTAGCCCCCCACATCAACCATTGTTCATTGGAATAGGTACTTCGTTCTAACTCGTAACAGGATTCCAATGTGCGGCACAGAACATCGGGGTGTTCTTCGCTCAGAAGAGCATTGAAGACTTCCGCATTTGGCGATGGGCCTTCAAAACGAACGATCAGGTGGGGGGCGGTATTCTCCGGCCATGAAAAGGTGGCTCCTTCATCCAACCACACCATGTCTGCGGATTTGCCTCCCGTGCCGTTAATTACACCTGGATTCTCAAGCCACCAAGCCCTATCATCCAAACGGGTATGGTCGGTTTCCCAAACATAACCGTTGACGTGTTCGGTTGACACATCAGCAAACGGAGTCATCGGCGAACCCAATAGGTAGGTCCAATCACGCTCAAATGAAAACCGATTCATGGAGGTATGAGTAAACACATGCGTCCCATCAACAACCAGAATGGAATCGGCTACAGGGTCAGTGGAAGGTCCAAAACGATAGGCTTCATTGGAGGCATAGAGACCAACAGTAATGTCATTCCCTGCCAGTAAGATGCTGTCATCGAGCAGTACCTCACCTACCTCAACGAACATATCAGCATGCTTCGACTTGTAATCGACGACTTGTTCTCCAGATTGTCCTCGGAGATTTTGATCCTCAATCATTCCCTGAGTTATCGTCACCATACACATCATGACGACGGCTCCAATTGCAATGGTTGTCTTCCTTTGGATAGATTTCGGAAACAATCGTCCCGATTGCATCACCGAAGGAATTCCAAGACTCAACAATGCAAGCCATGGCGTCGAATATCTAACCCATCCGAAGTCTAAAATGAACGCGAAAAGAAGGAAGGCTGGAAGCAAAAGAGCCCAAGATTTGAACAACGTTGGCCGGTGTTCTTTTTGGATAAGGACGGTCCCTAACGCTGCTAGAATAAACAGAGCAAGCGGCCACTGGGCGAGAAAATCTTCAGTGAAAATATCAAACGTATACGAACCAAATTCTGAGGTTGCACTCAGGTATGTACCAGTAATTTGAGAATTCATCGGCCCAGTCGGTTCTTGCTGCTCAAGCGTGTTTCGAATCAAAAAGAGCGCCGTGGGGACTGACCATCCGCAGAAAACGAACTTTGCCTCGTGACGTGTATGTTCGTAGAGCATGAGAACTGTCAGCCAAGGTCCAATGTAAAAATAAGGATATTTTACGAGACCACAACACCCTGCAATTAATCCGAGTGTGACCCATGATTTTTGTGTAGAATGTTCACTCGAATCAACCCAATACAACATTACGCATACGAGAGACCCTACAATCAACACATCGAGCAGCATGGTTCGGCCAAGTTCAATAACAACTGGAAATAGGAGAAAGAAGATTGGTGGAAACAAGGCTAATGGTTTACTTGTCATGCGTTCTGAAAGATGCTGCAGCATCCAAACCGTACCGAGTAGTACCAAAAAAGGAGTCACTGAAGCAAGGTAAATTTCTCCCGACCATGCGAGTTCAACTGCTGCAATCCCAGACATCAATTCAGGCCTGAATGAATATGGAATTCCTTGATGATAAGGCTCCCAACTCCACCGGTCTAGAATTCGATTGGAAATTTGGAGGTGGTAGGCCTGGTCGTAAAAAGGAGGTAAAGATGGAAAGGATGACCAAATGTCAATCACAAGAATTGCTGCAGGAGCTATCAAAAAGCGGAGGTCACGGCGGTCGACCTTGAACGTGCGAAGATGATAGAGCCACGCAATCAGTCCTACATGGACAACGATTAGCAGTACAAAAGGAGGGAGCCAAAAACTTGCACCAAGTGACATAAACGCCCCAATAAAGAGCAACCCAACCATGAATTCCAAAGTAAAGCGTTCGCCCCACGATACTGTTGAGGCCTCCATGAAGAGAACAAAAGAAACGTTCATTTCATCTCTTTGGTCAATCGCCACTCCGATTAACCAAGCATCTGATGATGGAGTCAACGGTTAGAAGGCTAAGGTTTTCAATGCAAATTGGAATGTCAAAACCATGCACCACTTTGTTTATATGAAAATTGAAAAAAAGCAGGGACTATGAAGACCGTTGCCCGTTTGCTGTGTATTGCCCTCGTAGCTGTTATGATTGCCTCAGTTCCCTCCATTGATGGGAAGATGAACGGG
>JABGTJ010000031.1 GCA_018691345.1 Methanobacteriota archaeon
CACAAAAATACGTCATAATCTCGATCACCTACCTGACCAAGAGCGATCTTCCGTGGGGGGAAGGTTTCTCAAGATCGCAATAGCTTCGGCTTCACGTGTCAAGAGGATGGCGACGGTCATTGTCCGAGGACTCAGCCGCCAACGCCGTTCTCGACAACGCAAGCATCCTTGCCACTTACCTCCCCTATATCAAAGTAACCTCTAGCCATAGGTGTGAAAAATGGCGGACTGCGCCTCAATTGGCAGGTAGAATCCCCCTATTCAGTCGAAATCATTACTGTATGGTAAAAAAGCGGTAAGACTTATTCGATATCGTAGAGGTGTATGTTATCCATGTCATACCAGACATTAACGCCCACGCCGGAGTAACCATCGTACCATCCAGTTGCCTCAGCAAATTGAAAAGTCATGTTAGCTTTGGCTTCATCCGTCAACTGAACACCTTCACCTTCAGTGGCGTTTGGAATGTAAACTGCAGGCATAGCATGCCCACCCCAATCTTCGTCAGCATTGGGTTTCACCAACAACAGAATGAGAATGGCATCATAATCGATGGATTCCATCAGTGAAACGTAGAGTGAGGCTGCATCTTCGCAGTCACCTGCGTGCTCCCATAACATCTCAATAGGGTATTTTGGATATTCATTCACGCCCATTCCATCGATGTCAAACTGATAGGGAATACCACCCACAAAGGCAAGAATAAAGTCGGCAATTTCCAGTGCCGATGTGTAGCCATTTTCGATAGCCAAGTCCCTCAAAAGAGTCGCCAATTCCAATACATAATCTTCATGAGGAGTCACAAATCTTTGGTAATCGTTCCAAGATGCGGTTGAATGGTCAAGTAATTTGAAACTCCTGTACAAGGAATAGTCATAATTAAGATTCAGCGAGTATGTTTGGTAGTCAAAAACCCAAACAAAGTTAGGATTATTCATGACCCGAAGATCTTGGAACATATATGAAAATTCAAGCGTCCCATCGTACCCCTCATTGTCTCCGATTCCAGAGACGGTCAGCTCGTTCACATCAGCTACAACTGCAATGCTGCTGTCAATTACAAACGTGTATGCCTCTACATCATCATCAATATTGATGTCCACTGGGTCATCGAGGAACGAATCTGAATCCCACACAAGAATCTCAATTTCGTGAAGAGATGTGTGTTCGGGCAAATCATAAAAGAATTCGAAATCCAAGGTGATTTCTGTTTCAACAGCCATGGTAAGATAATTCTCAGTACCGGTCGTTGGTGAGCATCCGATGTTAACGCCGCTGACTTCGACACAGAAATATATTTCCGAATACGCATCAAAAAGGTCCATGGAATCATGGAGTGTAAAGGAATGAAGAGAGAGTGAGAGTGCTGAGTCAGAGTAATCATTGACGTCGATGGTGTCAACTACCCCGTCATCATCATCGTCTAAATCGCTGTTATCTCCGGTGCCATCAGCATCAAAATCTACCCATTCAGTACCATCTCGCGGGAACTCATCGACTGAATCGTTGTATCCATCTCCATCGTCATCAAAATCAGCGATATCTCCGACGCCATCTGCGTCAAGGTCAGACCAATCAGTTGGGTCCAAAGGGAGGTCATCATAGGCATCCATGTAGCCATCGTTATCATCGTCCGTATCCAAGGTATTCCCAATACCATCGCCATCGGTATCGTACCATTCTGTGCCATCTAATGGGAAGACGTCTTCTTCATCTGAAAAGCCGTCCCCGTCGTCATCTAAATCAACGGTATTGCATTCACCATCTCCATCGGAGTCCAATGGGAAGTCCATGTGATCAAGATGGTCGGTATGCGGCAGGCAGCGTTCCAGTTCATCGAAATCCGAGTAACCATCGCCGTCATCATCAAGATCGGCGTTATCGCCTTTACCATCGTAGTCGGTGTCCCGCCATTCGGCCGCATCACCTGGGAAGGTATCGTTTGGATCTAAGATACCATCACCATCAGAATCCAAAGTAACTGCAATGCTCTCAGTCGGCATCAGTGTTACAAAAAGAAGCCCTAAAGCGACAAAAACTACGACGGTGAGGCCTGCGATGATGCCCAGTGAAACCTCTTTCGAAGGCAGCTCAAAGACAACCTGCCGAGGAGGTGGACGTTGGGAGGCTTGGGCCTTGTCCCAAAGCGATTGGGGCTGTTGGCCAGTCATGGTACGAATCAAGCACTGAACACTATAAATCATACACCGGACAAAACAGTCTAAACTGAATTGGGAGGCTAATATCGCTGAAAGCGAAATGCGGAAGCGCTAAACTCAATCTGCTCCGAAGAACTGTCGAATCATTGGGTGCATTTCCATAGCCTGTTCCTTTTGGATTTGCTCATAGGTTCTCAGGATGATACCGACTGCAAGCAACAAACCGGTACCTGAAGCGTTACCTACGGTACCGAGTAAGTCAGCACCTGCAGCGAGTAATCCTACGAAGGCACCAGAGAAATAGGTCACAGGGGGAATATAGTTCTCGAGAATCTTTTCCAAGATTTTAGGGTTCTTTCGGAAACCAGGAATTTGCATACCAGTTCGCTCGATTTGCTTAGCTACGTCCTTGGTACCCATATTGGTTGTATCAATCCAGAACTTTGCGAAGACCATCGAACCAACGGTCATAAGAGCGACATAGAACACGACGTGGACCATGATTTGAGTCAGGCTATGCCCGAACACGTCCCCTTGTTGATTCAACAGCGGTAGCATCCAGTCGTTCACCCCATTCACCATACTCGCATACCAAGCGAAGCCTCCTGAAGCAGTCGTTTGACCTGCTTCATAGGTCCCGATGTATTGAGATGCACTCGCCCAACCTTCACGTCCAAGAATCGGTGTTTGTGAGAGCGTTGGATGGCTCCAGAAGAGCAACGAGAACATGTTGATGTTTGCAAGAAGTGCTGCCATCAAAATGACAGGAATGTTCGAAGCATAAACCAAACGGATTGGATACTTCCCTCTGTGCCCACGGACCTTGCCGTGCGTCAGTGGAAGTTCGAGTTTACTGGATTCGGCATACGCAACCACCAAGAACACCACGATGGATGAGAACAGCGCTGCAACAGGATTGACGTGCGTCAGTAAGATCTGTTCAAACCCGTTGTTTGAAATCATTTCAGCATTCGTCGCTTCCCTAAACATGTAGAAGATCATTGGTAATGTACCCGATGGCGGGTTTTGGAGGGAGTAAGGTACTCCAGAAGTTGCCGGTAGTGGGGAAAGTGTTCCAACGAAGGTCGACTGTGCTACACCCGCTGCAATGAACAGCGAAATACCGGAACCGATACCCCACTTGCTGACCAATTCGTCGAGCAAGAACACCAGGTATGAACCAGCAAACAACTGCGCTACGATGACGAAGTTTGCCCAACCCAGGCCGTAGTTATCGATGAGGAATTCTTGAGGGTCAAGGAAACCGTAGGTTTGAGGAATCGATTCAATTGGTATCATGATAAGAACCAACAGCTTCTGTACACCTTGATACATTGCCTTGTCATCAGAATTACTGAGGTCAAGTCGAATGATTTTAGCACCAGCAAACAATTGCATGATAATCGAACCGGTAACGATTGGCCCGATACCCAGGTGCATGATTGTACCCGATGCTCCTGCCATAATCGAACGGAAGCCACTGAACAAATCCAGTGCTTCTCCGGACAGACCATAGAGCATTACATTGGTCATTGCAAAGTAGATAATCAAAACGAAGGTTGTGGTCCACATTTTTTCATTGAAGCGAACGTGTCGTTCTGGCTTGGTAATGGTTGGATAAACGTCGACGAATCTGCGAAGAGCGTATAGACGACTGCTGTCATCTCCGCCCCACATGAAACACGTAATGATTGAAGCCGCACCGAATCCAAGAAGACAGATACCAACGAGGAAGAATCCTACGCCTTCGTCGTAACCGCCCCATGCAGAAGGTCGCACATACCATGCTGCTAAACCGAGCATGGCAAGCCAACCGAGCAGTTTTCCATAACGTCCTACGACGGGCATCGTCTTGAGACCTTCTGGCATGTCAATCATAAGACAGGCCATCAAGTAGCCAACATAGACAATTGAGAAGACGATACCAAATATGGCTGCTTCTCCGCCAGCAGTATCAAAACCCGCTTGGAGGTCATCACGAACCCAGTAAACAAGTAGACCCCAATAAAGGAGGCCAGAAAGTGCTACTGCGAGTGGCATTGGCTTGTGTTTCATCGTACTTCCTCCTTAGAAATCGGGACTCATTCTTCTTCCCATTCGTCGTCGTCTCCGGCCACGATGCTTCCACCGGCGGCCTCGAGCTTCTCGACTGCGTTCGAACTTGCTTCTTGGACAATGACCTTAAGGGCACTGTTTATTCGACCACTTCCGAGAAGTTTATCGATACCGAGTGCGGTCAAATCAATAGTGTCGCTGCCTTTAGCCATGTCTTCCAATTGGCTGACGTTGACGGTAACGTACACTGTTCGAAGAGTTGGATGTCGGTTGAAACCGTGCATACCCCAATGGTTTGGCATATACTTGATTCGGGTCATGACTCGGTGCTTGTTGATACCAGCGTTTCCTCGTCCACCACGCTTTCCTGCACCACGGCCGGCTTTCTTGCCACGTCCATGGTATCGGTTTCGTCCACGATGCTTGTTTGCTTTTGTTCCCATCATAATCACCTCAAATCATACGCTCAACGAGCGCACCAATCTTGTCTCCTCGAGAACCGAGGGCTCCACCAACCACAAAGGATCGCTTAATGCCACCCCAGCCCTTTGGGCCACGAGGTGGGTGAAGTCGGAATACACGCTTCAAGTCTGGAACAGCCTTGACCGTTGCATCACCATCAGAAATCGCCTTAGCGAAAGCACTGATGTCAGCGTAGTCGGTGTGTTCTGCAACAAGAGCATCTGTCAATGGAGCATCGCCAACCATTCGGCCACGTCCCGAGAGCATCATCTCTACCAGTTCTGGTGTAGATTCTCCCCAAGTGATGTAGTCCTTGGCCTTCTGAAGCATACCACGGTATTGAGCGTTATCTGGAATAATCACAGCGTGATTGACCTTGGTTAGATTCATGTGCAACATGGTTTCTTTGATACCACGTTCGACACCGACGTTACTTCGTGCTCGTACAACAATCCAGCTCATTCTAAAATCCTCCCTTTATTGATAAACAAGCGCTCTTTTGATTCTTCTGAAACACGGGTTGTGTTCATGTTCTGCAGAGCGTTGAATGTGGCACCAGCGTAGTTGATAGTGGTGCGAGTTTGACCTTTGGTTCGTGAAAGAATGTCAGATACACCTGCAAGGTCGAGAACACGCTTTCCGGTTTCACCGATAACGAGTCCCTTGCCCTTTGCAGCAGGCATCAATGTGACACGAGTTGAAGCGGCTCGTCCGTGGGTCTTGAATGGAATAGAGGTTCCAGGACCTGCAGACGATTCCCAAGAACCGTTACCACGTTGAACTGCGATGAGGTTGAGTTTAGCAGCGATAATTGCCTTGCGGATTGCTGCTGCCACTTCCTTAGCCTTGGCCATACCAAGTCCAACGTATCCGTCTCGGTTGCCAACGCAAGCCATGACATTGAAACGAACACGTCGTCCACTGTCTGTCATTCGCTGAACCATGTTAACCTTGATTACATCGTCTTCGAGGTTTGGAATCAATGCATCAACGATTTCGACTTCACGGATTGGAAGACCGGTTGCCAATGCTTGTTCGTAGGTAAGGACTTTACCAGCCATGACCATCTGACCCAATCGAGTCTTTGGAACCCACTTACGGAGTCCAGTCATTGGATCATCTTGCTTGCGACGACGAGGTCGTCCGCCAGTGTCCTCAGTTTCTTCAGGTGCAAGGGCTTGCATAAGCCCCGGTGCCATTTGTATGATTTCTTCTTCTGTCATCAGTATGCCCCCTCGATTTTGGTTTTGGTTGATTCAACTGCAGCTGCCATGTCCCCGTTGATGTGAGCACCGTTGATACGGTCTTCATCCGGCAAGACATTTTCGCCGTGTGGAATTTCGAGTCCGGCGTCGACCATGCCCTTGAGAGCAGAGAAGACACGGTTACCCGGTGTGCTAGCAGCCAATCCGATGTCAAGAACCGCTTCTTCAGCACCTTGTGCAAGAGCGGCCTTAGCCATAGCGAACCCTACCAAGTAGGATGCCGAAACGGATTTCTGTGAGTAGTCCTTAGGCCAGCCGAATTTCTTAGACAGATCGGAGCCTGTCATCGAAACTGTGACGAGGTCACCGGTGGCTGCCCAGGTCACAAGTTGGCAAGTAGTACGGGTGTTGGACACACGAACTACTGCACGAGGCTTGCGGCCAGTGAGAAGCTTGAGACGGCGACGGTAGTCAGTCAAACCTGCCTTACGGCGACGGAAGATAGAGCGACGGCGAGTTCCTCTCATCACTGCTCACCTCCACTAAATTCGACACCTTCCATGGTCATCTGAGAACGCATGTGAGCAATTGAACGGTATGAACCGCCCTTTGCCTTGAGGTAGTATCGGCGGTATTGAGAAGGTTGGATGGTTTCATCTTCACGAAGTTCTTTGAGAACACGTCGTTGTGAACGAATAGTACGCATCCAGCGGTTCTTACGAGGGTTACGAGCGTTTGCTGTACCGGCTCTCTTACCATGTCCCTTTCGTCGTCCCTTACGCTTCTGCTCAAGACGAGCACGAGCACGGACTCTGGAAGTTCCCTTGATCGGCTTAGCCTTGATCCATCCTTCATCGATGAATTCACGAATATCATCGGTTTGAACTGCAGATGAGATTTGGTCAAGGTATGCTGGATTAATCCAAACACGGTGAACACCGCACTTGAGTAACTTAGCTGCTAGGCGCTTTTGATTGGTAATTTGCATCAAATATCCCTCCTTCGGTTGAGGACACGAATACCGAGTTCATCGGCACGTGAATAGATCTGTTCTCGCTTTCGTCCACCAACGCTTCGGCCGACGCGTGCTGCTTCGGTTTCAGGGTCCATGGTCTCGAGGTCGAGTGTGTTCTGGACCATGATTTCCCGGAATCCGGATGGGTGTAGTCCACGTGCAGCGGCAACTTTCCCGTGACCAACACGGACAAGTGCACTGCGGTATCTGTAATTGCGTCGTTGTTTGCTGTCCATACCATGAGGTGCTCTCCAGCCTGAACGAGAAAGACGCTTGTATCGGAACCATTCAGTACGACGGAACGATGGAGTCTTCTTCTTTTGCTCAGCTCGTAGTGAGAGAGCGGCTTTGGTATCATCATCGAGAACGGGCTTTTGCTTTGCGACGTGCCCTTCAGCAACATCGTCATCCCAATCACCATCATCGTCCCAATCCTCGTCGGATTCGTTCGATGCGGCCTCTTCGCTGCCGTTGGCTTCAGCCAAGCGTGCGATGAGGTCTGATTTCTTACCGGAGACCGGAAGGTCTGCAGCTTTGAGAAGCTCTTTGAGTTCTGCAACAGTCATTTTTTCGTAATCTTCTGCCATTCATATCACTCCTTATTGATGAGGTATATTCCATCTTGGAACACACGGCGGTCACGGTTTTTGACCGTGGCGCACTTTTCGATGTTTGCTGCTGTTTGTCCAACAAGTTCCTTATCGATGCCAGAGACAACGACTTCGACCTTGTTGTTGACCTTCACTTCAACACCAGAGAGAATGTCTGCGTTTCGAGGAACACGTTCTCCGAAGTAGTTGTTGACAACGAAAATGTTGCCCTTCACAGACAAAGTCATTGGGAAGTGAGAGTAGAAGGCTTTCAAGTTGTACGTGAAACCGTCTGTTACGCCCTTCACCATGTTGTTGAGGTGTGCGTTCCATGTTCCGGCGAGAGCACGTTGCTTTCGGCGAGGCATGTCCACACGAACAGTCAAGCCGCTTCCATCTTGGAGCAGACTGATGAACGTACTCTTGAATAAACGAGAGAGGGAGCCTTTCGGTCCTTGGATAGTTACGACGCCATCTTCGCTGATAGATG
>JABGTJ010000062.1 GCA_018691345.1 Methanobacteriota archaeon
CGCGGGTGGTTCATCAAGATGCCTCTTGAAATCGAAGAAAAAAAGAAGCCAAAATCATTCTTCTTGTCCCAATGTAATCGCTTGGAAATCTGGCCATTCAACGCCGAAGTTTAACGCTTTGAACTCGAGTTTCGACTGGCAACCGAGCAAATCAAAACGCAAATAGGATTTACCATCACGTACAACTCCATAGATCTGAACAAAGCAATTACCGTTGAATCGTTTCAAGGCCATGCATGTTTGAGAAAAGCGTGTCGTTTTGATATCCCAGTCGTGAAGTGCCTGACTTGGTAGTTTTTGCTTGGCATCCCACTCTCTTTCGAAAACGTATCCTGAATCTCGGAAGATAAAATCGAGTGCCTTTACCAAAACATAGACCGATATTCCAGAGTATACAAGTCCGAAAACTACGGAAACTGTTTCTTGTGCGACCAGCGCCCAAACCATGACTCCGAAGCAGATGGAGACCAAGCCAACACCAACTTTGGATGCATTCAGTGTACCAAACCGGCTCGACACACCTGCCAATCCACCCATGAGCATAAGCAACATACTCGCTGCACCAAGCCATGGGATGTATTCCTGCGATGCACCAAACAACCAACACATGAAGGCGAATCCGAGTGGAAGTAAACCCCATGCGATTGGGTAGAGTACCCGTGACGGACGTCGTGTTAACTCGACTTGAGTCCAGCCAAATGTGCGCATTTTACGGACATCCATGCCCGTGCTACCTCGGTGCGATATATACGCATTTCTTATTCATCGTCGTACGGATGTCGCAAACAAAGGTTACGAGCAGCATAGACCTCGTCAACACGGCGGACCGGTGTGGTAATCGGTGCGGCATGAAGGGTTTCTGCATCAACTTGCAACACTTCAGCGAAATGGGTGGCGAAGGTATCGAGTGTGTCTTTACTCTCCGTTTCTGTAGGCTCAACCATCATACACTCTGGTACAACCAGTGGGAAGTAAACGGTTGGTGCCATGTATCCCATATCCAGCAAGCCTTTGGCTACATCCATAGCCGAAATGCCATGTGCTTCTTTGGCTGGTGCAAGGGAAAGAGTGAATTCATGCTTAGCAACCTTTGCTTCGGCACCGTCGACAACCAGAGAATCAACACCGGCTTCTTTGGTAGCCTTGTGGATGGCGTGACGTAGATAATTCGCATTGAGCACTGCATGTTCTGACATCGTGCGTAGACCACGGCCGTAGCGTCGGTAGTACGCCCAACATCGAATGATTGCACCGGCATTGCCGTGCCATTGCTGCACCTTTCCAATGGTGTGTGTTGGTTGGTACCAATGATACCAATTCTCATCAACAGCTGTTTCCAACTCATCACTGGCTGCAGCGCGCTTGCCAACCAACGGGCCGGGCAAGAAATCAGCAAGATGTGATTTAACACCAATCGGGCCAGAACCGGGCCCGCCGCCACCGTGGGGTTGACTGAAGGTTTTGTGGAGGTTGAAGTGAACAGCATCAAAGCCCATCAATCCGGGAGAAGTAATTCCCAAAATGGCATTGAAGTTCGCTCCATCGTAGTACATTTGACCGCCGACGTCATGAATGATTGACGAGGCTTCCAAAATGTCCTCTTCAAACAATCCGAGGGTATTTGGATTCGTGATCATCATCACTGCAATGGTATCGTCAGCAACTGCACGTAGAGCGTCTAAATCGATTCGTCCATCGACGCGACTTGGGATTTCGACAATCTCAAATCCACACATTGCTGCACTGGCAGGGTTGGTTCCGTGAGCGGAGTCAGGGACAATCACCTTGGTACGCTGGTCTTCACCACGCAGTCGGAAATATTCTTGAATGCATCGAACAGCAGTGAATTCACCTTGAGCACCAGCAACTGGTTGGAGGGTGACTTGGTCCATTCCCGCACAGACTTCGAGCATGTATTGCATCTCGTAATAGATCGCCAATAGCCCCTGAAGGTGGTGTTCGGGTTGATGCGGGTGGATGTCAGCAATTCCCGGGATTTGAGCAATCACTTCGTTGACACGAGGATTATGCTTCATTGTACACGAACCGAGTGGGTAGAATCCCGTATCGATTCCAAAGTTTCTCTTCGAAAGCCAAGTGTAATGACGCACCATTTCGGGTTCAGAGAGCCGAGGCCATCGCGGGAGTTCCTTTCGACTCAATCCAGAAGGAAGAGAGATTTCTGAGGCGGGCAAAACAGGAGCGGGTTGTGAATATCCTTGTCCTTTGGCTCCGTTGTGGTCAAACAGATGACTCATGCTGCCACCTCCAATGTTGAAATCCATCCTGAGAGATGCTTGACCAAGAGGTCGATGTCCTGAACCTGTGTCTGGTCTGTAAACGTCACCAGCAACCAGTTTGTACGGGTTGGATACCATGATGCGAGATTGAATCCTCCGACGATACCAACTGCGTCAAGATATTCAAGACAATCTTGGGTTGAACCTGGCAACTGAATCGCAAATTCGTTGAAGTGATCGCCGTTTGAGTGTGGCATTTGAATGCCCTCAACCGTAGCAAGTTTTTGCTTACCCATGAGGCAAGCAGTCATGTTTCGTACTGCAAGGTCATAGAGACCTTCGGGTCCGAGCAATGCCATGTGCATTGCGCCCATGAGAGCAATAAGCGTCTCATTCGTACAGATGTTCGAAGTAGCTCTGTGTCGGCGAATGTGTTGCTCACGGGTCGAAAGGGTTAGACAGTAAGCAGTTTTTCCATCGACGTCGATACTCCGACCGACAATACGCCCAGGCATCAGTCGCAGATATGGCTTGGAGCAAGCGAAGATTCCGTAGATTGGTCCACCGCCGGTAATCGGGCTTCCTAAAGGCTGTCCTTCTCCGACAACAATGTCTGCACCGTAGTGACCAGGTGCTTCAACCAAGCCCAATGAAACAGGTTGAACGCCGACAATAAGTGCCGTGTGTTCGCCCAGAATTTCTTTCAATTGAGTCACGCCGCCGTCGAGAAGGCCAAGAGGGTTCGGCTGCTCGACGTAAACGCCACATGAACCGATTGCTTCTGAGACGGAGTCCATGTCCAGTGTTCCATCGTCGAGATGACGTAGTAATTTGATTTTGATTTCAGCGCCTTGGCAATAATTTTCCATCACCGAAAAGCGGTCTGGTGGCGTAAGTTCCGACACATAGACGGTGTCTTTTTGAGTTGCTTTGCGTGTGTGAACACGTACACTGCAGGTCAATGCCTCAGCAGCAGCAGTCGAACCATCGTAGAGTGAAAGGTTGGCAATTGGTAAGCCAACCAATTCCGAAATGAGCGTTTGGAACTCCCACATGGCTTGCAACATACCTTGACTCACTTCTGGCTGGTATGGAGTGTATGCGGTGAGGAATTCCCCTCTGGTCACCAGTTGGAATACGGCAGCCGGAACGTAATTCCGATACAGGCCGGCACCCAAGAATGAAACGCGCTCACCAAGAGCAACGTTTGAGCCCAACAACCGACGGGCGTCGGATAGAATCTCTTCTTCAGACTGTGGAGGGGGAAGTGGAAGATCTCCTTTCATCCGAACTTCAGATGGAATGTCAGCGAACAGTTCCTCTATTGAGGTCATGCCCATGGCAGCAAGCATTTCGGCTTCTCGGCCCAAGTTCGGTAATTGGTCTACCATATCATCACTCTCTCGTTCGGGTGTGACTTAAACCAAGCGCGAGACGCCCTTAATTGTCGCTCTTCTGAACGATGGGTGTCGCTCGCCGAATACATCATGTTCTGGGGTTGCATCGTCGTGTCATGGCGCGCATTGCAATGGTAGTCACCAATGCTTGTTCACCAGACCCACGAGTCATCCGACACGCAAGGTGGCTGGTGCAGGAGGGTCACGAAGTTACCGTCCACGCCTTTGACCGCCAACAAGAATTTACCATGAGCGAGTCGATTGATGGCGTTCGCCTAATGCGTTACCACTTGGGGAATACTCCGTACGGGGGACTTGTCAATACTGCAATGGGTTTGAGGAAATTCCTCAACCAAGTGTTGAGAAGTCTTGCAAACGAACCACCTAACATTGTTTACTGCCACGATGCAGATACCCTCAGCATCGGTTGTTCGATGAAAAAGAAGCATTCCATCCCTTTTATTTTCGATATGCATGATTTGCACCATACTTGGATACTCATGCCAGCACCTCGATCATTGGTTCGGAAAACAATATCAAAGCGTCTTGAGAAGCGAATGCTCCGAAGAATCAGAATGGCAGACCACATCATCACATCGAGTGGGAAGATTGGTAAAAACGGCGTTTATTCTGGATTCAGAGAATATCTTCAACAACATGGCCATAAATCAACGGTCATCGAGAATAGGCCAATGGTGAACCGAACGCTGGAAACCAATCCAAAATCCCCCTGGTGCGTTGGTTATCTCGGGCGTGTCCGAGAGGTGCAACCCTTTCAACAACTCCTCGAGAGTGTACTTTCCATGGAAAAGGAAAACCGTCCAAGTATTCGGATTGCCGGTGATGGAGTCGCCTATGAGGATGTGTTCCAGTTACTTGAGCAAGCCCAGTCAGAGCACGAGATTCAATGTAAAATGAGTGGAGCCTTCGGTTCAGATCAATTTCATGAATTAATTCAAGATGTGGATGTCATGTATGCCATGTACCGCCCAGATCGTGGAAACATCATGCAAGGTGCAATACCTGTCAAGATGTTTGATGCTGCTGCGTATGGGGTGCCATCCGTTGTCAACAGCGGTTGCCTTATGGGTGAATTAGCCGAAACTGAAGAGATCGGGATTGGTGTAAAGTGGATGGACACTGAAGGATTGACTCAAGCACTCATGCAGTTAAAATCAACACATGTGCAGTTGAATACTGGTTCTGAGCGTGAACGATTGAAATTTATTGAGGCTTTAAATCCGCTCTTGTGATTCAAACAAAAGGTGGACGAACAACAACTGCCTTCACCGATTTTCGTGGACTTGCAACAATCAGAACCTCGTCCCCTTCGTGAACGGATTGAAGGTATCCAATTCCAATCCCAACGTTATCAAGGCTAGGTGCTGGAGCACCGGATGAAAGCGTTCCAAGTGGCGACCCATCGAGCGTTGTCACTTGTTTACCAGGCCTGGGCAACGGACCCTTTTCGACATAGCGAATACCCCACCAGCGTGCGTCTCCTTCATCGTGACTTGTGACTCGGTGCTTTCCAACAAACTCATGCTCCAAATCCAACCCAAACGGAACATTGGTTTCCCAAGAGTCACGTGTGAGGAACGTAGCATCATCTACCTCCGACAGTGGAGGCCAACAGAAGTCGACTCCAGAAAGTAAGAACCCCTTCTCAAGCCGAAGGGTATCGCGAGCACCCAAACCGATTGGAACCGAACCGGCTTTAACGAGATGACGCCACAGGAGAGGTGCTTGGTGGTTTGGTACAAAGATTTCATATCCTGCTTCACCGGTGTATCCAGTACCCTGAATCCATCCTTCGATACCGAGCGAGTTTTCTGCGATACGTTGCCACTTGAAACGTCCGACGTGATTCGATTCTCCAAGGACATTACTCAGAAGAATTTTGGCATCGGGCCCTTGAAGTGCCATGATGGATGTTTCATCGGATAAGTTTTCGAGCACTATGGAACCATCGTCTGGCAAATGCGTTGTGAACCATTCCCACATGACGCCAATCATTGAAGCATTTGGCACACCGAGGATTTCACTGTCCGATACAACAGCAAAAATCATGTCATCAATTAGATGGCCATTTTCATCGAGAAAATGTGTGTATGCGCAGCGAGGAGCTTGTACGGACGTCACTCGTTGGGTGGCTAAGGACTCCAACCACTCTTTGACGCTTGCACCGCTAAAGCGAAATGAGCCCATGTGCGATACATCGAAAATTCCGGCCGTTGCACGGGTTGCGAGGTGTTCCTCTTTGATACTTGAATACCAAATCGGCAATTCAAAACCATGAAAGTCCACAAGGTTGGCACTGAGGGCGACGTGTTCATCGTAAAGTGCAGTTCGAACCGGAGGTGCATCGCTCATGAATTACGCACGGAAAGCCGCTCCTTAAACTCAAGCAAGAGCCGCTATGAAAATTACGTTTGGCAATATGCAAACTTTTTGTTCATTGTCAGTGCCTCATGGTGTATCAAAAGTGGCAAAACGTCCTGACCATCTGACCATTGACCCATATCGGTAAGAACAGGACTATTCAAGAGGTGTTCGTAGGCCCATGATTCGGTAAATACATCACCACGGCTACGAGCCACAACCCAATCTGCCTGTGCATCGATACGCCGATAAATCCCCCAATCGGCTAACGTATCGTGTACGGAATTTGTCGGTAAATAATGCGTTCCAACCAATCGTGGATAGCCGTACAAATCACTTTGCAATTCGATGAACAAAACATGCTCTTGAGGTAGCATTGAAAAAACTGCTTGGTGATGCACGCTGTAGCAGGGGTCGACGGACATGTCGTCAATCCCCTGTGCAAGATGAATGAGGGTTGAATCGGGAAGTCTCGACATGTTTGGTTGGAGCTCAGGATGGCTGGGGCGAGTCCAAGCGGATTCAAAGTCTAAGAAAAGCGTCTCATTCCCCCAATTGCGTTCCAATGATTCATACAAACTCAAAAACACATATGCGCCTCCAAGACTGTGTCCTCCGATCCATAGATGCGATGGATCAATCGAATGATTTCCGAGAACTTGGTCGACAACTTCAGAGCGCTCAGCGCCAAACGCCACGCTCTCGATTTCATCAAAGGCTGCATTGAAAGCAAGAGCACGGTAGGCATGATGCGGCCAATTCGATGCTCCCTCCACATCTGTGGCCTCAAAACCATCGGGTATGTCTGGACTGATGTCCGAGGGATATTGAATGAAAGCGACTGCCATCCCCTTTGCGGAAAGATGGGCGATCCAATCGGTGTACTCTTCGTATGTTGGATAACCCCAGCCGTGTGTTAGAATGGCAAGAGGGACCGAATCGAGTACAATATCTTCTGGCAGCAGAGGTAAAGTGAGGTAGACGGAGAAGTCAATGTCTGCCTCGGTTGAGTCTTGAATCTCCAGAACTTCCTCTGGCATTGCGTAGGGGTGAATGGACATTGTTGTTTCAAACGGCCCTGGCTCGGCACCGTACCCGAGAATTGGCGCGTCTGGAGGTGAAGGGGCTATGCCAATCAATGCAGGAATCCCTGGCATGACAAGCCATGCTGCGAAGAAGACCCCCGCAATGTGAACAACATGCTTGCTTATTGTGCCAACGGATGATTCACGTGGTATGTGGGGGAATCCGCCAACCATCAGCAGCAATCCGAGTAAAAGGAAACCATAGGCTGTTGGTAACAAAAGGAAGGCCCCTCTAAGGTAAAAAATGTCAAGGGCAAAATAAAGCACGATGAAGCCTGTGAGAAGTCCGAGAAGTCCCAGGCCGATTCCATTCGCCCATTTCGGGTTGACATTTCCTTTCATGTGACGCTGCAAGACGATGAATGTTGCAAACATGAGCACACTTGCTCCGAGTGTGAAGATGAGCAAATTCCCGCGTAGAAACATTGTCCATTGGAGAGTTCGGTATGCGTAAGGCCATATTGCATCGCTCACGTCGTATCCAGCGTACGAGCGTAATACAGGTTCAATTACTGAAAGCAGTAAACCAGCAAAAAATGCGACAATGAGGAATACCTCACTTTCATAGAACCGTTGCCACTTCGAGGCCTGCGGCAACTCCTCCATAAACTCAATTCGAAACACATGGTTCAAAAAAGGTCGTTTCAAAAAGTGGCTCTTCAGTTCGGCAGTCCACGAAGAACTTCGTCACCCAGAGCGCAAATCTCTTGCGCAAGGCGTTCCAAAGACGTGTTGTTAATCTTAGGATTCGCAATAACTGCTCTGAAAATGACATCCTCGCCGAGGTTTGAACGGCTGACCATGAAGTTGCCGTTGTGCATCAACCGTTTACGCACCTCTGAATTCAGTTCGTTAAGTTCTCCAGTGTATCCTTCTGGGTTAAGACGGAAGCAAACATTGGTCCACATTCGTGATGACATCATCTCAAGCTGGGGGTGAGCATCGACAAGAGATTCCAAATGGGCAGCGAGGTCCATGTAGCGATCGACTTGGGCAGCCCAACCCGCATCACCACATTCTCTCCATGCAAGCCAAAGTTTGAGCGCATCATTACGGCGACCACACTGCAGTGAATACCTTCCTGCATCGATGTTGCGAGATTCTTCATGGAACAGGTAATGTGCTACATTGCCGTGTGCGCAGACACGTGCAAGCACTTCAGAGTCTTTGACCAAAAAGGCGCTGCAGATGAGCGGGATTCCCATCATTTTGTGAGCGTCCCAGCACACACTGTCTGCAAATTCTACTCCGTCCATAAGTGCCCTATGTTCGACCGAAAACTGAGAACTTCCACCCCATGCAGCATCAACGTGATGCCAAAGTCCCTCGCTGTGAGCGACATCACCAATTTGGCGAATCGGGTCGAAAGCGCCACGAACGGTGGTACCTGCCGTCGAGATGACACAAAACGGTGTGCGACCTTCACGTCGAGTTCTGTTAATCTCATCTTGAAGCGACTCGGGTTGCATGCACCCGTTGGAATCACAGGCCACTTTGATGATGTTTTGGTGGCCAATCCCAATCACGTTTGCAGCCATAAGGACTGAGTAATGCGCTTCACTCGAAACATAAGCGACAAGAGAACGGCCGTCTATTCCTGTTTGCGTGGAGGTTGGAACAATCACTTGACGAGCGCAAAGCATTCCCAGCATATTCCCATTTGAACCTCCGGTGGTTAAGGTTCCAGCTCCATCGAGGAAACCAACAAGTTCGCCCATACGCTTGACCAACGTCTGTTCGATGAGTGTTGCTAATGGAGCAAGCTCGTAGGTGTACATCGATGTATTGGTGAGCGTCGATATAATTTCACCCGCAAGTGCTGCAGTATTGATCCCTCCCCACAGTGGATTCATAAATTCAGGACGGTTTGTCTTCACACACGACAAGAGGTATGCGTCGATATCATCCAAAACTGCATCCATACCGTTCCCCTCAATTGGTAATTTGAGGTCCGAAGTTTTGGAAAGTGAAGTATGTGGGACTGGTTGGGACACCTTTCCAGGAGCATCTGCAGCGTTGAGATATTCAGTGATACGATGAGCAATGGCTCCGATGAATGCGTCCAACTCCATTTGTATCAACTCTACGAACATGGGGGGGTTTTTAGTGTTCATCAATGAAAGAAATGAAAAGCAAGATAAATACTCTACATGCAATCGGTAAATATTCGTTTATGAATTTCAATTGAAAAAATATGCAAAGTGATTAATGCTGCACAAAGGTACAATTTTCGACGCCTATCTGATAAAAAAGCGAAAAATGGGCACGAGCCATAAGAATCTGAATCAACCTCTACCAACCGACTGGAAAACAAGCCCCCCTTGGAATCGAATTCAGATTTTATGCCAAAAATGCTGTAAAATACCCAAAAAAGTCCATGCAAATTGCATAATATCCGAGTAACATTGAATAATAGAGTACTTGAGCGCACCACATGCTCGGGCAAGTAGGAGACAAGTGGATTGGTAGATTACAACAACATGTAGCAAAAGACCTTCGGACCAATGGATGGTCACAGACCGAGATTGCTGAAGTTCTCGGTTCAACTCAAAGTACGATTTCACGGCAAATGCAAAAACCACCGATTCGACTCAATGCAAGTGCAGATGAAGCAACGATTGATGGATGGGGCAACGAATTATCACAAGCGCTGTCAACTCTTGGCCCAGGGTGTAATGTTCTTCGACAACGCCTCATCGTCGAATTCCAACTCAACGGCAACAATACACTCCGGTTTGATAAAACACTCACGGGATTGGATTTGGATGCAGGCCAGGAACAGCGTGCACTTTTGCGTCGGCTTGAATGGGCAGCTGGAAGACTTGATTCACGTCGAATTGAGCAAGCGATTCCTGCGGTCGGACTCAATATTGCATCATGCAACACGGGTGCAACTTCAACCGATGATGTTGCAGCATTCCCCGGGCGCATAACCATGGTAGGAGGCGTACTTCGCCACCATGAAACTCCGAGTTTTGGAGCGTCAACACATTTGGCTAATCTCTTGATTGGCATTCACCACATCGAGCCAAGCAAGACATCCGTACTCAACATCCGCCCACCAACACAGAACAACGAAGTAGATACTGCAGCAGTTCGAAAGGCTTGTGAGCAACTGGGGTATTCATTCGCCTTGGCACCGAAAGCAAAAATCGAAGCGGGAACAACACGGTTTGATGTTTTACTTGATGAAGGAGATTTTGGATGGGAACCTACGCTGTACATCGTCGCACACAACCCGTTAGAATTGGTTGACCGAACCCACCAATTAACCGCAATTCTCAAGCAGGTGTAACTATGAAAGCAATAGCATTCACGCTCACTCTGATGCTGTTCAGTTCTCTGAGCGGTTGCCTGAGTCCAGAACAATTAGCTGCACTCGAGGACGAAAACGCTTGCGACGCAAACGTTCAGGTACGAGACTCTGATGGAACATTGAAAATACTCACATACGACATATTCCAAGGGTATTCAAATGAACTTATTGAACAGTTCATCAACCAAACTGGAATCCAGGTGGAAGTCATTCGAACGGATGATGCAGGTGGAATTCTTGATCAAATGATGCTGACGCAAATGGCGCCGCAAGCAGACCTCATGCTAGGTCTCGACAACACCTACCTCCCTACTGCTCTCAAAAATTGCTTGCTGATTGAATCAGGCCACCATCCCGAAAACTTGACTCAATCCTCTAAGGACTTCTACGATGGCGCTATGGCGTTGCCCTTCGATGAAGGGGATGTCTGCCTCAATTACGATGAAGATGCATTGATGGATTCAAACATGAGCGTCCCAACAAGCCTCTGGGACCTAACTGAACCTGAATGGAACGGCAAACTAGCTCTTCCTTCGCCAATTACTTCATCACCAGGCAGAGCTTTTTTAGTTGCGACGTACGACTATTTCAGCGATGAATCAAATGCTGAACGAGGTAACATGTCTTCATGGTGGAAGGCCATCGCAGACAACGGAGCAATCTTCACATCCGGTTGGACTGAATCGTATACGACTTACTACACAGGAGGTTACGGAGAATACACTGAAGGTTACATTGGAGGTGCATACATGACGGTCTCTTACTGCCACTCACCTGGAGTTGAGGCCTATTTTGCTGAGAACTACACGCACTCAACTTCCCTTGTGCTACCAAAATCCACGTTTCACCAAGTCGAGTACACTGGGATCATACACGGTGCTGCAGAAGTAGATGCTGCTCGACTGTTTATGGAATATATTACTTCACCCGATGTGAATGTCAACATGCCAGAATACAATTCCATGTATTCAGTCATCGAAGGAAACGAACTGCCAGAGACGAACGGTTACCGCTACCATTCAGATGTTGTGAACTCAACATCGACCATCACCAACGAAATCATCGAACAATACATGGATGAGTGGCTCATTGAATGGCAAGAAGCCACTCAGTAACTGAGGTCGCCAATGTGCTCTCAAAGACTTCGGTAATCGTAAGCGAAAGAAGTCTTCGTTCACTCGCAGTTGTCGTGTTTATCCTCGGTGTTTCGATGCCATTCATCTATGCAATACATCGTTTAAATCAGGTCACCCAATGGACTGCTTGGGAAGCAGTACTTCGTTTCAACACAGCAAATGGAGCTGCTGAGGCCCTTCGATTCACGTTTATTGAAGCACTCGCATCTGCAGCTCTCACCATTCTACTTGGCTTGCCAGTCGCATGGAGTTTGAGTCGATACAAATGGAACAGAGTACGAATCATCCGTGCTTTTCTCGCCGTTCCTTTCGTGACGCCTGCCATTGTTGCCGCAATGGGGTTTTTGAGTTTGATACGTGATGGAGGATTACTCTCTCGGGTTGGCATTGACCTCCGGCTTGAAACTGGCATCATAGGGTACATTGCTGAACAATCAGGTTGGGACCATCCAGGCCACTTTTTAGCACTCATACTCGCTCATGCGTGGTTCAATTTATCGCTCATGATTCGATTCATCGAACCTACACTCTCCACTCTCGACCCTGCCTGGGAAGAACAACTGACTGTACTCCCATCGGGGAAGAAAAAATGGGTGCGTATCCGGACACTTTGGATTCCGATTTTGGGACCTGCTGTCATGTGTGCTGGAGCCTTAAGTTTCCTCTTTTCTTTCACTTCATTTGCACTGGTGAAATGGCTTGCCCCAAACAATCACACACTTGAATCACTCATGGCAGAGGCCGGTTCATCGGCAGGAATTGTGAATTATCGGGTTGATTCAAGTGAATTGATTTATTCGGTTGCTTTGATACAATTTTTCATCCTCCTGCTCACCTTACTTCTCACTGCTTCATTTCAGAAGCGGTATACTCGCCGCCTCTCCGTACTCAGCGAACAAGGGGTTCGAAACCACCATGGCCGTCCAACAGTTCAGGCTAAAATTACCCTCCTGCTTGCACTCGTATTTACTGCATTACCGTTTCTTTCAACCATTTTCTCGTCGTTTCAAATCAGAAAAGTGGTCGATGGTAATGTTCAATCAGACTGGTCACTCGAAGGCTGGAGGAATGCATGGACTGGAAATTTGTCGACAATGGGTGCAAATGAAGCCATGCTAAATTCAGTCAGTTATGCCATCGCTACGCTCTTTATTGCCTTACCGCTCGGCTGGGTTTTGGCCTCGACCATTCACAAACTTGATTCGGCTGGATGGAAAAACTCAGCACGCAGTTTAGATCTCTTTTGCATGTTGCCACTCGCCATTTCAGCGCTGATGGTAGGACTTGGAGTGCTGCTTGGTGGACTACGATGGTATCCTCAGATGTTCAGTTGGTTTTTCTTGCCCGTTTATCCACATGTGCTTCTGACTGTTCCTTTCGTCGTACGCATCATGCTACCGGCATACGGCTCATTGGACCCGAGGTACACAGAACAATGCCGGTTGTTGAACCTCACTCCAATTCAAACATGGTATCACGGGACTTTGATGTTCCTTCGTGGACCTGCAGTCGTAGCAGGCTCTCTGACCCTTGCCTTTTCACTTGGTGAATTTGGTGCTTCATGGCTACTGGTTCGATCGGGCTCCTGGGACACATTGTCCATTGTCGTCGACCAACTGATGGGCAGACCGATGTTCGACCCTAGCGTTTACCCGACAGCAATGGCAGCCTCAACGATGTTGATGTGCCTCACCTTTGGATTGTTTCTCCTCGCTGAACGGTTTCGCGAGTCGAGCGATAGGAGTGGATTTTAATGAAAAAGAACAGCATGCTTCACGTGAACGATTTATCTAAGAATTTTGGAACGACTCAAGTATTCAAAGGGCTCAACTTTGAAGTCCTCGATGGAGAAATCGTTGCATTGCTCGGGCCCAGCGGCTGTGGCAAATCAACTCTACTACGGATGATTGCTGGATTAGAATCTGTCGAAATCGGTCAAATCTTGCAACCTGATGATGTGAGTAAAACCATCGGCTATGTGTTTCAAAAACCGATTCTCTACCCCCACCTTGATGTTGAAGGAAATGTGGCATTGGGTCTTGGCCGAAAAGTGTCTCGTAAAGAACGCCAACGTATCATTAACGATGAACTCACCTTGGTCGGGCTCGAAGGTTTCTCCACACGAAAAATTGAGAACCTCTCGGGCGGAGAAGCACAACGAATCACCGTCGTAAGAGCCTTGCTGGGTCAACCAAAACTGCTGCTCCTCGATGAGCCGTTCTCAGCCCTTGACTTAGGTACTCGCCGAAAAATAGCCAAGGACACACGAGCGATACTCCGTTCGAAGAATACAGCAGCCATACATGTTACCCATGACCCAGAAGAAGCAGAAATTATTGCAGACAGAGTATTGCTGTGGAGTGACATCACGCACACAGACGACTGATGGAGGAATGGGAGCCCGTTCATCCCATGGATAGCATAATAAGTGGGCCTGTACCATTACTATGTGGTCAACATGGTAGGCACCCCGCTCGATGTGCTCCCTTATGTAAGGGGAATTCAAATGGTACTTTCAGGATATGAAGGGTATACAAAAGGAAAGAGGCGTGCGGCAGACCTTGCCATACGGGAAGAAATCCAACGTTGCGGTACGCGTGCTCGAAACCATTTACTCAATGTTCATGATAACGCATTCCGTGAAAAGAAAATAGCCATTGCTAAAGCTGCAAAAGCATGCTGCAACACCATCGACCAGCTCATCGAAGATGTTGATAAATCACCTACTGGTATGTCTCATGCTTTCTTTTCCGGTCAAAACTCAGTGTCAATCTCAGTTCTCAAAAAACTAATCAAACACGATCACGATGTCATTGAAATGATGACGAAATGCGTGAATATATCTAACAGTGTTGAACACGCTTTTTCTGCAGGTAAAGAAGAGGATGAAATCAAATCACTCATTCGCCAATGCGAGCAAATGATGACAAGTTCGAGGGGCTACTTTAGCGCTCGTGCGACCGTCCTTGATGGACTACGACAAAAGAAGAAGGTGTGAATATGACGAATTTTAAATGGCGAAGTAATCCAAATATTATAGCAAGATTGGTCGATGGCAATGACATCAAAACGTGGAAGTCAAGACAAGTTGTCTTGAAGCCAAACGAAGCTTGTGCTTTCATTATCGATGGCCGGATTGGCGACATCGTTTCTGAAAAAATCGTTCGAAACATCGGTGGAGGAATTGGGCGCCATATTGCGGACATGATGGGTGGAACGGCTACTGACCGTCGAATGTTGTTTGCAATGACCGGGCCTGTTGACCTGGGAATCCCCTTCAATGCAGCCATGAACGATGGTTCCACTGCCACCGGCCTCATGCACCTCAAAGTTCAGTTGCGAAAGGAGGACATTCCGAAACTCCTCAATGTCTTTGCCAACAATGCACCTGTTCTCGACAGGAATGCTTTGGTTGGACTCATCGCCAACGAAATCGGAACACGGTGCATCGCACCTGCAATGGCAAACTGCTCAAATGCAGAGGAACTTCGAAGCCCGGAATTCCAAGAGCACCTCGAAATGCACACCGAAGTTGAAATGCGTCAGACCTTTTCGAATCTCGGATTCACCTTCCTACGAGCGTATATTTCTACGGACAAAACAGACCAAGAGAAACTGGCAAAACTTCGTGCAGACCTCGACATGGCGACCCAAACTGAGGGTGCAAATGCAGACGCTTTAATGGAACGAATCGCAATTCGTGAAGCAGCAACACTTCGACGTATCGAATGTGAAGTGAATGTTGAGCGTGCAAAGAAACACGGTGAAGTCACGATTCAAGCGGAATCTGAGTTACTGGAACTACGAAAGCAGGAAGCAGTTTGGGAAGCAGAATTGGTCAGAGATCAAGGCAAGGCTGACCTACGAATGAAAGAATCATCTCACAAGACTGAACAAGCAATGGAGTTGTTTGAACAAGTCCAAGCACGCAAGCGCGATAGAGTACAGCAAAGCCAAGTTCACCAAGACCAACGAATGGAAAAGCAAAACGAGATTCAAATGAAAATGATGGAAATGGCTGCTGCCCAGGGTGCACTCACTCCGGAAGTGATGCAAGAGTTCCTGCGCCAGCAAACCGCACAGAAAGCCATCGACGGAAGCGATACGAACAACGAACCCACCCCGCCATCGACGTCCACATGCAATCAATGCCAGGCAGCATTAATGCCGGATTGGAAAGTATGCCCCTATTGCGGTGCTGCACAATAACTGCATTTTGGCCTCAAATAGATTTATTTTCGTCATCGTACAGCAACTCTCATGCGTCTCACATGGGGCTCCTTACCTTGGAAGGTTTGGAAACCGCACTGGATGAACCGTCACACGCTCGGTGGGCGAAGAATTACCTATGCGATTCTCGTAGGTTTGACGTTTTTCGCAGCGCTTCCGTACACAACTGTGAACCGTATTGCGAACCATCGAGACTTGGTGGCTTTTGACCCCACAATTCAACTTGATCTCGACATGCCGTTTATTGCATGGATGATTCTCCCCTACCTCACATTGTACTTGTATTATCCCGCTGCTGCATGGCTTGGAAGTGCAAATGAGACCATGTGGAAGCAGAACCTGGTCTTCCATCAAATGATGCTCATTACCTGTTGGTGGGTTAATTTGGTGTTCATACTCTTACCCGTTGAAATCGACTTGAGGCACCTTATTGTTGGTATCGAAGGAACGCATTGGGAGCCATGGTACGAGTTTTTGCATGGTGCCGATGAGCCTTGGAATTCCTGGCCTTCGCTGCATATAGTCCAAAGCACACAAGTCGTGCTCATCCTTCGATATTGGTACCCATCTACAACGACAAAACGAAAAGTCCTCCACAACTCTTTGCTTGTAATGTGGGTACTGCTGGTTCTTTCGACCATGGTGATCAAGCAGCATTACATTTGGGATGTAGTGACGGCACTGGTACTCACAGCACTTGGCTGGGTCTACTGGATGAAACCGAATCTTGAGCGATTGAAAACTGAGGAAGGGGACAAACAGTTCGACGAACTCATGCTCGCAGATTAACCAAAGACGAGAGTTACCAAAGGAGAATTTGTCAGGTACAAGGTGAGGCTGATCCCTGCCATAATCATCATCCAAGAGCCGACCATTTTGATCATACCCGTAGAGCGGCGTAGGAAATTAATCATCACTTGGCGCCCCATGCCGACCGTGACGGTGACAAAAATCATGAGCACCAACAAGCCCAGCATTAAGCCGCCAATTCCAACGCCAATTGCCGAGCGACCAAGGGTGCTCAAATAGAGGACAAAGGGCAGAACTGCTGCTGCTGTACAATCGATGGATGCCGCAGCATATCCAAAACCATAGAGATACATGTTTCTTCGTGGCGTGAAAGTTTCGTCAGCTTCAGTGGTGCTGTATTTGCGTACGAAACTGTCAACAAAGCCCATCAACTTTGACGTGATTCCAATCAACATCATGCAGCCCAATACGACCAAAAGTACAGCAATGAAGATCGCAATATAATGAATCAAACCAGAGGCGGCAAAGGCTTCACCCATCACAATGGCAAGAATTCCAATGATGCCAAAGAAAGTCCACATGCCCACACCAGACAGCAAACCGATGACCCATGAAGACGGCATTTTTGTTTTCAACTTCCCCTCGGCAATCAGTTCATCCTCTCGCGCTCCCAATGAAAGGTAATAGGAAATGAAGCCTGGCAAAACCGGGAAAGCACAAGGTGAGAAGTACACGAGAATAGAGAGTACCATACCGAGCACGAAAACAGCGACATAGGATGTACCAGGTTCTTCCCAAGCAATGCGTGAATCCATGGTGTCTTCAACGGTTCCTGTGAGCGCCTTGTCGAGGACCCCGTCGAATTTCGACCATTTGTCTTTGGGGGTGCCTGTGGCTTCTTTTGCAATAATGTAGCCCTCAGAATCAAGTATCATTACAATTGGAATTTGACCGGTTCCACCCGTGGTGAAAAGGCGGACCGGGTCTGTCGTTGAATTGTTTGTGATCTGTGCGGCATTCGTACTTCCCAAACCTGTTGGGTAGGCCGGAACATGGTAGGCTCCTGAGGTTTCGTTGAGGTACTCGAGTGATTCCTCGTACCAAGCACCGTAGCCAAAGATTGTGAGGTTTTTTCCGGAGGCGTTGGCCTTTTCCATCCAAGCATCCATGTTCTCCTCAATGTGCTCTTGTACCTTGTGACAGTTGCTGCAGTCGTGAGCCATGAAGTCAAGAATAATGATGTCGCCTCGGTAGTCGCTCAGATTAATCCAGCCGGTCTCGTTGGATACAATCGATTCAATACCGGTTCGATTCAGTGATTCAAAAACGATATTTGGGATTGGAACAGGCTCAGCATCCGATTCAAAAATCTCATCCATGCTGTCAAACATCGATAATGCTGCGAAGGAAATGGTCACAAACATCAACGCAGCAATCACAAAAGCCTTCCAAGTTTCTTTTTGCTTGAACACGCCAAAATCTGCTTGTTTGAGCGTATCGACAACAGCACCAGGGACACCAAAAATGTACTCTTTCGTCACGGAGAGAGCGCCCATGATACGCTTGATGCGAAATTGCTTATTCAAGGTAGCGGGGCTATTCCCATGAATGAAGGACACAGCACATCCAAAACAGGAAATTGAGCCAAAATCAAATCCTGTACAAGGCTCAGTGGGATGTAAACCCCTATTAATTCACTAGAGTGGGCTCGGAGAGAATCGAACTCTCGATCTTCGCCATGTGAAGGCGACATCATAACCCCTAGACCACGAGCCCTAAGATGTTTGGACGTAAGGACTCGTCGCTATAAGTCTCCCGTTGGCAGTATCAGCGGTGAGCGTTCAAATGCACCATGCCAACTTCTAAGCGGTCGTGAGTGGGATGAACTTCAATGAGGTGAACGGGAACGGATACAGCATCTGCCAATTCTTCAGCTAAGGAGAGGGGGAGTTCTATTCGCTGATGTTGCGCATCGTAGCGAATCCATCCTTCAGCAATGCCGAGTTCATGACGCAACTCCTCTACATCATCATTGGCGTCTTCAAGCGAAGTCGGAATAGCACCGAACATAATCGTGTCGTCATCGCTCAAGACTTCATATGGGCGAAGGTTTGCTTGACCCCTGCGCTTGAAACGTGCTCGGAGTTGCCCAGCATCTTTGTAACGGGCAGAACAAAACTTGAGATGGAAGTCAAGGTGTTTTGCTGCTTCCTTCAAGCGTAAGGCAAGGTCTGCAGAACCCTCAGCAGCAGCAGTTATTCCACCGCTGAGATTGAAACCGCGCACATCCATGTTTTCCTGATTTCCGACCGTAATTTCCAATTCATTGAGATTGAGGAACTGGACCGGTGATGAATCAAGTGCCTCGAGCAAAGAAAACAATTGTTCTTCTTTGTCAGGTTCACATGGCAATTCGATGCCGACATAGATACCAGCGTCAGCACAAGCCTGTATCGTCGGGAGATACTTGGTAAGCGTTCCATCGAGAAGGTGAAAGCGTATTTCATCCAGGCCGGCTGCACCAAAGTCTGCTGCTCGTTCGACTTGAAATGGAATCGAAGTGTAAAGGTGAATATGGTGCTCTGGACCAAAAGCAGACTTCAGTTGTCGAACGGCTTCCAAAGATTTCTCCATATCCAGCATCGGGTCTCCACCGGTGATTCCGGTTCCTGTTGCCCGCATGGCATGACCCTCTTCGATGACTTCATCCCATGTTGAACATCGTCGTTCGTTAGCAAACATGTCCGGTGATTCTCTGCGGTTGTCAGAGAGTGGACAATAATCGCATCCCCAATGACACTTCCCAGTAACAAACAAAACCAGTTTACTTCCCATTTGGCATTGGACACAGCCTTCGGCCTCACCGTCTTCTGCTGGTAAGATTTCGGTTGCCATTGGCAAAGAGACGGTCATTGAACTCAAACCTCCGAGAGCCCCGATGGTTTCAAACTCTCGCTTGAGCGAACACTATTCATTGTTGGTTGCTCGATGGAGAAGCCATCGGTGAAAACGGTAATCTCCAGTCAGTTCCGGGTGAAACGTCAAGGCCAAACGAGAGCCGTCAAGAACACCTACTGCTTCCTTTTCAAGATGAACGACTTGATTGCATTCGATGGTTGATTGGTCAAACCTTGGAGCTCGTATGAAGACGCCGTGGAAGTGTTCTGCTGAAGTTTCAGAACCAGCAGCCTGCACAGGCAGAGGCTGATGGTTGAATTGATTACGTTCATCAGCACTGGATTCTACATCTTTACCGACAGGAACTTCAAGATTTACCTCAAGCATGGCTTCAAACGAATCACGCTGGCGTCCCCAAGCGTTTCGGGCAATTCCGGTCCGAATAAACGGCTCGTATGCTGAATCGGGTTGTGCCAGTAAAATTGCACCGGCACATGTCCCGAGTACTGGACGAAGAGGGTATTTATCCATCCAAGCGTAAATGGCCCCAAGAAGCGATTCGCTTTGGCTGGCTTTCCTCATTGCGGTTGATTCGCCACCTGGCAAGACCAAACAATCGAGTTGAGAATTAACCTCTTTACCCATCTTAAGGTGAACAACTTCAACTTCTAATCCGAGTTGTTGAGAGGCTGCGCGTAACGCTTCTGCGTGCTCATACCGCGCACCTTGAAGCATAGCCAGGCCGACCCTCACCATGGCTTTGGGTAGATGCCCTTCCCTAAGAGTTCAACGACACAAAGTGGATGAAAGAACGGCCTGCGACCAGACGGGCCACCCACGGAATTGAAAAGCCTCCATCGGTTGCATATCCCATGGACAGCAATGATGATTGTTTCCTCGTCCCTGGACCAGTACGAATGAGTGATGAATGCCTTCAAGCGCTTGCATCACCTGTAATGACTGCACGAGGGGCTGAATTTAGAGATGTCATGGCACACCTAAATTCGGGATTACGACATGCGTTCAATCTCGCACCATCAGAACCGGTGCGAGGAGTTCAGTCTTGGGCTGGCGATGACGATTACAAGGTCGTCGTCGTATCCGGTAGTGGCACGGCTGCCATGGAAATGGTCATCGCCAACCGTTTCCGGAGCAACGATCTGGTGCTGGTGCCGACCAACGGGAAATTCGGTGAACGCGTCGCTGAAATGTGCAAGCGTTTCTGCAATGTCAAACACCTCCAATACGAATGGGGACGAGCATTTGATCTGTATGAACTCGAGCAACAGCTTGAACGAGGGTGCTACGAATCATTACTCATCTGCCATAATGAGACGAGTACAGGAATCACTCAAGATGCTGCTGCTATCGCCGAGATGTGTGCAAGGCACAAGACTTCGTTCATTCTTGACGGCATAACATCGGTCGGAGGAACCGCTGTTCACCCCGAAGAATGGAATGCAGAAGCTGTGGTCATTGGTGCTCAAAAATGCACAGCTGGACCTTCAGGGATCGCCGCTGTTGCAATCAACTCCCACTTCATTGAACGCGTCCATGCGATACGAGAACAGGGCGATTCAAACCCGAATTACTACTTTGACATGGTTTCTGCGCTCAAAAAAGGTGACGACGACCAAACACCGTGGACTCCTGCCATCAACCTCGCAATGGGCTGGGGTGCAGCTCTAGAAGTACTCAAGAACGAGACAAATGAAGGCCGTTGGAATCGTTGCCAAACGATGGCAAAGGGCGTGCGGAATTTATTCACAGACCTTGGATTCGAGTTCTTGGCTGATTCTGAACAACGAAGCGACACTGTGACGGCAATTCTATACCCGGAAGGTATCAATGATGAATGGAGAACTCGTCTCAAAGACGACTTCAACACACAAGTCATTGGTGCTCAAGACCACCTCAAGGGCAAGATGTTCCGCGTCGGCTCGATGGGTGAGACTCCGATTTCTGAGATGATTGAGGGGTGTAAGCGTATGATTGAGTGCTTTGCCACATTCGGTCATGAATTGCCGCAACTCGATGTGGATTCGTATTTCGTTTGAGGAATCTTGATGACCAGATATATCGTACTTGGACGATTTCAACCCTTCCACATGGGCCATGCCCACCTCGTGAAATCAGCACATGATATGTTATCCGGTAACGATGAACTGGTGCTGGCAATCGGTTCAAAGCAAGCGGAGTGGGAGCCGAATAACCCGTGGACTGCCGAAGAAAGGCAAGCCATGATTCAAGCATGGGCCGATGCAGAAGGAATTATCTGTAGTATTGTCGCAATTGAAGACATCAATGACCCTCCGAATTGGGTCAGCCATGCCAGCAAAACCCACGGCCTTGGCACGTTAGTCACGACGGATACAGCAACTGCAAACTTGTATAAAGAGGCTCAATTCATGGTTGAAGAAGTCGAAATGAATGAGCGAGAACGCCTTGAAGGGTGGCGCATACGCCAAACTGCAAAGATGTTGTCAACGGTGTATGATGATGAGGCTGTTCGTGAAGTGCTCAAGGCAAGTATTCCTGGGCCGGTTATTGAGTGGCTCATCGACAGCGATGCTTTGTTTCGATTGTCGACGTTTGAGACTGGCGTTTACGCAGGATGATTACTTTCGAAAGAGTTTCTTCTTGACTTCCTTCTTCATTTGCTCTTTTGCAACTTCTTGAATTTTTTCTTGAGCCTTTGCTTTCAATCCACCTGCGGCATCAGATATTTTTTCCTTCGCCTTTTCTTTAATCGGCCGGGTTACTTCATCAATGACGTGTCTCTTTGCACTTTCCGTTGCTGACTTCGCAGCATCCTTTGCCACCTTTCCGGCTTTGCCTGCTACTTTACCCGCGAGTTTCTTCATGTAACGCACAGAGCGTGCCGAAACAAGAACCTTGCGCCGTCATTCATCAGAAGCGACGACCACTCTCGCAGCCGTCAGAACCCGTTGTTTGTACATGTATCCGGCTTCAAGGACGTCCACAACCTTACCCGCAGGGAAGGCGTCAGATGCTGGAATCGTAGTGATGGCATCCATTTTCGCAGGGTCAAAAGATTGTTCTTTGGCTTCAATAGCCACTACACCGTCAGCGGCAAGCTCATGCCACATTTTGTTTCGTAGCAAGCGTAGACCTTGTGCTACAGCAGAAGTATCGTCTTCCTCCAGATTTGTAATGGCTCGGTCAACATCCCCCAATACAGTGAGCATTCTACGAGCAAGACCCATACCGCTGTATTGAATCAATTCTGCTTTTTCGGCCATGAGCCGTTTGCGGACATTTTGAATTTCAGCATCCTTGTAAGCAATTTCTTTCTCTGCCTTCTCTGCCCGAAGCGTCGCTTCTTCAAGAGGATCGACTTCTTCCACTTCAATCGTGTCTGCCAAGTCGATGGTTTCCATCCCTTCCTCAACAACAGGGACTGTGTCATCTGTATCAGGTTCAGATTCATCCGGCTCGACAGGAGGGGTATCTTCGCTCATTGTATCACGCGTCTTCGAAGTGGTCTTTGAACCCCACGATTAGTCAGTTAGGAAGTGTCGAAGATTCCAACTACCGTGACCCCACTGGTCAGCCTTGAGATGTTCACGGCCAAGTATACCAACCAAATCAGGCGTTGAACTCAATACAGAAAGGGCATGAATCAGCAACCGAGTTGCTCGATCATGTGCTTCATAGGTCGGAACTATTTTCGGATCTTCCTTTTCGTCCAAGGTCTCACCAAGTGCTTTTCGTCTTTCCATCCAATCCATGCATACTGATTCAGCAAACTCATCTTCGGGAATACCGTTGAGCCGAGACCGTACATCGTCCCATGTTGATTCCGAATACAGGTCTTCACTGCTTTCAATGACTCGATTGAGTGCTACATCAAGATAGAGGAAGGCTCTGCCTTCCCAAACTTCCCATGCGCCTGGACTTGCCCAGTTCATGAGATGAAGCAGACCTTGACTCCCTTCACCCAGTTCTTTGAGAACGTGAAGAACTGTAGAATCACTCTGTGTTTCCATGCTGTCCATCCAGTCCAAGATTTCCGCCTCACAGTCAATATCAAACGCCCGTTTTAGCCGTTTATCATGCGCAGGCCGTGCATCACGGAACTCGCCACCGTCCATACCTTGGTAGAGCTGATTCCATGATTTTTGCAGCAAATGTTCGAGGGCAGTTTTGTCAACCAGCAACAGAACCAGTTCGATGCCCATGGTGTTTCCAAAACGCCGTCTCGTTTGATGTCATCGGCTGATGGTGGCAGGATTGAAACGCATATTCCACCGAGGGCAGAGAAGAGCATTCAAGAAGAACGGTTGCTCCGATGGAAACAGAGGCTTTGTAATGGCGACAATCAAGGAGCAGATCGAATTGATCCGCGTCGAGATTGACAAGACACAAAAGAACAAGGCTACAAACGCTCACATTGGTAAACTAAAGGCCAAGATAGCGCAATTGAAAATCAAGGAAGAGAAAGCCCATGCGCACTCGAAGGCCAGCGGTGGAGGCAAAGGTTTCGAAGTCAAGAAATCCGGCGATGCTACCGTTGCTTTGGTTGGCTTCCCGTCGGTAGGAAAATCAACGCTCATCTCCAAGGTAACCGATGCTCACTCCGAAGTTGCTGGATACGCCTTCACAACCCTCACCTGCATCCCTGGCGTCATGGAGCATCGGGGTGCAAAAATTCAGATTTTGGATTTACCTGGACTCATCAAGGGAGCGGCAGAAGGAAAGGGTCGAGGTCGTGAGATTCTCAACGTCATTCGCAGTGCAGATATGGTGTTGTACATTGTTGACCCGTTCCAAGATGCACACTTTAACGTCCTCCACAGAGAATTGCACAATGCTGGACTAAGACTCAATGAAACCAAGCCTCCAGTGTTCATCAAGCGAACTGAACGTGGAGGTATCGATGTCCGAACTACAGTTGAACAAACGCACCTTTCGCACGAAGAGATGAGTGAAATTATACGTTCATTCGGCTACACATCTGCGATTGTCACGCTTCGTAACGACACGACTGCAGAACAAATTGTGGATTGTCTTGCTGAAAATAGAATCTATGAAAAGGCGGTCATTGCAATCAATAAGATTGATATTGCCACGGAAGAAGACCTTGTTCGCTCTCGTAAATCTCTGCCTGAAAACTGGCCAGTAATGCGAATTTCTGCATTCAAAGATATTGGATTGGAGGAATTAAAGGATTTCATTTATGACAACCTTGGCTTCATGCGGGTCTATCTCAAACCGCAAGGACAAGAGGCTGACATGGAAGAGCCGCTTATTGTCAAAGACGATTCGACTGTTCAACACATCTGCAACAAACTTCACCGTGATTTCGTTCGAAAGTTCCGATACGCTCGTGTCAAAGGACCAAGTGCAAAATTCGATTGGCAGCGTGTTGGCTTGGACCACTTGCTCAAAGATGGTGATCTGGTTACCATCGTTGTTCGACGATGATTAATCCCAGATTCCCATATCCATTCTGGCGTCTTCAGTTGCATGGATTTTGGGGTCCCATCTTGGAGACCACACTAAATTGATGTGTACCGAATCAAGTCCTTCGGTTTGCAGTGCAGCACGGTGGGCTGCCGCCATGATTTCCGGTGCTGCGGGACAGCCTGGAGATGTCAACGTCAGGTCGACTTCTGCATGAAGACCCTCTGATTTTTCTTCAAACCGAACATCATAGACAAGACCCAACTCGACGATGGAGAGTTCCAATTCAGGGTCTTCGACTTCGTCCAACTGCGTCATAACATCTTGTTTTTCAACCATACAATCACCTTATTCAAGAACTCGAATCTCCTTCATCACCTTATCGAACATGTTTCGAAATCCGTTGGAGCGGCTTGGAGAGAGTGAATTGAGAATGCCCATCTCTTCGACAAAGTCAGGTGAGAGAAGAAGCGCTTGAGCAGGAGCACTACCGTTGATAGCAATGGACAGAATGCCCATGAGCCCTTGAACCAGTTTGGCGTCTGCTCCTGAAAGAAGAAGAACTTTACCGTCTTGAAGTTCAACTTTGACATGGGCTTCTGATTGACAGCCTTGGACCTTGGAAATTGCTGACCATTGGTCTGCGGGAAAGGGAATGACTTCATCCGCCATGTCAAACACCATCTCAAGGCGTTCCATTTTATCCTCGACCTCTTGGAACTCTTCAATCAATTCTGCGAGATCTGCTGGATACGTCATCCAAATCTCCCCGTGATGTACTTCATCTGTTCAATGAAGAGTTCCGCTTCATCCATTGTATTGTAGAGATAGAAAGAAGCACGAACGGTCCCGGAGATGCCAAGACGGTGAAGGAGGGGTTGAGCGCAGTGATGGCCCGTTCTCACTGCGATTCCTCGCGAATCGAGTAAGTGCGCTAAATCTTCACTCTGAATGGTTGGGTGAAGGAAGGAAACTACTGCACTGTCACCTGCCTCGTGACGCCCATAAACCGAGATATCCATCTCACGTAGCTGCTGAGCCACCCACCGTGCAATACCAACGAGGCGTTGATGTTCTTCACGAAGGTCGAGTGATGACATCCAATCAAAGGCAGCACACCAGCCAATCGCTTCAGCAATACGTGGTGTTCCCGCCTCGAATTTGTGTTCGTTGGTTTGGTAAGTAGAACCGTTTACAGTTACGGTTTCGATCATGTCCCCACCGCCCATGAAGGGTTGCATGGTTTCGAAGACATCTGGTTGAATTAAAAGTGCACCAATACCTGTCGGACCGCACATTTTGTGGGCAGAAAAGGCCATGAAATCTGCTTTTGATTCCTTAAAGTTAATTCGTTCGTGCGGCACTCCTTGTGCTGCGTCAATCAAAACCAATGCACCGTTTTCGTGTGCGAGCTTGGTTATATCTTCAAGCGGATTACGAACTCCAAGAACGTTCGATGTGTGGACAACACAAACCAATTTTGCGTTTGTGAGGGATGCAGCGTACACTTCCATGTCAAGAGTAAAATCCTCCATTACAGGGACATATCTCAACTCAATACCACGCTCTTCAGCGAGCATTTGCCATGGGACAATATCGGAGTGATGTTCCATTTCAGTAAGTACAATTGCATCACCCTCCTTCAAGTTTGCACGGCCCCAAGCATGCGCTACCAGATTGATCGCTTCGGTGGTGCCACTGGTAATGACCGCTCGTTCAGCGTTGAACCATTCCTTCAGTTGGGTTCGGCATGATTCGTAGCCCTCGGTGGCTTCACCGGCGAGTGTATGTACTGCTCGATGTACATTGGAATTTGAGGAGGTGTAATACTCGTTCATGGCATCCAGTACCACTTGTGGCTTCTGGGTCGTGGCAGCATTATCCAAATAGATAAGCGGATAGCCGTTAACCTCTCTTTTGAGGATTGGAAAATCATCACGCAGAGCCACGAGTATCACCTTTTGAGTTCACATTCGAGATGCACGGTTAATCGAGTGCGCATTTCCTCAAGCAACTGTTTGTTGGTGAGGTTGGAGAACGCATTATAGAGAAACCCGTTTACAATAACGGACTGTGCTTCTTCAGGGCTTAGGCCCCGGGACATGAGGTAATGCAGTTGATTCCTGTCAATCGGCGCACTGGCTGCTCCGTGCGCTGCAGAAACATCATCTGCAAGCACTTCCAGTTCTGGAATGGCTTCTGCACGTGCTTTTTCAGAAAGTAGCAAGTTTCGGAACACTTGAGATGCATCGGATTTGTTGGCGCCCTCTGCAATCGTAAGCAGCCCAGTTCCAATGAAATGGCTGTTTCCACCGCAAGCAGAATTCATGACCAAATCGGATTGAGTGTGTCCGTGGTGATGGTGTATCTCGACGTGTTTGTCATCGTGTCGAGAGCCGTCAGCGTTGACGGTAATTGATTGGCGAACGGAAGATCCGGTGCCGTTGAGCGATGTTCGCAGATCAGATTTGCAGCGGAAACCACCAACTGAAAGTGTTGCATGCTCAAGGGAAGAATCTCGATCCAGTTGCCAGTCCTCACATCGTAGGAACTTCGTGTTTGAGTCCAGTTCGTTGATGAAGCCAAACGCAAGGTGTGCATTTGGATGCAGATTTCCAGTGATGTGGAGGCCGACCCATTCCGGTTCTCCAGAAATATGTAGGAACACAACTGCTGAGCCTTTCACATCGAGGTGAAGATGACCAACGGCAACATGCCCTGAAGCCCTGGCATTGATGTGAATTGGTTCGGACTCATCGTTGAGAGACATTTGAGAGGATGAGCCACCTGCAGCTTGCAAAAAGGCTCGCGCTATGTCACCTTGAGAATCCTGGGATGGCTGAATGGAATTGAGGACTTGTGGCCCATCGTTGGAGAAAATTACATCGTCAGCAGACGGTACATCATCGGTTTTTGTGGGGTGAATCCGAGGCCAAGGTGTGTATCGCCAGAGATGTTCAGATCGGGGGGGAATTGGCATTTGATGGTACATCATCCAATGGAACCCTCCATTTCCAGTTCGAGTAACTTGTTCAATTCCACCGCATATTCCATCGGAAGTTCACGGGTGAACGGTTCAAAGAATCCGTTAACAATCAATCCCATTGCTGCTTCTTCATTGAATCCTCGGCTCATCAGATAAAACAACTGGTCATTGGAGACTTTCGATACGCTTGCTTCGTGTTCGAGGTCTGAAGTTGAGTTTCCAATTTCCATGGTAGGATAGGTATCGGAGCGCGAGTCTGAATCCAAGATGAGAGCATCGCAGACCACTTTCGAGCGGCATCCAGTCGATTTGGGAGTGACTTGTAGCAAACCACGGTAGGATGAACGGCCGCCATCTTTGGAAATGGACTTGGAAAGGATGTTCGATGTTGTATTGGATGCCAAGTGGTGAACCTTCGCACCGGTATCTTGGTGTTGACCCTTACCTGCATAGGCCACAGATATGACTTCTGCGTGGGCACCTTCGCCCTTGAGAAGAACCGATGGGTACTTCATCGTCAATTTCGAGCCAATGTTTCCATCAACCCATTCTACGGTTGCGTTCCGGTGAGCTACGGCTCGCTTTGTCACGAGATTGTAGACGTTACTTGACCAGTTTTGAACCGTCGAATATCGAATCTTAGCACCGTCCATAGCGATGAGTTCGACGACTGCTGAGTGAAGTGAGTCGGTTGAATAACTTGGAGCAGTGCATCCCTCAACATAGTGAACAGAACTGCCTTCATCTGCAATAATGAGCGTACGCTCGAACTGGCCCATGTTTTTGGCATTGATGCGGAAATAAGCTTGCACAGGCATTTCTACATGTACACCTTTTGGAATGTAGAGGAACGAGCCTCCGGACCAAACTGCAGTGTTCAAGGCAGAGAATTTATTGTCGCTGTGAGGGATGACCGTGCCGAAGTATTTCTTGACGATTTCCGGGTATTCCTTGAGCCCAGAATCCATGTCGAGGAAGATGACACCTTGTTCTTCGAGGTCTTCACGAATCGAATGGTAAACCGCTTCGGATTCGTATTGAGCGGTGACACCACCAAGCCACTTTTGTTCGGCTTCGGGAATTCCGAGTCGATCGAATGTGTTTTTGATGTCATCAGGAACGTCATCCCACGATTTCTCAGTTTTGTTTGAAGAGCGCAAAAAGTAAGTGATGCTTTCAAAATCAATGGAGTCAAGAAGTGCGCAGTTGCCCCACTCAGGCATGACGCGTTCCTCGAAGTGACGGTAGGCTTTGACTCGGATATCGGTCATCCATTCTGGCTCGTTCTTGAGTTCAGATATATCTCGCACGACTTGTTCTGAAAGCCCTTTGTCGAAGCGAATCGTCGAGTTTTCTGGGTCGTGAAACCCATATTTGTAATCTCCAATAATATCTTGCGTATCGTCCGTCATAAAAACACCTCAAGCAGTGACCTCAAGCCAGTCGTATCCTCTGTCTTCGAGTTCCAAAGCCAATTCCGGCCCACCAGTACGTATGATGACGCCGTCAATCATTGCGTGTACATAGTGCGGCTTGACCAAGTCGAGTAGACGTTGGTAATGAGTGATAATAAGGCAGGCCGAATCTACAGCGACTTCGTTAATGCCCTGTGCCACGATGCGAAGAGCGTCAATGTCGAGTCCAGAATCTGTTTCATCAAGAAGAGCCAAATGAGGTTGAAGCAACAACATCTGGAGGATTTCGAGCCGTTTCTTTTCACCGCCACTGAATCCGTCGTTGACATAGCGTGAAAGGAAACTTTTGTCCATCGACAACTGGTCCATAGCAGCATTGAGTTCTTTGCGGAATTCACGGCCTTTCGGTGGATTTTCACGTACTGAGGCGACTGACTTCTTGAGGAACGTGCCTACTTGGACTCCTGGAATTGCAGCTGGGTATTGGAACGAGAGGAACATTCCTGCACGTGCACGTTGAAAGACTTCTAAATTTTCCAGAGGTTCACCTTTGAAGTAGATGCGGCCCGATGTAATTTCGTAAGCAGGATGGCCCATGACCACGTTCGCCAATGTTGACTTGCCTGCGCCATTACGTCCCATGATGGCATGGATTTCTCCACGATGAATCGTGAGGCTTAGTCCTTTGAGGATAGGGGTGCCTTCGACGCTAACATGGAGATTTTCTACTCGTAAGATTTCATCTGCCATTACCCTCACCTGCTTACCCCTCGCGGAACTCCCTTATGAAGTGGTGTAATCATGCTTGATACCGGTTACTGCGTAGATACTTAGCCCACACCATAGTTGAAGAGGAATGGAAGGGAGGCCGTATCATGACCGAAGACGACTTGGTGGCTAAATACGCCGCTGAAGCCAAGGCAGCCATGTCAGCGGAAGCAAGCCGTCGAATTGACGAAATGACAGACCCTGTTGTCGAGCAGCGACTTCGCACCACTTCTCTTCTGAAATTCATAGGACAGGATGACTTTGTCCCTGCACTTTTATCCCGCCTCGGTGATGTTCGAGCAGCACTTGACGGTCACGGCGGTGGTATCGCCGTCACATCGCTCGACTGGGCGGAAGGCGAAGATGCCCTACTGGATTTGGTATTGGACCTCACCGGTGCCTGCCTGTCATGCGGAGCAGCTCCGGGCACCCTTGAAGGTGTCAAAACAGATTTGGAAAATGATAACGAGATTTCGAGAATTCGTTTCTCATCCGCATTGCTTGATACGTTTGACGAACTCGGACGTGAATTCATTTTGGCTCACGGCGCAGTCGAGTTTGTTTAACGATATGATTCAACTTTAACGGATGGATTGAAGCACACGAAGGAGAGGGTCGATGCATGGGCGCATGGATTGAAGGCAGACGAGACGACCCCACTCCGTGCAGAGAATCGGATGAGGGCTTATTCGAGATAACCGCACGTGATGGCAGGGGACGCCTAGGTCGGTTGCACACGCGACACGGCATACTGGAAACACCAGCCCTGCTCCCGGTCATCAATCCAAACATTCGAACCATTGAACCTCGAGAGATGTGGGACAGATATGGAATCGGTGCCCTCATTACCAATTCCTACATTATTTGGAAACATGAAAGCCTCAAGCAAGTTGCTACCGAAAAGGGCGTACACACACTGCTTGATTTCCCTGGAGTCGTGATGACGGACTCCGGCACCTTCCAGTCGTATATCTACGGCGATGTTGAGGTTGGGGTAGAAGAAATTGTCGAGTTTCAACGAAGCATTGGAGTCGATATTGCAACGATGCTTGATGTGTTTTCCCGACCGGACATGAACGAGGCACAAGTGGCCGAATGCGTTCGCGAAACGCTTGAAAGGGCTCCAGCGAGCATACAGGCAGCTGGAAATACAATGCTTAACGGTCCAATTCAAGGCGGCCTTTTCAAACATCTCCGGACAGAATCTGCTGAAGGCATGGGTGGATTTGAGTTTGCAGTCCATCCGATCGGTGGAATCGTACCGGTAATGGAACGGCATTTGTACAAAGACTATGCAAAGATAATGCTTGCTTCGATTCCACACCTGCCCCCAAACAGACCGGTCCATATGTTTGGTTGCGGACATCCAATGCTGTTCCCAATGTCGGTTGCACTCGGTGCCGACCTGTTTGACTCGGCGGCTTACGCTCTGTTTGCTCGTGATGGGCGGCTACTCACTCCATGGGGCACTCAAAAGATTCAGACGCTCACCGAATGGCCTGAACGAATGCCTTGTGTTGCCGGACATACCCCCGCTGAAATTCGCTCGCTTGGCAAAAAAGAAATGACGGCGCACCTCGCTCGGTACAACCTCGAAGTGACATTAGCAGAACTCGATCGTTGCAAGCAAGCAATCCGTGACGGTACCATCTGGCGGCTGGCTGAACGTCGCAGCCACCAACATCCTGCATTGAGAGAGGCGTTTCTATGGCTCTCGACCAGCCCACACAACGCAAAACTTGACATGCAATTCCTCGAAGAAATGGTACTCGATGACCGAGATGCTGCTCGAGATCTTGACCGACATGCAGGCACTTGGGAGGGCGCTTGGAACTGGATTGTTGAATCGCAAGAGACCCCTCGCAAAGGTGGAGAGCCATGGGGTGGAGACGACACCCTCGTTCGACCTCACGTGGACGCCGCTAAAAAGGCCCTTCAGGCACACTGGAGGCCCCGAGACAACCAAGCCCGAGGAAGCGATGCAGTTCTTGTCGCCTACGGCAGTTCCGGCCCATGGCGTGAGCGATTGAGTGACTTAATGACGCGATTGCAACACCATTGTCCGGGTCTTGAAGTCATGATTCAAACCCCGATAGGCTTACTTCCGTATTCTCTTGAAGACCTCAACCCGTTCACGCATGTTGATGGCCCACAATGGCTTTGGCGACGACGTCCAAATCCACTTCTTATTCGGCAAGAGTTGGAGCATTACGGAATGGAAGAGCGGCGAATCATACTGGTTGACCTGTTAGGAGATGGCATTCAATCACGAGCAATGACTGGCCTTCATCAGGCTGGGGTTCTCGACGGTGTGACCGACTCGGATGCAAGTGAGCATGTTCTCGAACCGGAGAACAGAAGCAAAGCCAAAGAAGCCCTACAACGACGGCATGTTGCCGATAAAATGGTACTTCTTCTCAACCTAGAACGGCAATGGGTCGATGAACTCCTCAAGGGTTCAACCTGCGTCGTCAATCGACTTGGTAGAGTCAAAAACGCCTTGCTGAGTGACGGAACACACATCGTGAGCCCGAGACTAACCGACGGTGGACTCTCGCTCACAGACGGCGGAGCAATCGCCGTACATTCGGCACGTTCCATCGCTCCGCCAGTTGGATTCACACCATCGATTGAAAGCCATGTTTCGAAAGGTCCTGCGTGGATAGTTGTCAATGAAGATGCAGAACCGTTTGTTCGCCAAGGCAGAAACGTGTTCCATGGATTCATAGTGGCATGCGATGAGTGGATCTCACCTGGAAAAACGTGCCTTATTGTCAATCCTGCTGGGGAACTACTGGGTCATGGCGTGTCGAACGGAACGCTTGACGACATGAAAACATTCCAAAAAGGCGTAGCAGTGAAAACGCGTGGCGGAATGAAGCAATAACTGGCCACTCGTTTGAAGTATGCCGTGGCATAGTTCAAAGGGTGCCTAACATCTCTTTCATCAAGGGGGAGACGAATTGGACGACGACCTCATCATCAAGACGACCGATTTATCCAAGTCGTATGGCCCTCATTTGGCTTTGAATAAACTCAATATTTCGATTCCTAAAGGGGCCACAGGACTGCTTGGACCGAACGGAGCGGGAAAGTCAACATTTCTCAAAACGATTCTCGGATTGATTCAGGCCACAGAGGGTGAAGGCAGAGTACTTGGACTCGATATTCGAACTCAAGGAGATCAAATTCGTTCGAGGATTGGCTACATGCCCGAATACGATTCACTCAATCCAGACATGGAAGCAATTCACCAGGTCCGATATTCAGGTGAATTGCTCGGTATGAATCCAATCGTTGCACAGGCAAGGGCTCACGAGACATTGCAATACGTAGGCCTTGGTGAGCAACGTTACCGAAACATCGGCAGTTACTCGACTGGAATGAAGCAGGCAACAAAACTCGCTTGTGCTTTGGTGCATGACCCCGAACTCATCATTGCTGACGAACCCTCAAATGGTCTTGACATTATGGCACGAGATTACATGATTGAGACGTTGACCAACACGGTAAGCAATGGAAACCGTTCTGTGCTCATGGCTTCGCACTTGATGGATGATGTTGAGCGCGTGTGTGATAATTTCATTCTCCTACACAAAGGGAAACTAGCAGCACAAGGACGTATTGAGGACTTGAAAGGATTCGACCGTGAAATCGAGATTCACGTGTGGGGGGGTGCTACACGATTGTATGAGGCGATGACCAAGAAAGGCATGAGCGTACGCCGTGAAGGGCGAGTCATGCGGATTTTGCATGAACAAGAAGATACAACTTCGTTAATTCTAGGTTGTGCTGCTGAAGTTGGCGCTCAGATTCGCCGAATGCATGAATACGAGGCATCGCTGGAAGATTTGTTTCTCTCCATCATGGAAAACTTGGGCTATGAAGTAAAATCCAGTGAAGATTTACTGGCGTCTCCAATCGAAGCACGTAAGGTCGACGCTCCAGAGCACATGGGTGGTGGGGCAGCATGAGCGATGATGCCGAACCGCTTCTTCCTGATGCCCCTATTGAACAGGAGTATGAGCCAGAATCTCCTGTGACAGGAAAGGGTCGTCTAGAAGCTGCATGGGGTTCAACCGAAGGTGATGAAGACCTCTCAGCGACCGATACCACTGCACCAAGAAGCGAGGGTCATGTATTCAAGCAGCAGTACAAACCATGGAATGGGCAATTGAACCCTCGATGGATGAGGAATTGGGCGATTTTAAGGCACCATCTGCTTGGCATCTTCAAGAAGGGTCATCGGCCGTGGGGCGTTCCAATCAGGCTGTTCCTTTTGGTCGTGTTTGTCGCCTCACTAACGGATGTTGCGATGGTTCTTGTCTCCGGTCTCATTGGTGAATCTGGCCTTCATTCAGTATGGGGCGTAAGCAGAGATAATCTCTACGGCCACGTTCTTGGGTTCCTCCCACGTAACATGCTGTACTACCCAGTTGTCGCAGCCCTTTTGGTCGGAGGCGTCATATCCGAAGACCGCCAACATGGGACCTCTGCAATGTACTTTTCAAGACCGATTACTCGCTTTGATTATGTATCGATGAAGTTCCTTTCCGTCGCACTCATTCAAGCCATGATTATCCTCATCACTCTCGCACTGTATTACTTTGCTGAAATCGTAAGCATGGGGCGTGGGTGGGCATGGATTTTGGACACATTCCCCATGTTTTTGGCTACCGTCATCAGCGGAGTTCTTTTGATATTCACGTACACGAGCCTCGGTTTGGCCTTATCCAGTGTATCCAAAGGTAAGTTCTTCCCGGGAATTGCTCTCCTCTCGATAATCTTAGGAACAAAAGTCCTCGCATTTATTGTGTCGAACTTGTTTGATCGTGAAATTCTGTATCTCCTTTCACCTTACGATTGTTTGGCGCATGTAGGCCAAGCCATTATCGGAACGCAGCCCACTTACGACCAGTACTCATGGACCTGGTCGCTTGCCTCACTTGCAGCCATGAATGCAATTGCATTGTTTACGCTGAGTTCACGCGTTTCCTCGATGGAGGTGACACGTGAATGATTCCAGACTTTGACCAACAAGGGCAAGCTCAAACCAAGGAATGGACACCAGAGGTCCAAGCGCCGGCAATTCTCCTCGAAAACGTCTCAAAAAGTTATGGGCGTATCTTTGCGCTTTCCAACATAACCTTGGCACTCAACGGAGGAGTAACCGGTATTCTTGGAATGAATGGAGCAGGCAAATCAACGCTGTTTAATCTCCTCATGGGGAAAATCAAAGCCAGTCAAGGGAGTATCAAACTGTTCGGAACCAACCCATGGAAGAACCCTGCCCCTTATGCAAGGGTTGGGTTTGTACCGGAGCATGAAAAGATGTACGACTGGATGACTGCTCACGGATTCGTCTCCACCTTTGCTCGACTAAATGGGTTGACTCGGGACGAAGCAGGAATTGAAGCCGACAGGGTATTGGAGTTCGTAGGGCTCACAGATGTCGCATACAAGAAAATTGGAGAATTCTCAAAGGGTATGCGACAAAGAGTGAAAATTGCCCATGCACTTGTCAATGACCCCGAGTTGATTATTCTCGACGAACCACTCCAAGGGTGCGACCCATTGGCTCGAACCACCATCATGAACGTCATTCGCGAACTTGGCAAGATGGGGCGAACGGTTTTGGTCAGCAGTCACATCTTGCAAGAGATTGAAAGAATCACCGAACAAATTGTGATTCTGCATCAGGGGCGGCTTCTCGCACTTGGCAATTTACACTCAATACGGGAACGTCTTGACCAAATCCCACACCGCATCTCGATTGAAGCAGAAAACCCGAAGGCGCTGGCGAAGGACATTATCGACATCGATGAGGTGTTTGGTATCTCTTTCCCAGACGGCCGAAACGTATCCATTCAAACGCATAACCTTGGAGCAATCCACGCACGGCTTCCGAAAATTATCGTTGAAAACGGCCACAAAGTGTCTTCGATTGACAATCCGGACGATGATTTAGCATCCATCTTGGGCTACTTGACTTCTGGAGGTAGGGTTTGATGGCGACCAAGCCCGATTCGGTCTTTCGCTCGCTCGACCGTAAGGCAGCAGCCATAGTGGAATTCACTCTGCGGCAGTACCGCACACGGACCTCCACATGGGTTGTTTTGGGGGTAGGATTTACTGCGCTCGCGCTGATTTTCTTGATTTACATTGATGTGATGGCTTCAGAATTTGAGTCGGTTGATAACGATGGAGATTCGTTTGACACTGATGGAGATGGATATCCAACCGGTCAAGAGCGAAAGCTGGGGACCGACCCCTTCTCAGATGAATCACATCCCGGAATGTTTGACCCACCCATCGAACCTGAACCTGCTTCAAAGTACATCAACGAAGACGGTTTTGATTGGGATGTTACTGCCTCTTTTGGTGAACAGAGCACAGGTTATGACGATGATGGCGATTGTCTCAATTCAAACAGAACCGCATCACAGAAAGACACCAATGAAAACGGAATACCGTGTGACATTATCATACAAAGATCCACTTCGCCCACCGGTGAAATAGTCATACAAATCTTCGCTGACGAAGGTGTCGACGAAGACCCTGATGAAGACGCATATACACGTGAAGCAATCCATTTGGGGTTTGTTCTTTCCATTGGGAAACTTGGCTTCGTGCTGCTCCTTGGAATCTTCCTTCCACTGTTCATGGCGACTGGCCTCATTCGTGACGAAATGACATCAGGAACCATGCATTACATGCTCGCAAAACCAGTTGCACGCACGGAGGTTTTCCTCTATCGCACATTAGGATATCTTGGAATTGTTTGGCCCTATGTCATCGTTCTTGGAATTCTTGGAGCATTGGTATCAGGGTTTGTTGGCTCGGGTGATGATTTCTTCAGATTTGCAGACCTGGGAGTTTGGTTGGCGATCGTTTTTGCCACCATGATGGCTACGCTTGTCTATGGGATGTTGTTCAACGCATTGGGCGTTTTATGGAAGTATGGAATAATTCTTGCGATTCCGTTCGCAGCATGGGAATTGGGTATGGCTTTACTCTCAATGGGCGCTCCTGATGCGACCATACTGAGGTTCTCTGTTATTGGTTGGGCATTGATGATTATTGACTCAGTAGCAATGATGGTCTGGCCAAACCTGGATACGTTCATACTCATGGGCGAATGGGGTGGCGGTGGACAAGGATCTGACATCTTTGGTTCATCATCACTTCAAGGTTCAGTTCCGTTAAGTTTCTTCTCGTCAAAGCCGGGCTTAGGGCTCTCAGCCTTCGCCTCCACGATTGTAGCAACCCTCGTACTGTTGATTCAAGCAGTAGTGTTCTGGTTCATCGGCGGTGCATTGTTCAAGGGTAAGGAGATTCAATGACCTCGGATATGGAATCTTTTTCAGGTGACCTCTCAAAGATGTGGACCCTGCAAGACAGACCACCGCTTCACCACCTCACTTGGGATTGGTGGTGGTGGCTGGTGATGCTCGACGATCCGGATGGTCGTCCTAGTGGCAGGCAACTGATGGTACTGTGGTCAACCAAAGACAATGAACTGGTCGAAGTCAACGGGATGCCTTGGACTCCAGCCGGTCGACCAAGTTACGATGATGAACATGGATTAGCCTTGGACGGCATGGTATGCGCATGGTGGTTTGATGGCCAACAAATGCACGAACCCGTCATTCAACAGATTTGCCGAATGATTGCGATGCCCGATACCCATTCGATGTGGCCCGACGATGCCACAAATGCCGGAAGAGGCGGTGGAGCCGTGGTACCACTCATCGAAAACGATCTCTCGATGGGCCTCAAGAGCGACTTGAGTGCGTTTTGGATTCATTTGCTTACAGATGAATCTGCGAGCCACCCTAAAGTGCCCAAAAAGCTTGATCTTACCCTTACCCCGTGGAACGCTGCAATGTCAACGGCTCGCCAAGCCACGGCGACCTATGCAGCCAACATGGGGTACGATATCCTGCGCCTGCATGGCACCAAAGTTCATGGAAAACTGGATGATGAAGAGGTGTCAGGAACAGCATACTTCCAGAAAGTCTGCGTACAGGCACCATCAGTTCCTTGGTATTGGGGCATGCTTCATCTCAACGATGGTTCTTACATCGATTGGTTTTTGCCTCATGTTTCGTTTACCGTTAGCGCTAGAGACAATCGACCATGGAAGAGACGAGACCTTGGACATATTGGATTATCTCAAGGTGGGCTGTTTCATGATCCGGTGAACAAACGCAGCGAAAAATTCACCAACGTCACGATACTGAAAACAGCCTCGAACATCACAGAAGGCGACCACGGGCAAACCCCTGGCGCACCACTGCCTGTTTTTGAAATAAAAATGTGGAACGGTAGAACAACAATCGAGCTCCGTGTAAAAGCCATTGAACGAGCGCATTGGACATTCAACCAGCCGACACGAGGCGGCATCAAGTCACACCTCACCTACAATGAATATCCTTTAGAAATGGAATATTTACGGATTCAAGACGAATATGGTGTCCGAAAAGAATCGGACTATGAATGGGCTCGAGGAAACGCAGAACACTCTTGGGGATTGCTTCACTGACGGTTTCCACCCCTAATCACATTCCATACCGTACCACTGTTCAATGGGCAAGGTATTATGTGCGAGGAGCGATAGACATGGAAGAGGAGAGATTGCTATGAGCGAAGAATCCGATGCCGCAGAAACACCCACACCCGATGTTCACACCACGGATGAGGCCAAGAAGGAAGCAGAACAAGCACGTCTTGCTAAGACATTCCGCCTTATTTCTGGTGAAGAGGTTCTTCTTACCAAACGCCCGAGTACGTTTGCGTTCCTTGGGATGTACCTGCTGGGAATTTTAGTTCTCGCCATACATTTCATCTTCGACAACGCCAACTCTCTATCGAGCGAAGATTCCAGTGGCTTCGTCAAATTCGCCCTGTTCATGATTGACATCACTGGTGGCGAAAAATATCCATTCGGCTTCGTGTTTGTTATGCTGTTCATCACTTGGATGAACAGGTTGGTCAATGTTTCAACATCTGGCCGCTGGGTTACCATTGGACTGCTCATCATTTCTCTAACTCCGTTGGTAATACAGATGGATGATGTCCTGTATTGGATTACTGACTTGTGGATGGACGAACCAATCGGCGACTTCATACCAATTGGTCAATACAGTTACAGCCTCTTTGGTCTCGGATTTGTCTCCATTTACATGGCACTCACCTACTATTACCAGCGAAGTTTCCACTACGCTGTCACCAGCGATGCAGTGATTTTTGAACACAGTTTCCTGTTGTCAAGGTCTCACCGACGAATTTTATTCGATCGCATCTCTGAAGTCATGGTTGAACGATCACCTGTAGGAACCATCCTTGGATTTGCCACCGTCACAATCTTGACCGATTCGGGAGTCGGGATTGTCGAAGAAAGCACAGGTCCTGGAATCGCTGGTGCGATCCCCGGTACAACTGAAAAAGAAGGCGACTCAACTGCTGAGAGAGCTGGCAAAGGTATTCTTCGCTCCGTAATTGGACTGCTTACGTACCAGAGAACAATTCGAACAGTCCGTGCCGACCCAAAGCACTGCATGTACAATATTCGTAACTGGGAGAATGCAAAAGCACTTCTCAATGAAAAGCACAAGGAACACAGCCAATCAAACCTACTACGAGACCTCAAAGACACAATTGTGGCTGCATCAGAGGACTGAAGATTCACACGAATCCGGCGAGTGTTTCAAAAAGTGTTTGCCACTCCATCTACTTGAGGCGATACAATGAGCGACGAAGAAGTACTGCAAGGACCTATTGAAAAATTGCGTGGTGGCGACCTTGATGGAGCCCTAGAAGAACTCGATGCTTTGATGAGCAGCCACAAAAAGAACGCTCATGTTCACCACATGTACGCTGAATTTGCCAACATGAAAAACGCCGAAGCACAAGACGATGTCATCCCTGGTGGAAAAATCATGATGGCTTACAAAAAAGCCATGCAATTGGACGAAGAGAATATGGAATACATTGGAGACTTCGCAACATTCGCACTTGAGTGCCGAAGAATCCCTGTCGCCGTTAAGGAGTTCCAACGCTACGCTCGACGTCTCGAAATTGAAGATATTCCAGTCGATGAAGTCTTGTTTACCGCAAGCCGTAACATTGTTGATGCTATCGAAGTGATGGATCCAAGTAAAAAGAATCCAATGGTTCAACCTTGGCTAAAGCAGGCCCTCATTTGGTCCGTAGGCGGATTAGGCTACTCACCTGAAGAGGCTGCAGAGATGCTGCTTCGTGAAGAGTGAAGGTGAATCCATGACGAACCAGAGTGTTCGTCTTGCTTTCCGCATAGGTTACCTTGGCGATGGATACCATGGTAGCCAAATTCAACCCGATGTCGAAACCGTTCAAGGTGAACTGATTCGGGTCTTTCGAAGCCTAAAATGGCTCGACCCTACGTCGGTTGAACACAACCTCGTGCTATCGAGCCGTACAGATGCCGGTGTTCATGTGCGTCTCAATGGAGGAGTCGTACACATCGACAGCGAATTGTGGGACGCGCTAACGCCGAGAAAAATGATTCGTGCTTTGGACGACCGGTTACCCAAAGATATTGCTTTCCTCGACGTCAAACAGGTCGCTGAGGAATGGAATCCACGAATGGCGAATCATCGAGTGTATCGCTATCGGTTAGAAGGATTGGAATTTTGGAAGTATCCTGGAGATGACTTCATTGAATGGCTGAAAATGTTCGAAGGAACCTACAATGCCACGAACTTTGCCCGTGTTGAAGAAGGTAAGAACCCAATGCGGACCATTCTCTCTTGCCAGCCATGGATCGTTGAAGGTCGAACCGTAGGATTCGAAATCATTGGTGAAGCATTCCTATGGAATCAGGTCCGAAGAACGGCGATGGCAATACACAGAATGTGCATCGGAGAAATCAGCCCCTATGACGTAAAACAGGCTATTGAACACCCCGAAAAGGAAGCCGATTTTGGTGTGGCACCTGCGGACTGGCTCATCCTTTGGGGGGTTGACTGGGATGAAATGGAACTACCAGAATCTCAAAACCAAATTCGATGTTTTACCGAACCCCCAACTGGACCAGCAGTTGAACGAACCATGAGAAAACGTTGGAGAGACGGTGCTCGACACGAGATGAAAAGCTTGCTCTACCATGAATGGGCGGTACTCGGTGAGTTGCCAATCGTCCGACACACAACAATCAATTCAGGCGAACCTGAATGATGTCGTTATCGACAAGTGCGAGTCTTTCTCGCAAGAACGAACACGCAATGACTTCGACCACATCGGTGTGCCGTGTTAAATCTGGAATCAATAAAGCGCATTCGACGGTCGATTCTCCGGACTCAAGGACCGCCATAAATGCAGTAGCGCCACCAAACGATACACCGTCTCGCAAGAAACCACGAATGCGGTGAGATTCATGCATGCTGACATCGATGACTGAGGCAGCTTCACGGTCATCATCAGTGGCGTCGAGTGTATCGATTCCGGATTTTTTCCGCAGGGCTATGTAATTGATCAAGTCTTGGCCTTCGATGGTGAGGTTCAATGTCCCTGGCCACGCAGTACCCCCGAGAAGTTGTTTGAACTGTTCCTGGTAGTGAGGTTGAGCCATGAAAATGTGGGCTCGCCCTAATCCACTGCTCACAGTACCGGTAAGTCGCATGACACGCCCAACAGCACTTCCTTTTTGAGTGCATGGTTGCGCTCACGGATTGAGAACTTCAAGCCCGAAAGAACTTGAATGTCGAGGTCTTGCGTTGGTATGAGGAGACCATATGCCCGGAGACATGTCTTGGATGAAAACCCGATTTGATGAATTATCAGAAAAATCACTGCTTTGGGAACCGCCCACCTTGGAAAGTCCAAACGAACCCCGTTGTCGCATGGACGGTAAACCAACAATCATGCTTTCAGCGAACAACTACCTCAACCTAACCACTCACCCAAAAGTCAAGCAGGCAATGCTGGATGCGACGGAGAAGTACGGTGCTGGAAGTGGAAGTGTTCGTGCTATTGCGGGGACAATGGATATCCATCTTGAAGCAGAAAAGAAAGTTGCTGAATTCAAGGGTGTTGAAGCATCTCTCATTTATTCTGCAGGCTATACCGTCAACGTTGGTCTCATTCCTGCGTTGGTGACTGGGCCTCAAGATGTCATCATCAGCGATGCTTTGAACCACGGCTCGATTATCGACGGAGTACGACTCACAAAAGCAAGCCGTGGTGTCTATGCTCACAACGACATGGGCGAATTAGAAGCGGTGTTGAAGGCCCATGAAACTTCAGAACGCAAGTTGATTATCACCGATGGTGTATTTTCAATGGACGGTGATATTGCACCCCTTGATGAAGTGAATAAATTAGCGGAAGAATACGGGGCTATGGTCTACGTGGACGATTGCCACGGTGAAGGAGTTCTAGGTGAAAAGGGTGCAGGAATTGTCGCACACTTCAACCTTCAAGGTAAGGTGGATTTTGAAACCGGTTCATTTTCAAAGGCGTTGGGAGTTCAAGGTGGAATTCTTGCCGGCACAGAAATGACACGCACACATGCACTCAACCATTCACGCTCATGGCTTCTTTCAGGTTCTCAACCGCCCGGCGTAGCAGCGGCCCAAAAAGCGGCCATTGAAGTCCTTATGGATGAGCCGCAACACCATGCGCGACTGTGGGAAAACACCGACTATTTCCGAAAGGAACTGCAATCGCTCGGATTTGACACAGGAAATTCCGTCACGCCAATCATCCCGGTGATGTGTGGAGAATCAAGCGTGGCCAAAGCAATGACAAAAGCCCTAGGTGATGAAGGTGTCATGGCAGGAGCCATCGTGTTCCCAATGGTGGCGAGAGACAAAGCCCGAATTCGAACGCAAATGTCCGCCGGTTTAACCCGAGATGATCTGGATGAAGTCCTTCGCCTGTTCGAAAAAGTGGGCCCAAAACTCGACCTTATCTGAGGTGATGCTGTGAAGAGCGAAACACTGACCAATGAACAACTCCAAGCTCTCGACGCAAGGATTCAATCGATTCCAATTGTTGAAACTCTTGGCATGGAAATTACCAAACTGGAAAAGGGCCATTGTGAAGCGACCGTTCCACGCCATAAACGCTGGGATGGGATTTACGAAACATTCCACGGTGGAATGCTCGGAACAATTGCAGATACGGTCACCTGTTGGTCTATTTTGACAGAAATCGGAGCGGATGCACAGGTTGCTACGACGGATTTCAATATACGATTTTTGCGACCTTGCCATACGGATGTCATTTGCAAAGCACATGTGGTTCGAATTGGAAGAACGATGTGTCTCGCTCGTGCTGACCTTTACGATACGCAAGGGAAATTGGTCGCCGTTAGTCAAGTCAATTACATCCGATTGCAAAACAACCAGTGAGACAGTGATTTCATTCTTCTTCGAGTGCATCAACGACGGAAAGAAGTTCTTCGTCGCCATCGGCAATTTCTTCGGCATCGTTCAATTGTTCGTGGTATTCGTGTTCGAGACCTTCAAACGGATTTTTGTTGTCTTCAAGTTGGCACAAAAGGCGCCAACGTGGAGCCCAAGAAAGATGAACATACATCGGACCTGGAAGGAGTAAAAGAAGCCAAATGAGACTTTGTGGTAGTTCCAACATCCCAGTAAGAGAAATGGTGAGCAGCCCAAATCCAACAAATGGCATCGGGTAGAGAATATACCGAGGGGGCGTAACAGGGAAACGCTTCGTAACTCGAACAATGATGAGAGAAAGCAGGCCGAGTAGTAAGCATGCAACCATAATCAACGAAGAATGGAAAATCCAATTGGTGAGCCAACTGTCTGAAGCCTGTGCAAATCGGTAAGGTAAAATCAATGCCAATGAAACTAACAGTCCGTAAAAGGCAGAAATATTCGAGGGATGAGAGAGCCATAATGGCAAGAGTGTGAAGCGACGAGAGAGGGAGGTGCCCAGCAGAGTTTCACGCTCTTTTGAGCCCAAAGCGTCGAGACGCCCTTGCCAACGTGCCGATGTTTCCACATGTGTCCGAAGGAGTGCAGGTTTTCAATGTGAAGGCCGGTAAATCAACAAAATGTGCATTTAGTCTCTTCTCAATTTGCTAAAAATGCCTTCGGGTTCGATTTCAAGATTTTCATCGACTTCCAACCATGAACGCTCAAGTAATCCATAATCAATGGTTTCGCGCTCACGGGCATCTTCAATGGTATCTTCATCACCGTTGATCGCATCACGCAACGCTATGGCTTGGTTGATGAGAATAACATATCGCTTTAGCCAAGAGTCGGATTGTTTGCGATGGCTGAAATGCCCAACTACGGTATAGTCATCGTCATCACGAATGAGCAACGTACCCCCCATTAACTCATCCGCCGTCAAACGCACTCTGCCTTTACCAACATCTGCCCAGGTTCCATCAGAAAATTGCACCATTACCGTGGCATTTCCTAGTTCAGCGTCGCTCATGAAGGGATGATTCATATTCACTGCTAGAGGAAAATTCAGCATCGGTGCTCGACTGTAAAGGTAGATTCCACCTCCGATTGAAAGAGAGATTATGACCAGGTACAAGAGGAACGAATACTCGATGACGGGGAGCAAGAGTCGGAACAAAACTATGACGGCTATTTCGTAAACCAAGAGATAGCCAATAAACCGTAACATGAAAGGTTGAGCGATTGGAAGAACATTGAAGCGCCGCATCTCTACAGACAATTCGGCCTGACGCTCGCTCATAGTCGACCATTGGCGTGAACTCCTTCAACTTCACGGTAATTCGTTCAAAGAAGCCTGAGAACTTCGTTTCTGGCTCCATCGTCGAGGCGGTGAAATCCCATTCGATGAATGAAACGAGCCGGACCTTTCAAGAAGTGTCTCGTAAGCATCACCCCGAAGGGGTGAGTGAATATGGTGGAATTACCGCAAGGAGATGTTACGGAAGTCCGCCGAGGTGGACCGGATTCATTGCCACTTCTTTCCTCTGATATCGCCAGATTGTCGACTACTGGATACCTGCGTATTGAACGCCGGCCCAAGGAACAAATGCCTCGTGTAGGACACATTGTTTTCAAAGACGGAATACCCCTGATGGCCTTGCATGAAGCCACCTCGATCAGCATGGCGCTCGAAGCCTTACTCGACATCGAAAGCGATTGTGCGCTCCTCGATTCACTCCTCGCCGTTCATGAGTTGCCGTTGTCCGATGTGGACCGTATTCTCAATCTGTACCCTGAAGCTCAATTCCATGCTGAGGAAAAGCAGACTTCAGATACTGAAGAGCACCAATGGTGGTCCAAAGCAAGGTACCGATCAAGCAGTTGGCGCCGTGATGATCGCCTCCCCGAAATGGAAACCGTTGTTGAAGCGCCTGAGGCTTTGCGTCAGCGAAGCCGTGCAATGATGCAACGTTTTGATGGATTGGAAAAAATGCTGCGTCCCGGTGATGCGTACTTCTTCGACTCGCCAGACCCTTCACCACTGTTCGACCTAGCGGGTCAATTGGCCGTCCACGGCCGTCCGTTGCTGGTTCTGGCCCGACACGACATAGAATCACTCAACGTTGAACACAACATCCCGATTGCGTCAAGCAGTTGGCTCTCACAGAACAGCAGCAGCAAATCTACGGAACCGAGTCTAGAAAACATCCGACGGAAAATAGACTCGTTCCTATGGGAGAACCTTCGCGCAGTGGTTGTCCTTGAGGGAATCGAATACCTCTCAAGTTTACACGGTGATGACAGGATTGTAAATTTCCTACGAGACATCGTTGATGGAGTTCGCTTAGAAGACCACCTGTTCCTTGCGACTGCTGACTTCAATGCATTTCCAATAACTACACGCCAGCACCTTTCACGCTACATGACCGACCTTGAGCAATCGGTTTTGGAGCATTGGAACCTCGAGCCGGACCTTCTTCTGGACCACCCATTGTGCGCCCCGGCCAGTGAAGAAGAACGACAGTGGATTGAACAACAACTTCAACAAGCGATTTCTTCATCCAACGGCGGCCCCATCGCACCCCAATCCAGTGTTTATGGCACGATGGAAGGTGGATTCGATGCACCTGAATCAGAAGAAGTTCTGGCCGCCACAGAATCTCTGAATTCCGTTGTCGAAGAATGGAGCATTGAGGGCGAATCAGAACTGCACGCTGTGGCGGAGACTGCTGAATCTGTTGCAAAACAACCACAACCGATGAGCATTGAGCGGAAACCTCAGTCCACAAACACTCCAATTCCAACAGCCATGTCGAATGTGGCCGAAACGGTTTCTCCAACGCATCAAGTTGCGGATTCAAGTGCTCTGGATACGACTGTAAAGCGGACAACTCCCGTACAACCAACCGGTCCACGAAAGGCACAGAAAATACGAAGAAAGAAAAAAAGAGCGGTGCCACGACCTCACAACAAGAAGCAGCGCGCCTTGTTCGCAGCGGTTAGGAATGCGCCTCAGGCAAAGGAACTCATTGAAGTCGACAATGGCCGTATTCAACCTCCTCAAGCAATCTCATCGAGTCTTGAGAACTATACCCATCGCCAAGAGAGGGCTGTTGAAAAGATGGCTTCGATTCCGAAATTGCACTCGTCTGTGCTGGATGCAACACGGCAACATGTCAACACTCGAGAGCATAGGCTCCCAAAGACACCCTTGCCCAATCGACCACTCGCTGCAGTAAAAGGCAGGAAGCCGGTCAACACTGAAACATCCCTCACTCCACACATGGCCCGACCCGGTGCGATGGAACAGAACCAACACGAAAAACCAAGCCGTGAAGGGGCGTTTCGCCGACAATCTAAACCTTCACTGGAAGACAAACTCAGCGTGTGGGAACTTGAAGACAGAGAACGGCTTCGCAAAGAAACGGAGGCGAAGGGCGAATGAATCCACGACGTGAGAAACTTGCTCTTGCACTTGAGCTCGCTCGACAAAAACTGGACCAAACGGGGTCAGGAATCGAACGAGTAGCGCCCAAAGAACGTCAAAGTTCTGAAAAATCGAATTCCAAATTGAATCGATTGCTAGGCCGGAATGATGTCGTTGATCGACGCAAAGGAACACTGCTGCAACGAACAGGAAGTGTCGAGCGTCCAACGTTTGAATTGGTGGCGGACGGCGTATTAGGTAAGCAAACTGAGCGAAGAAAACCTGCCATTGAATTTCAATCAACTGGGGACTCACTCTCGGACATAGCCGCACGCCGTATTCGTTCATTACGTCAACGAACGTTCGATTCAATCGAACAACAAGAAGAGCCCAAAGAAGACGGTTACCTCGGGATGGAACACGATGGCAGCCCGGTGTGGATGTCGGTTCTTGATGGACACCGTGGCCGAACAACCCAAATTCTTGCTGATGAGTTGGCTCCTCACGATGAAACTTCACCGTTTCACCACAGCGTGATCACACCGACTGAAGGCGTATGGCCATCGCGTTTGCGTCCTGAGATTCGTAAGAGTTTCAAACAGTGGTTTAGCATTCCTGAAAACACGCGTGCTACACAGGCGGCAGAGGCAGTCGTCGATTCACCTGGGGGCCAACTCAACCCACTCCTTTTCATTGGCGCATCACAATCAGGACGAACCCACCTGCTTCATGCGACTGCTCAAGCAGTTCTGCGCCGTCAAGAAGGAAATGTATACTTACTCACGGGGGCAGAATTAGCAGGCTTGGAACGCTTGCCTGAAGGTTGGCAAGATACGCTGGTGAACGCGAGAATGCTTGCAATTGACGACATTGACGCACACGTCAATCATCCCGAACTCGCACACGAACTCGGCATGATGGTTGACTATGCACTCAACCTTGGCGTGCATGTACTTCTCACTTCGAAGAGCACACCTGATGATTGGCCTACATCTCGCCTATGGGAACTCACCCGTCATGCAGCTTCAGTGCAACTTGAAACCCCACAATCGACAAGCATGGTACTCTATGCTCGACATCTCTCTTACAAGAAAGGCCTCATGATGAACGACAGCCAATTGGCAAGCCTCGTATTGAAGGATACCATTGGATGGAATTCGACGAAAGCCAATTTTGACCTGGTCGCACTCGCACTGCAATCCGGTGACGAGGTACTGGATGGAGAAGATGTAACTGCCCTGCTATCGAATCAACTTGACCGGAAATCGGCAGAGCCTCTACAGGAGCAAGAAAAGGTGGAGGACATCGCCATGCGCCTCCTCAATTCTGCTGTTGACACTGTATACAGCGACGAAGTTCACGGAGGTATTGACCTCTATTCAGAATTGCCTGAAATCGGAGTGGACGAGTACATCCCTCCTGAATTAGACGCCCGAGAGCTCGCTGCATCAGGTGACAAACGCCACGCTGAATACCTCAAAATTGCATTGGAAGATACTGCACCTGCTGCGCCATCGGTGTTGAATATCCATGAAAGGGAGCAACATCTGGTTGCCCGTCAGGGTCGAATTGAAGACCGTGACATCGGACTGGCTGCAGATGTCTTAACCGACTTAGATGAGGCATTCGATAGCAAAATCAACTCGTTTGAGCGAGAATTGATTGAGAGTTCAAAACAACTTGGAAATCTTGAATCAAAACTGCATGACCTCTCCGAACGCACTTCGGAAGCAACCATTGAGGAATTGATTTCCATTGCAGATGAGTTGCGCAGAATGGAAAGTAACCTAACTGAATTTGATCCAGACCGTGAGCCGTGGCCGGAAATGGAGGAAGACACCGTTCAAAAAGAACGACGGGAGGTTGGTCGACGAGCATCAAAGAAAACCGAAGACCCTCTCGACAGCCATGAACCCGCAGGGGAATGGAATGTCGACTCAGGCAGCGTTGACATGATGGATTTGCTCGAAGGTTCAGATGAACCTCGCAAAATCCGGCTCGGTCGAATACATCCCGTTCAAAACATGCTGATAGGTGAAGAAGAATGAGACCGCCATGGTGGATGGAAGGCGTTGCCTTTTCATGTCAAGCGAATTGTGGTAAATGCTGTGACGAGCCTGGTGGGATTGTTTACCTGTCCATCACGGATGCAGAACGAATCTCTAAGCACCACCAAATGGAAGTTGAGGATTGGTTAGAAAGAGACTGCCGGCAAACTTTAGACGGCCGATATGTTCTGAAAAGTCGACAAGTGGACGATGTATGCATCTATCTGGATGACAACAAGCAATGCACCATCTATACCGTCCGTCCACAGCAATGTGCGGCGTTCCCATGGTGGGGTGAAAATCTCGCAACTGACCGGGCTTGGAGAGAAGTCAAAGAAACGTGTCCCGGTCTTACTGCTGACGATGCGCTTGTCATCGATGGAGAGGCAATCCGCATCCATGTCTTCGCAGACAGGGAATCGACAAAGGGTTTCCGTTCTTGGCCGCCTTGGAACAGGAAGTAGGGTTCGAAGGTACTCAACGGGTCGATTACGGTTGAATGTGAAGCAGCCGGCTTTATACGAAAGAGGTATGTGGAATGTTCCGAGGGGAGCATTTGGCAGACAAGAAGGTACTTTTGGAAGTGACTGAGAACCACCTCAACACTGGCCTAAGAGGCGTTCCAGTCGGCACTTGCCGCACCTCATACGTCACGCCGACTGAAGGCGTTCACTACTGCGGATATCCGATTTCCGAGTTGGCTCAATTTGACCCCGAGGACATCGTCTACCTCCTGTTCCACAAGGAATTGCCGACCGATGAACAATCTGCTGCTTTCCGTCAAGACCTTGCGAACCGTGCTGAGATTCCTGGCGATTTGGAATCTGTACTCAAAACCCTACCAAAATTCGGCCATCCAATGGACTGGCTCAGCATTGGCATTCACACCTTGGGCATGTTCGAAACGACTGAAGATTGGAAGGAAGATGCACTGAACCTCGTTGCACGCATGCCTCGTTTGATGGGCCTCATATTCAGAATCCGTGAAGGACGAGAAAACGACATTCCTGCAGATGATTCGACGATGAACCTCGTCGACCGGTTTGTTCATGCTCTGGAATTTGAAGGCGTGGACAAAGAGAAAATGAAGCGTGTAATTTCCACCTATCTCGTCCTCCACATGGACCATGGTGGGGGTAACCTCTCTACATTTTCAGGTAAAGCAATCGCATCAGGAAAGGCTACCGTTTACTCTTCGATGGCCGGTGCAATGAATGCACTTTCAGGCCCTCTGCACGGCCGAGCCAATCAATCCTGCCTTGAATTCGTGTTGAAGGTTGGAACCAGCAACCCAGCTGAAGTTGAAGCATTCGTACGAGCAGAACTCGAAGCAAATCGCCCAATCTTTGGTTTTGGTCATGCAGTCCTCCGTGCAGAAGATCCTCGTGCTACAGCACAATTCAAACTTGGCGCTGAAATTTGCCCCGACGATGAGAACTTCAAAATCGTTACAACACTGAGGGAAGTTGCGCCACGAGTTCTTGCCGAGAATCCAAAAATCAGCAACCCAAACGCAAACGTCGACATCGCAAGTGGCGCTTTATTGCACCACATTGGATTCACCGACCCAACCTATTACACCACCTTCTTTGGATGGGCGCGTGTGGCAGGAATTGGTGCACAAATCGTTGATGAGCGTGCTGTTTTGCGAAACGGAAAGGGCACACCAATTTACCGACCAAAGTACATCGCAGAGGCACAAAGTCTTCGCCACATCGAGTGAAAATCACTCGAGAACTGGACGGGAAGTCTTCCCTGAGCCTCGATGACCGAGCAGCCGTATTGCTTCCCATGGAGGCGACGCATCGCTTGAACGCTCAAGAATGGCTGCGGTTGATTCGCCCCACTGCCATTTATCCTTCCACATTTCGATGAGTTCGGTTTTACGTTGAACATCGCATTCTGACCAAGGGGTAACATTTGATTGAAGTTCTTTCAAAATGTCAAGGTGATTCGATTCGGTTGCTGAATGGAGAAGTTCACTTTGCTGGGCATCAAGTGGTTTTGTTGCTGGTTGAGTCCACCTCAAGTGCCCCGAAGGCAGCCAAGTAATACTGGGGTCTGAAAAATCTGTAAGCCCTGTCAAACCGGCATTGAGTATGTCGTATTCGGTATCGAGGTTTGCAGGCCAGACGTAGATTGGGTATCCACGCTGATGAGCATTCACGCGCCGTGCTCGGTCGCCTTTCAAGCTGCCTGTTCGACCAAATGTGAGCCAATTATTTGGAGGCAAGAAATATTCGACGGCGCAAGGAGCCATGGCAGCGCCAGCAACTTTGTTTGAGTGAATCAATCGAGCGATTGGTGTGCTCAAAAACTGTAAAGTGCCTCGCATTCTTTTGGTGTAATACGTCCCGAATGGAGGTATGTAGGGCGTCAGATTCGCCCAAGGACGTTTTGTATTTGCCATCTTGGCTGAAGATTCCATTCCAGTGTGGAATGCGTAGTAGACGGCGTTTTCATGAGGAATCTCATACTCATCGAGCAAGACTTCGGTTTTTGAAATCATATCACTCATATGTGAGATATGTTGCTTTTTGCCAAAAATACCGCCGCCGTAGAGAGCACGAGGGTGTGGACGTTTGAATTCGACGCATCCCATTTTGCCCTTATCGCGCCACTCCGAGTGTATCACTGGGTCCTCAAGCATAGCCTTGAACGAGAGAAAACCCAACGATGTTAACTCTTCAAGCGTGTGGTTTTCAGTCCATTTTACCGAACGTGGATGTTTTGAAACTGGCACTGAAAGGTTGGCATCGTGGTGCAGAACAAGTTGTTTGTCCCTAGTCAATCGCAGGTCAAACTCGATTCCGTCGTTGACTTGAATGGCGTGCCGAAGACTCTCCAACGTGTTTTCAGGTGCTTGGTTCCATTTTTGCACCATGTTACATCCACCAAGAACTCCTTTCTAAGAGTAATGATTCGATGTTGCTCGTTCGAGGGGGTGCGTAAGTCACTTTCCGAGTCATGTTCGTCATAATACCTATATCAAATCCCACAGCCCGTCAAACATGGACCCCTATGGAATCATGATGGGGCTCATCTTGGTGTTAACCCCAATCATTTGTGTGGCATTCACTGCCCACAGACCATCAATGCGCATTCCAATGAAGCGTTGGTTGCAGGTATTTCACGATCAACGGTACTACCTTCACGCAATGGGATATATTGTCATCATCAAGTGGAAATCAATTACTGACGCCCTCAACGAACCGATTAAATTGCGCACAGGACATTGGACTGAAGCGGTATATTCGCTCGAAGGGAATTTTACACAGCATGTTCAAGAGTTCTTCCTCAACGACACCCTTACTTCATTCCTCAACTTCCATTACCTGTTCATTTACCTGTTCTTGATTTATGTCACGACCGTGTACTTCGCCTACACAGGAGATCGGGATATGACGGACAAAGTGGCCCTGAATTACTTGTTAATTTACGCGCTGGCCGTACCTTATTACTTGTTTTTCAATGTTGAAGTCACATCCTCCTGGATACCTGGAATGGAATCACTGCTTTACCACGAAGGATGGTACAGCGTATTCTATGCCACTCACGACCCACTCGACAACGCTGTTCCGTCTTTGCATGTCGCTATACCGTTCGGAATTCTACTGCTCAATTATCTCCATGTGCGAGAAAACGGAGGAACACTTCGAGAATGGCGACATTACCGATACCACATGTTTGTATTATTGAACACGGCGTTGTTTATTTTCACAATTCTCTACCTCGGCATCCATTGGTTCATCGATATACCACTAGGACTGTTAATCGGCGGTGTAGGAGCATTGTTCATCCACCACCTCCAACCAAGATTGCGCAACGATTACGGTAGTTTCTTCAAAGGATTTACCAGCAAAAAGATTCGTCAACACCTCCTCGTTGAGGGCGTCGTCGCATTGTTGCTACTCACTACGATTCTCATGGCCGTTCAGTACCAAGAGTCGCACGTCGATGAACGCATATCCTACCAACTCGGACCTGATGATTCACGGTTTGAGATCATACAGAAGTTTGAACCTGGCATGAATGTTCACTCCAACATTTCGAATCTCGATGATTCCATCACCATGGAGGTGGTAGTCCTCATGGTCGACCTTGCACCTCCTGCGATGGAGAACGGCTCGATTGATTGGAGCATTGTGAAAAGTATTGGAGAGGTTCAGTATGTCTCACCGCAGTCGACGCTGGAAGTGGTCATTGATTCCCCTATGGTGTTTCATTACATCATGATGCATAATCCGAGTCAAAACTCATCCGGTGATGTCATTCAAGTTCGCGTGTTGAACGACTATCATCAGGACTTGATGGGCCAAGCAATTGCTCTTTCACTGGCATCGCTTTGGATGACTGGTTTTGTCATCAACCGCATCCGGCGGCTCAAAAAGTACAACAGGAAATTTTACGACTCAACACCATCCCATCTCTGGGAACAAGAATGACATTCACGATGAGTGTGTGTTATGAGGGTCAGCCTCGTCCTCACAACAATGGCAGGAGCCGAGCGATTGGTCAGTGCAGTGGATGAACTGCTTGATTCACCAGGCGGCGAAATGCTCTCCGAATTCCGCACCCATCTGCGGTCAAGGGTGAAACTGCTGGCAACAGTGTTCGCAATTGGCTTTGTTGCTACGTTCCCACTCACTCGAACCTTCATTGCATGGTTAATTGAACCTCAGCGGCTTCCAAGCGATGTCGAAATTATTGTGATTACGCCTGTCGAGTTCATTTTACTTCAAGTGAGATTAGCTGCCCATGTAGGACTCATGTGCATGGTGGTTGTGTTCCTTTCAGAAGGAAGCTGGAAAGCGAGCAAACATTTTGCAGTTCGTCAACGGCTTGCTGAACTTGATTTCAAAACACCTCGCCCGAGCATGACCATGGTCTTGACGTTTGTGTCCGCCCTCACGTTGATGGCTGCTGGCATCTATTATTCGTGGAATTGGCTTACACCGATGTTGCTTGAATACCTCACAACCGATGCACAAAGTGCGGGCCTTTCTACAGAATGGAGATTGACCAGTTACATTGGATTCATTGCGAATTTAGCGCTCGCTTCTGCTGTCGGATTTCAAGCGCCACTTGTCACACTCACCGTGCTACGACTTGAATTGGTTCGTCGATCTACCGTTCGTTCCTATCGACGCCACATTTGGTTCAGTGCATTCATCCTTGGAGCCTTTTTATCTCCACCTGACCCGCTTTCACTGTTCCTTGTAGCGATGCCTGTAGTGATTCTTTTCGAAATTGCCTTCGTCATTGATGCAATCACTCGAGAAGAAGTTTTGCCATCGGATTGAGTGCTGCAGGGAGTGTCGATAACGGCACAGCCATACTCCCCGGAGATTGGTTATACATTCGACCATGGAAATCGGAGCCACATGTCACGCCAAGTCCGGCATTCTTGGCGGCTGACCAAAGTTCATGCCGATAAGTATCAGCATGGCTTCGATGGAAGCATTCGATAGCATCAACGCCTGCATCAAGGCAGAATTGGATAAGGTCTGTAGTATCAATGCAATAGTAAAGTGGATGAGCAAGGGAGGTGAATCCTCCAGCCTCATGTACCGCCTTGCATGCCTCAGCAATACTCGGTTTAGGGCGGGTGATGTGGACGGGTTTACCGTCTCCAATCCATTCGTCAAACGCCTGTTGTCGCGTTTCAACGTAACCGGCTGCGATCATTTCATCTGCCAAGTGTGGTCGGCCAACAGAATCTCCTGCACGGGCTACAACAGCGTCAAAATCAATGGGCATCCCAAGTTCTTCGAGCCGTTGTACCATCGTTTTCATACGCGGAATTCGACCTTGTCCTAACGGCGCCAGCCATGCTTCGAAACCGAGGTGTTCATGGCTGGAAAATTCAATACTCGGGAAATACGCCAAGAGGTGCCATGAGTCAGAAGCACGGTCACGTTGCCTTGCCTCCATGATTGCAGCATTTGCTCCAAGACCGGGCATACAGGTAATCTCAACACCTGGAATGAACCCCAACCCTTCTGATTCAGCAGCCTGTTTTGCTGAACTCCATCCCGAAATGGTGTCGTGGTCCGTTAATGACCAAAACCGAACCTTCGATTCAGCCATCATTTTCGCCACATCTGCGACAGGATGCTCACCATCGCTGTTGGTCGAATGGCTGTGAAGGTCAAACGCTTCGGTCCACATGTAACAACCCAATCGCTCAACCTCTATTGAACTATGGAGCGGCCTAAAACAAGTCGTCGAGGCTCGGTAGGTTCGGAAGAGATGGGGTGCTGGGTCGTTCTGGAAGAGGTGATGGGGTTTGCGTAGGGGGTGCCTCAAACAAATCCTCGAGATTGGGCATAGTCGGTAAGTGATCAATGAGCAATTGAGATTCAGCGGGTTCAGCAGGTAGTTCGGCTTGAGGTGCCGGTTCAACAAGTTGTGTTGGTAGAGCGACCCGTGCCACGCCTTCAGTTTGGAAATCGCCAGTCGACGTCTGCCATGGGAGTTCAGGAGACGATTCCGCATTCACTTGCCCTGGGAGTGGAATGCTTTGTACTTGCAATCGGTCAAGGGCGTCTTCGGTAGAACGAGATGATTTGAACACTTCTCGGTCTTGCTGAGTGTGGCGGTGTGGTGCTGGATTCATCTCAACGTGCTGTTTTCCAACAGAATCCATCCCGGTGGATAACGTTGCAAAAGCATCGGCTACATTCGCTGGTTGTAAATCATTTGAATCTCCAAGAATGGATGCAACGACGGTTTGCGATTGCGAAGGCTCAGTGTGCTTCGTTTCAAATCCAGAAGATTCAACATTCGTAGACGAAGGACGGTACTGAGTTGGCATGGATTCAATGGCTGAAAATTGCTCTTCCAGTGTCGGTACGGATAACATTTCCATTTGTTCTCGTTCCCTCGAGGCAAAGAAGGAAACAACAAAAAGAAAACCTGAAACGGAAATCATCGCTATTTCTTCGGTGCCAAATCCATCAACATAGCCGAGTTTGAGAACAAAACTAACAATGGCGCATACCGCTGCAATCAATCCCAAGACGAGCGATGCTGTTGCAAGGCGTGGTGCTTTGGGGTCCATACGCGCTGCTGCCGTTGCCAACCTATGAGCGTTGTCAAGCAGAAAGCGAAAGTTCTGCAGCACGCACTGTATTTTCCATTAACATGGCGATGGTCATTGGTCCAACTCCACCGGGCACCGGTGAAAGCCATGCAGCCTTTTGAGCTACATCGGGGTGAACATCTCCCGCAAGCCGCCATCCACGTTCTCGGGTATCATCTTCAACGCGGTTAATTCCAACATCAACCACAACTGCACCTTCCTTGACCCAGTCTGTTGTCACCATTTCCGGACTACCTACAGCAGCGATAATGATGTCTGCATTTGCGCAAAGAGCTTGGGTATCCTTGGTTCTCGAATGGGCCACTGTGACGGTAGAATCAACACCTTTCGCACTGAGAAGTAACGATTGCGGCATCCCAACAATTCTCGAGCGACCCAGAACTACAGCGGTTCTACCCTTCGTTTCAATCCCAGCCCACGACAACATTCGCATGACGCCACTTGGAGTGCATGGTAACATCCCATCCATTCGACCTTGGACCAAACGGCCTAAGTTTTGTGGGTGAAAACCATCGACGTCCTTTGATGGGTCAATAAGGTCTGTGAGTCCTTCCTCGTCCATGTGATTCGGAAGAGGTGATTGAACAAGTATCCCATGCAGACCATCTTGATTGTTGAGTTCTTCAATGGTTTGACGGACTTCTTCTTCAGTAGCGTTTGCTGGTAATTCAATGTGAGTACTGCGAATACCAAGTCGCTCACAGGCTCGGACTTTCGAGCCAACATAGACATGGCTCGCTGGATCATCGCCAACAATCACGACAGCAAGATGGGGCTGGGTCTTCTTGTCTAAGCATGCTGCAATCCGCGTCAAGAGTTCTAGTTCGACCTTCGCAGCGCAAGCCTTTCCGTCCAGTCGCTGTGCCACCATAGCACTCCCAAAGAATCCTTGACTTTGAGGATTCGCTTACAAGAGCCCTCCGCCGGGTTCATGTTCAGAACCAGCAGCAGTCGCAAATAACCGTTCTTCATCCTTGAACGATTTGAATTCAATAGCGTTACCAGACGGGTCGTTCAAGAACAGCGTCGCCTGTTCCCCAACCTTCCCAGGATAACGAATATGAGGTTTGAGTCGAAACTCAATCTCCTTTGCAAGCAGTTCGTCTCGGAAAGAATGCCACTGCGCATACTCCATTACCAATCCAAAATGAAACGGTGGGACTTGCCTACCGTCAACGCGCCCATCGTCGGTATAATCCGGCATCTTCTGAACCAAATGACAAACGATTTGATGCCCATGGAAATTGAAATTGATGGTATGCGAAGTTCGTCGACCAACGGTGCACTCAAGGACATCGACATAGAATCGTTCGGTCAGGTCTAAATCCACAACGGGAAAAGCAAGATGAAACGGACGCATGGGAATCCGACTGAATGGAGGTTTATCGGATTTTTCACTTACAGTGAATGTTAGGAGCCTGCGGAGGGACTCGAACCCCCGGCCTTCGGATTACAAATCCGATGCACTACCAGCTATGCTACACAGGCGACAAACTGCCCGAGACACTTACCCTTGATGAATGAAACGGAGAGAACAACAAGAAAACGATATGGATTCTAAGCATTTCTTTGAACCAGAGGAAGGGGCAAGTCAAAGAACACGCCCGTATTCGGAGAGGCATGAACCACGATGCCGGTGCAGGATTACTCAACCCCTACTCCCAATCCAAGGTTGGTAACGACACCATCTTTGGTTGGTGGGCTCGATACCAAGAAGCCGTCAAAAACGGTGCTGACGCCGTAAACGGGACCATTGGAGCGCTGCTTGAGGATGACGGTACACTTGCGATCAACAAAGTGGTTGATGAAGCGGTTCGCGCAGCACCTCCCGTCGAAATAGCCGCATATGCACCGTTGAAGGGACTTCCAGCCTTCCTCGACCTTGCCAAAACTCTCGCACTTGGTGAGCACCGTGACGCAATGGATGAATGCGGCATCTCAATGACCGCAACCGCAACGCCTGGCGGCTCAGGTGCGCTGTTCCTTGCGGCAGCCAATTTCGCTAACCGTGGCGACAAAGTTCTCCTCCGTGACCGACACTGGGGGCCATACAAGGGATTCCTGTCGGGGTGTGACTTGGGCTCAGAAATCTATGCGCTGTTACCGGAAAACGATGAATCACCGTACCCTTTTGTTGATATTGAAGACTTCAAGTCTAAACTTGCCTCACTCTGCTCAACCCAAGACAAAGTCATGATTTGGCTCAACGACCCAGCACACAACCCAACAGGACTTTCTCTAACGCCTGCAGGACGAATGGCCGTGCTTGAAGCGGTCATGGAAAGTGCATCAGCCAATGAAAACGTAGGCCACACCTTGCTCTTGGATTCTGCGTACCACCTGTATGCTGAAGAACCTCATGGATGGAGCCAAACCATCGTTGAATCCATCGATGAAGGCTGGCCGTGGACTGAAAACTTCCTCATCACCTTTGCTCTGTCGCTCTCGAAATCTCACACCATCTATGGCCTACGAACTGGCGCTCTAGTCAGCATTCATCCCGACCCAGAAGTTACTGAGAAAATTGATACGGTGATGGGAGTTACTGGACGACAAACGTGGTCAGCAGCACCTCGAGTAGCACAATACGCCGTTAGCGAAATGCATGCATCCAGCGAGGGCGGTGAAGCATGGGGACTTGAACGGGACCGCTTACAGTCACTCCTGGTGAACCGCAGAAACCTGTTCAAAGAATCATGTGAAAAACTGGGCGTACCGTTGAATCCAACGCACGACGGTTTCTTTGCGTGGTTGGAACACGATGAGCCACAGAAGATTGCTGAAGCCTGTGCAGAGCAAGAGGTCTACCTCGTACCGCTTACTGGTGGAGTTCGCATCGGTTTATGTGCAGTTCCTTTGGAACATATTCCTCGCGTCGCTGAAGCACTTGCACACGCTCTCAAGTGAGGAATCACGATGCCCGGAACGAGAGAGAATTTCCTTATTGCGGGCGCAATTTGCATCGTAGCCGGGGCATTTTTTACCGTTGCCAACATTATGTCCATTGCAGGTACAATTGGAATAAGTGGCATCGTTTTGTTCGTACTTGGTATGTCAATTCGCACTGAAAAGGGAATGTCCGATGAAGAAATTTCCAATTGGAAACCGGACTCGGCACAACTTCCTGATGCTGGACGTGTCATGTACAGAGTGGACATCACGCTTGATGAGCCGAAGCAGTGCACCGTTATGTGTGGACCATGCGGGCACATCGAGTTACTCGACGGTGACCGGCCAAGTCACTTTACCTGCCCAGCATGTGCTGTTTCCCTGTGGGAAGAAGAAGAGTGAGCGGCAAAAAAGCGTAGGTACAAAAGCCCACAAAAAGACCTCGGGGCTCCACAGAATTGAAGGGCATGAATTGACACGACGCATCATGGACGCAGACTCCTTGCTCAACCCCGAGCGCAGAATGCTGCGTCGAATGCAAGAGAAGCCAGGACATGAATGGTCTCTTAATGAAATTCTAGAGGCGTGC
>JABGTJ010000079.1 GCA_018691345.1 Methanobacteriota archaeon
CCACGATCTCAAGCAAATGCTATGGCGACGTCCTCAAAACCGATTCGAAGAGGCAAACAACCTCTACATTGTCGGTGGCGGAACACACCCTGGCAGCGGACTGCCAACCATCTTTGAAAGCGCACGAATCAGCAGCAAACTTTTGCTTGCTGACCTTGGAATGCGTCCAGATTGGAACGGTGTAGACTCTTGGTTCCAAGACGTCCGCAGACCCAAAGTCAAAGCGACAACAACTAAGCCAACACAGGGCACTCAACGAACGACTGGTGACGGTCATGCTGCGTGAAACCCTACTCGCTTGCCTTACCGCAATGATGTTCCTTGCGGGATGCGTACAACCCGATTCAATGGTTGAAGATGAATCCTCAAACCTCAATCAAATCCCATTTGAACTTACTTTTTCAGCCGATACGTTGGACCGAGAAGAAGACGGCACCCCTGAGTTTGACCTCAAACAAGAACTCGAGAACGGTCCAGTGATGCTGTTGTGGATCGGAGCCGGATGTACCGGTTGCCACGATTGGACGGACATGATTCGAGAGAAAATGGACGAAGGTGCGTTTGAGAACTCGAACATGACCATCGTCAGTGTTCACCGCTGGGGAGAATTCGAAACCAAGGACGACCTCGAGAATGTTTTTGGCTCTGAGAACGGCTCTGACCACTACACTCCTTGGACCATTGTCACCCCCTCCGAACTTACCCAAGCCGAGGACTTCAACACTGAACAAAGCACAGGTGCATCAATCTACTCAGCATACGGAAACCCTGGCACTCCAACTCTGCAAGTCATTGCTCCAAACGGAGTACTGGCATGGCAATCAAAGACATATTGGGCTAATGAAACCGTGTTCGATGACGGTTTCTCGTTCTTTGAACGACAGGTGAACGAAGAGTGAACCTCAAAGACCCCGAGGGTGTCCAAGAGTTAAGCAGCCTGCAGGGCGGCCGGTGAAAACCATGGGTGAAGGCATTAAATTACCAGTCTTGAACGGACTGGGTCGTACAAATCGTATCGATAACTGGCTCAACAAACCGATTGCAATGGGGCTCGGTCTCACCGCTGCAATGCTCTACACTGTATGGCGATTATTTCTGTTCCCGGAATCGATTTCATACGAACTGGAAGGCTCCAAAGTCATGTCACCAATTTTCTCACCGAATGTCCTGGAATGGGAGTTATTCGGACTTAAGGAGTGGGGAGAAACGGATGCACCAAGTTGGGTCAACGCTGCAGTTCTCGTACTGTGGATTCCTTTTGGATTCCGAGGCACCTGCTACTATATGCGAAGAGTCTACTATCGAACGTTCTTCGCTAGCCCTGTTGCGTGCTGGGTCGACGAACCTGAAATCAACAAGAAGCTTGGTTACAAAGGCGAAAAGCGTCTTTTCATCTTCAACAACCTCCACCGCTATTTCCTCTATGCAGCCATGATTATTCTGGTCATCAAGTGGTGGGACGTCACCCACACCTTGCATTTCACAGAAGGATGGGGTATGTCACTGGGTACGCTGGTGATGGCTGTAGAAGCATTCCTTCTCACGATGTACGTCACATCTTGCCACGCTCTTCGCCACCTTGCTGGCGGCGCACTGGATCGATGGACGGGCGGAATCAGCCGACTACGAGGCAAGTTGTTTGGCCGCATCAGCATCCTCAACCGTTCCCATGGGTTCTGGTTTTGGACATCACTTACTTTCGTGTTCTTTGGAGACCTTTGGGTTTTAGCAGTCAGTGAAGGCTACTTGAGCGATGTGGCGCTGTTTGTAATTTGAGGTGGAAATGATGACTGAAGAATACAACAAATACGAATACGATGTTATTGTCATTGGTGCTGGCGGTGCCGGACTCCGTGCAGCAATTGAAGCAGCACGAAGCGGTGCTAAAACCGCAATAATCACGAAGTCCTTGCTCGGAAAAGCACACACGGTCATGGCAGAAGGTGGCTGTGCAGCAGCTCTGCAAAACGCAGACCCTCGAGACGGTTGGAAGGTTCACTTCCACGACACCATGAAGGGAAGCAAGTGGCTTGCAGACTGGAAAATGGCTGAACTCCACGCAAAAGAAGCTCCTGACCGTGTTCGAGAACTTGAACAATGGGGCGCAGTCTTTGACCGAACTCCAGAAAACACCATCAATCAACGAAACTTTGGAGGTCACACCTTCCCTCGTCTCGCTCACGTTGGTGACGCCACCGGCCTGGAACTTATTCGAACACTCCAAGAACGTGGGATTCACGAAGGTATTGATATTTTCATGGAGTACACCGTTCGCCATCTTCTCAAAGAAGGTGACAGAGTCACAGGATGCGTTGCATACACCCGCGTTGACGGTGACTTCCATGCCTTCTCGGGCAAGTCAGTCATCCTAGCGACCGGTGGAATCACCCGTTGTTGGTCGGTTTGCTCTGGCTCATGGGAGTACACTGGTGACGGTCACGCTCTCGCTCTGTGGGCTGGCGCTGAACTCCGTGATATGGAGTTCGTACAATTCCACCCAACTGGAATGGTCTGGCCTCCATCTGTCCGAGGAATCCTTGTTACTGAAGGTGTCCGAGGCGAAGGTGGTCGTTTGACCAATTCTGATGGAGAACGATTTATGTTCAATTATGTTCCTGAAACGTTTGCAGGCGACCACGCAGAAACCATCGAAGAATCCGATCAGTGGGTAGAAGAAGTGGTTTCCGGAAAACTCGCCACTGTACGTAGACCCCCAGAATTGCTTACCCGTGACGTTGTCGCAAAAGCAATCAATTCCGAAGTGAAAGCAGGAAGAGGTTCACCTCACGGTGGAGCGTTCCTCAACATCTCACATCGAGGAGAAGAAGCAATTCTGAAGAAATTACCATCGATGCATCACCAATTCAAAGAATTGGCGGGCGTTGATATCTCAAAAGAACCGATGGAAGTCGGACCAACTGCGCATTATGTGATGGGTGGAGTTCGCGTCGACGCTGAAACCCAAGAAAGCAATGTACCAGGGCTCTATGCATGCGGTGAAGTGGCATCCGGTCTTCACGGAGCAAACAGACTCGGAGGAAACTCGTTGTCTGACCTCATTACCTTCGGAAAGAGAGCAGGAGAACATGCTGCTAAGCGCTCAAAAGACTTGGCTCAACCGAACATTGATGATGGACAAGTTCAATCGGCAATCGAATTGATGCTCGCACCTCTGCAAAGAGATGAAGGTGAAAACCCTGGTCTCATTTACGACGAAATGAGAGACATGATGCAAGCAAAAGTTGGAATCATACGTACCAAGGAAGAAATGCAAGAAGCAATGGACGACTTGAAAGCGTTCGATCTGCGACAGTCAGCATGTTTCCCTGGCTCATCCCGCAAATACAACTCAGGATGGCACCAAGCACTCGATCTCAAGAACATGGTCGATGTATCGACCGCAGCAACCCTTGCTGCGCTCACTCGTGAGGAAAGCCGTGGTGGCCACACCAGAGATGATTTCCCCGGGGAAATTGAAGAATGGGGCAAGGTTCTCAACATCATCTTCATGGAAGACGGCGAAATAAAAGTACGTCAAGAACCCGTTGAAGAAATGCGGAGCGATTTGAAGGACGCCATCACGGAAGTGAAGAGCATGATTGCAGAACGTGCCGCTGAACAAGCAGGAGGCGAGAAGTAATGTCACTCAAAGGAAAGAAGCAAGATTTCACTATTCTGCGAGGCGAAGGCGAAGACGCATCCCTCGAAGAATTCAGCATTGAACTGGATGAAGGCATGGTCGTTTTGGACTGTGTTCATCGAATTCAACACGAACAACAGCCTGATTTGGCAGTTCGCTGGAACTGCAAAGCTGGGAAGTGCGGTTCGTGTTCTGCAGAAATTAACGGCCGACCACGTTTAATGTGCATGACTCGAATGAGTGATGTCGTTGCTGAAACGCCTGCTGGAAAACCCATTGAAATACGACCTATGAAGGCGTTCCCACACGTCAAAGATTTGGTCACGGATGTCTCGTGGAATTACGAGATGGCTCAAAAAATCAAGCCAATCAATGGACCGGATGAGATGAACTGGGAGTTCAATCAAATGGAAGCAGACCGCGTTCAACAATTCCGAGAATGCATCGAATGTTTCCTTTGTGTGAACACCTGTCACGTATTGAGGGACCACGCACTGTTCGATGATTTCGCAGGGCCTCGTAACCTCGTCCGCCTTGCCCAGTATGAAATGCACCCGCTTGACACTGAAGACCGTGTTCCGGAGATCAAGAAAGAATTCGGAATCGAGTACTGTAACATCACCCGTTGCTGTACAGAAGTTTGTCCGGCCGGCATTCAGATTACCGATGATGCAATTATTCAGCTCAAAGAGCGTGTTGTGGACCGTTATTACGACCCGTTGCAGCGCATTTGGCGCACGCTCACACGGCAAAAAGTTCGCTATTGAGGCGATGAAGTGGTGACTTCGACCGAGAACATACGCCGCATCTCAGCCATTGGCTTTGGTTTAGCCTTTGTTTGGATTGGAATTCAACATTTTACCAATGTGAGTTTCTTTGTCCCCATCGTGCCCGCCGTCCTTGGTGCACCCGAGTTCTGGGTTTATGTCAGCGGGGCTGTTGAAATTCTTCTTGGAGCATCTATGATCTACTCTCCAACAAGACAGAAAGGTGGAATGGGAACTGCTGCCTTCCTTGTCCTTGTCTATTGGGCGAACCTGAACATGTGGATCAATGATATTCCAATCGACGGAAATTCGTTTTCTACATCTGCACATATTGCTCGTGCTACCGCTCAATTCGGAATGATTGGGCTTGCGCTCTGGATTGCAGAGTGGAAGAGTAAGAAAGAGTGAATGGCTTCTTATCCCTCCGAAGAGGGAAAAGAAGCGGCGACCCTTGCGGGAACAAACTTACAACAGTAAGTTTGGAAACATACAGAAGTTAAATCAGAACTCAAAGGTGTTCGATTCCGGACTTCTTGACGTTGGCCTTCTTGATCTTGTCAGGAAGCCAAGCAGGTCCATTAGCTGGCTTGTCAACCATGCTAATACTGCCACTAAAGACGTGGACACGCTTGGTGCCACGCTCACGTAGGCGTATGTTCGTGTGTCCGCGGGTTGCAGCTTTGAGGGCTGCGCCGCGTGGTTGTTTGCTTGCAAAAACCTGGCTCGTATCTTTTCCGTTCTCCATGAGAACAAAGTATTTTTTATCAGACATTTGGATTTCCTCCGATACTTGACAGTCTCATAGAGTATATAGTATTTTCTCCGATAAAACGGTCTACTGCGCTGTATAGTCTCCGCAGTACCCCATTCCGAAATCGTTTTTGAGGGTGATGAGCCTCAGTACATCGGTTGTGTGTCACGACTGAAACAGGTTCTAAAATTGGAACTTATAATTCCGCTCCAGCAAGAGTCTTGGTATCAATGATGCCGGGTATTTGACGGATTGATTCTACTACAGATTGGGCAATGATAGCCAAACTATCGGCAACGAGTTTCACAATGAGGTCATGATCTCCAAACAAGAGTGTGGCGTCATCTACATTCGGCATATCTTTCACTGCCAGGTAAACTTCATGCTCTTTACCTGGTGCGACGTTAATCAAGACATATCCTACTGCCATGGCAATCGTACATACCAGATGCTCAAAGCACATCAACCCTTCTCTGCATCCCTACTACGGGTCGAGGAGGTTCAACTGTTGCTCTGTGAATTCCATCCATTGACTCAATGTCCAACCGTCTGGCATTTCCCCTTCCAACCAGATTTGATATTGTTCATTGGTCCAACCCGAAGGCAGTTGAAGAGAAGGCGTATCAATCGTAGAAGGCTCCAACGCCTGTTCTTCACTCGATGGCTCCTCAACGACATCCCACAACGGCGCGTCTTCTCCTTTGGGCTTACGGCGCAACAAAGCGGTCATGGCAAGAACAACCAGTAGCCCAACACCCCCCACGAGGAGAGGAACGGTCAGCGAGTTGATCTCTTCGGATTCATTCGCTGCTACGGTTTGGTTGCAATCTTGACAGGGAGGCTCTGGTAGCAGTGTGAGATTAAACTCGGAAGTATCCGATTGAACCCATGAATCGATGCATGTAGCAGATACCTGAAGGGTCGCGTTGTTCAGTGCTGCCGTAGTGGGGAATTGGAATTGAATGGCAGCAGAAGTAGGAGATTCAGGCACAAGAGAGGCTTGTAATTCAGCAAGCAAGAGTTCGCCTTGGTAAACCCGCCCCGTGCATTCAACATCATCCGTACCGTCTTGATCGACAACGCTCCCAGTGAACGAAAGAAGTTCTCCTGCAGATTTATTTTCCAGAACATCGAGCGTGGTTTGGGGCATTGCGTGATAGAACGGTACTTCGAGATTTAGCGAACGAACCAATCCATCGATGTCACGTGCTGTAAACAGAACTTGGCCTTCCCCATCAATGAACGTGCCATCAAGCCGAAGTCTAAATTGGTAAAGAGAGTCAAACTCTTGGAAGTTAGGGAACGATGCACACGACTCAAGAGAGGTGCTGTTCGGGTCAAGAGAGCCAAGCGATGGCGCATCGACCGACCAGCCCAGTTGAGAGAGTGTAGCTTGTAGCCGGTCGATTGGGCGTTCGGATTGAAGATGAACAAGCATGTAACCAGACTGGCCAAATCGTAATGAATCAATGGGGCCATTCTCATCACAAAGGTGAGCACCAACAAGAACTGGAGTCGTCAAAAGCAGAGGTAAGTCAAATTGCTGAGAAAACGAAGACCCATGCTGACCGGTCATTTCCAAGACCAGAGCCAATACACCGGTTTCTAGAGCCGTCGAGACCGATGGCAACTCAATCAAAATTGGAGTGCTGATATCAGAGCCACCAACAGGAATCGTTCTTCGTTCAGCTCCCGGCCAGTCGATATGTAAGTCGCCAGTCGCAGATGATTGTGGGTCATCAGCGTCAGCCAGCATGATTCGAGCAAATTCTTTGCCCCCACCCCTGACGCTGTCCAAGACGGTCCCCTCGTCGTCCACGACTTCGATAACGGCCGTTGGAGCACGGTCGCCGACCGAAATGACCCGAGTATTCAGCAGCAGGCCGGATGAATGGCGAACTTCGAACGTAACATCGTTCAAAGGAGAACTCACTTCGCGCTCATACTCGCCAACATAGCAATGGTGGTTGTTGTCAACTTGTTGCTCGTAACTCATGTTTCCAAGAATGCCTGCTGAAGCGATGAGCGTCGGTTGTTGAGTCGTTTGATTGAAATCTGCATCAAGAACACAGACCTTCCATTGAGCCACTTCCCCTCGATACATCTTGCTCAACGGCTGGTAGGTGAGTTGATTGATACCCGACCAAGTCGGAGAATCAACGCTGCTGATGTGTGGGCCAAACCATTGTGCTTGCGCATCGACGACGGTGGCAACCGATGATTCGAGCAGGTAACCTTGCTGCATGCTTTGGTCATGAGCGGTTGCTCGTAACACCAGAGCACCAAGCGGAAGCGTTGAGGGAAGGGTAATCGATGCCTGCCAGCGTTGCGCATCAATACGGCCGGTGGCTTGTGGGACCCACTCCAGACCAGAGAGGTTTGATACGTTCGCAGCAACGGACCATTCCAAATCCACAGACGTGACGTTGACATCATCAGATGCTTCAATGGTGCAGATGAAGTTGTCACCACGAGCATACACTTCCGAATCGCAATAGATACTCTCGACTACAGGAGGAGCATTAACCCAGATTCGTAGCGTCACGAGATTGTTACTCAAATTACGTTCATAGGAACCTTCGCTGGCGTTTGAGTAGCGGATTCGCAAATCCATCCAACCCGTCTTTTCAGGAACAATAGTCAAGTTGTACAGAACCCGTGAACCGCTCATATCCCCTGCTGGAAGGGAAAGATTTCCATTGTAGAGTTGGATGTTACCTTGAAGATCTTGAACCAAGAGTGAACCGTTTGATGCTGACATTCCTCTGTTTTCAAGGGCGAGTTGGATTTGAGAAGGTTGCATGTAAGAAGCATTACCAAGTTGTCGAACACCAAAGAGGTTGATGTCGTGATGGAGATCTGCGTATGGTGCCATTTTTGGATCCCCTACGGTAACACCCATCCAACTGGTCTGAAGATTAGCCGCAGCATGAACTTCCGCCAGATTAAATCCTTGAGCATACATGCTCAGCAAGGTGCTTGGAGAGCCAACTGCGGTGAGGTACGGCTCGTAGACATAACCCTTGACGCCAGAGACTCCATCTTCCAATAAATCAGCAATGAGAGATTGCCCGTATGCGGTATTGGGGTCGAAAGAGCGTCCACCTGTCGAAACGGCCGTCTCAGCAATCGAACCGTTCACCCAAGTGTTGTGTGGAAGAATTGGATGCAAGTTCATGGTATCGAGGTACACTGAACCGTCGGTCGATGTTGCTACGATGTCAAGTGGGATCCGAACCCGGAGCGAGACTGCATCTACCGGCGGACGGAAACGCATGGTTTGCGATTCCCACGTTGGTGCAAAAATTTTTGATTCAGATTGATTACTAGCGACGAGTGTTCCGTTTGCATCAAAGGACTCAATTTCGATTGTGAAGTCTCCGTAAACGTCACCAGTCCGTTGACCGTAGAGCGAAATCAACCATGCATGGTCTTTCAAATCATCCGGTAGCACGAATGTTTGTTCAATCGAAGCTACAGATTGTCCCGTTCCAGAATACGCCGAACAATCACGGTAGATGTCACGGTGAAGCGTGGTGATTTCGTGATCGTCCAACGCCACATCCCATACCATCACATTGTCAATCATACCTTCGAAGAAAGAGGAGCCTGCACGATTAACCCCGAGTTTGTACAGGTCTACATTGTTTAATGCACCAGAAGAATACGTGGTGGTACGAACCAAAACCCCATCGAGGTATTGCCTAGCCGTGACGCCCTCAAAAACAGTAACAAGATGAGTCCATTCTTGTTCTTGAACTGCACCGAAAGCCTGAGATTGGTTCGTATGCAGTTTCCAATCTCCGTTAACAACAGCGTGTTGGAACGAACCGTTCGAGCCTGCAGCATTATCAACAGCGAAAACAGAAGCGTAGGTCGGTAAAGACGAGGTATTGGCCCAAACCCACTGGCTCACGGTAAAATTACCAACCCAGTCGTCGACGTTGACATCAATGTAATCGTCAACACCGTCGTACCAAAGGCAAGAGCCGTCTACGCATGTCCTCCAGTTGCTGGAGTCCATATTATTGAGCGTAAGAGCGGTACTCGAATTTACGGAGTCTTGAGCCAAACTACCGCTGCCGTCCTCGAAATCCCAGTGATGAATGAGGTTGTCCTCGGAAGGGATATACGATTCAGACAGTGAGAAGGCGGATGATGGAATAAACGACTTGCTTTGATTGGGACCTTCCCATGAAAGTTGCAATCCGTGAGGGCCACCGCCTTGGAAGAACTCGACTCGGAAGTCATGCTTACCAGCGTCAAGTTGCGTATACTGGGAGATTTCTCTCATTCCGTGTGAACCGTAATTGGTGACCAAACTTTGGCCATCCACCCACAGTTCAGAACCATCGTCCGAAGTCAGATAGAACGTCCAATTACCTGCCTCTGGAACATCAATGAGCCCACTAAACCGAGCCCCCCAATCGTTTTGGAAGCGATTATCGAGACCGGTATAAGCCTGCGATGAGGATGAATATTGCAACGATGACTCAAGCCTCACATGGTCGGGGACGCGATCGATAAGCGTCGGCATAGAAGAGGTACTGAAACTCACACCGTTGTTGTCAAAAAATTCAGCAAGAATGCCTTGAGTACCGTTTCCTGGTTCTTGAGTACAAACCGCAGAGATGGATGCTTCCAAGGCATTGTTACCGTCTCGCTTGACATCTGACTGCGTACTCCACTCGAAGGTATCACCGGATGAAAGAGTGGGTAAAGTTGCATTCCAATAACGCGCTCCACTGGAATAACTTGAATCCTGAGTGTTAAATCCTGAGTTTGGCAACTTGTTTTCATTCCAATTACCATCATTTGAACCCCAGGAAGCATAGCCCATGACGTTGGTGACGTTGGTCAAGAACTGGGTTGTTTCGTCAAACACAGTAGGTAAACCCATGCTCCCATTCAATACTGTGTCCGCAGTGTAAAGGTCATCGTTCCAAAACTTGTAGCCTGAACCGTTCCGATTGGTCGCTAGGTCGAGGGCAAAGATACCTCGTTCTCCGAGGCTGTTGTTGGCTTTTTCAATCAAACCTAATGCGGTTTCAACGGTGTACCCAGTGAGCCGAGTCATTAAGAAAAAACCATACTGGTCTCGGGAAAATGCTTCCATTGAGTTCCCTGCTAAAGGTCCGTAGCCGTGTTCTACCCAATAATCTGACCCGATGCTGGAGGAATAACTTCCACCCAACAAGGAAAATTCTTGATCAAAACTCGCTTTGTCATCCCCGCCACTGATGCGCAGTGGCGTTCCTTTGGTCGATACAAGATAATTGAGATCCGTTTCCGCTGAACGGTTCGCAAGCATTTCCAAAAATGGTGCAGCAAAGTATTGGTCGAACTGGTCTCTGTTGATGGTTTCTTTCGTTGGCGTACTCGAGTTATTGAAGATGAAGATGTTTTCTTCCGGAATGTTTCGAGCTTCGACAAAAGCCCAGCCAATCGTACGGCTGGCTTCTGAATTGTTGTTGATTAAAACGCCGACATCTGAGTAATCATAGACGGTAAGAAAGTCAAATCCGTGGGGTTGAGCGACATCGAACCAAGGCGTTTGGTTCCAAACCTCTTCATTCGAATCACTAAAAAACCCAGTAAACGCATCACGAAGGGGGTGCAATTGTTTCGTTTCTGTCGTTTCAGAGTCATCATTGATGCGTTCAAGCAGTGGAGAAGAAGCACTGCCAATTAAGAACAGCAACGTCATCAGAAGACTCGAAAACCTCCTGTCCATGCATCGGTGCACAAGTAATACCGTTTAGGAATGCCGCCATTAAGTCACTACGGCGATGGAGCCTGCCTGGATTCGGCAGAGCCAAAAATCCAAAAATTAAACATTTTCATGAGAAAACTGCGAACTTGATAAGTAAGGTGGCCTCTCTTGCTTGGATGATGGCAGAACTCTACATGGCTCGGACATGCAAATGGGGAATTCTTCGCGTTGTTGGCGGAGATGTATGGAACCACAGCGGAGATGTATTGATTACACCTGCGAACAACAGGCTCTCCGGAAGAGAAGGTCTTGACGCCCAAATTCATGCAAAAGCAGGCGAAGAACTCACTCAAGTTACACGTAATATTTGCTTGGAAATGCGTAAAATAAACGCTCCGCCCTGCGCAGTAACACAAAACGTCGTTACCGAACCTTTCGCTCTTTCATCCAACTACAAACACATCATTCACGTCGTTGGACCGGACTGCCGCCGACCAAACCAAGACGAAGCCCGACGAGAACTGCTACCAGAGACCTACGAAAACCTGTTTGCAACGCTCGCAGAATTGGACGATGTGAAAACAATTGTCTCACCTCCTCTCTCCATGGGCATCTTTGCATACCCTCACCGAGAAGGGGCACGACTTACGCTCGAAATCCTCCTTGGCGTTTTAGACGGAGAAGAAGATCCCGGCATCTCAGAATATACCATCGTCGTGAAGGAAAGAAATTTCATCAACAACATGCGAACGGTCTACAGAGAAACAGAAGACCAACTTCCTGGTTACGACTCTACATCCGCTTGAGGCGAAGGCAATGGTCGACCTCGCAGCGATGGTCACCAGCACGCTAAGCAGCGAACGCCGCTCATTTCAGTCGGTGCTCATGCTAGCGAACAGTGTTCGTAAAGTGAAAATGGTTGCTGAAGTTTTGCCAAAAGAACTTGAGTTAAAGGTACTCTCCAGTCAAAACCGTGTTGTTGAAGCACTCCATGAAGCAGGAATCGAAAGTTCACTGCTCGAAGAGAGTCTGTCCTCGCAGGGTCTTGGCGTACTCAACCACATGCACGATTTAGTCCTTCAAGCGATTGGAGAAGGCAACCTTGCCAGTGGGGAACGCTTGCTTGTAGTTTTGGCTGAACCGCTTGACGGCGTCATTGTCGTTGACACCTCAAATCTTAATTCGAACCGTTTTGCAACCTTATCCCAAGATTACGGTATCGACTTGGAAGTCCTCACCAAGATGATGCATTTAGCTCGGCACATCGGCTCAAGGGGGCGTGAAGGTCATGCCATCGGCGCCTTGTTCGCAGTGGGACCACTGCCTGCTCTACGAAAACATACAACTGCCCTGGTCCTGAACCCATTCAAAGGCCACCCTCCCGAGAAGAGAAGTATTCTCGATGAACTGAATCACGAAACATTGGCTGAGTTCGCTTGGCTCGACGGTGCGATTCTGTTTAATCGAGAAGGAATCGCCAGTGATGCTGGACGTTACATCCAAGTCCCTGCTGGTATAACGCCTAAGCCGGGCGAAGGCGGACGTCATTTGGCAGCAAGAGCGATTTCCCAACTGGTCGAAGGTATTGCAGTCTGTGTGTCCTCATCAGGTTCAATCACAATGTACGCAAACGGTAGAAATCGATACCGTGTCAAACTGAATTAATTATTCAGACTCATCAGAGCGGACACGTGAATCAAGATTTCGCTCAACAGAAGTCAAACTTGCACTTGTTGCCATGAAATCCATTCGAACTGCATCGAGATTGGAATGATTAAGGTTGCGTTCAATGCTCATTTTGGTTCGATTGATGGAAGCAATACGCTGCGTTCGATCTTTTGGCCTCAAGACCTCACCGCGTTGACTCATGAGCCATTCTTCCAAGAGTGCTTGACCCCATTCAGGTGCGCGCATGCGGGCTGCCAAGTGAATTTCCAGATTCCGATGACGGAAGCGGACTCGACCATCTGCGGTTCGGAACGCCTGAATGGAACCAGGGTTCCAACGGTCCAGAGGGATTTGTAAGTGTTCTTTACATTCAAGAGTGCCATCGTCATCAACGATGAAATCAGCAATCAGTACACTTCGATTCAAACGCATGAAAACTTGGGCCATATCCTCATCTGCATGCCACTCAGAAATTGCTTGTGGAGCCTGTCCCCACTCATTTTCACACCACATCTCAAGAGCGGGTCGGTACGAGTCCATGTGAAAGGCTCTTGGCGAACCATCATCAAGTTTGTTGAGAAAATCTGTCAAGATTCAAGGAGAAGGAGCGTTTGGGACAACCATGGATGGCGCGTGGGGCTCAGTCGAAGCGGACTGGAAAGTTGTCGTCGTGCTCATTTTGGCATGGTATATCCTGTTGCGAATTTGGGAGAAAAATGGCACCCTTGACAGATGGGATGCTTCTCGCGTGTTCGGAGTCGTACTTATGGTGCGAAGCAACCGTGGATTGAAGACCCTCGAGCGAGTTGCTAAACCTCGTCGATTTTGGAGAATCTATGGCGAAGTCGCCCTTTGGGTCTGCCTATTTTCGATGTTCTTTGTTGCCATCGGCATGCTCCTTGCATTCATTACCTCAGTACTTAATCCACCCACTGCTGCACCTCCAACAGCCAGTGAACTGGTCGCAATTCCCGGCCTCAACCCAATGATTCCGCTTGGATGGGGTGCAATGGCGTTCATCATCGCCTTGGTCATCCATGAATTTGGCCATGGACTTTTGGCTCGTGCCCACGGAATGAGAATCCGTGCATTTGGTCTGCTGCAACTAGGCCCGCTCCCGCTTGGAGCTTTTGCTGAACCACAGTACCAAGAACTCCACAAAGCACCTCGCAAGGAAAGAATGCGAATGTTTGCTGCAGGACCTGCAACCAACCTGTTTGCTGCTTTTGTTTGTCTAATGCTGTTAGGTGGACTTGCTGCGACCCTTACCTCATCGAACATGAATCCCCACGTCCAAGGCATCGTGAAAGACTCGGGAGCTGATCAAGCAGGTTTGCAACCTTGGGACACCATCCTAAGGATTGATGAAGTCGAAATTGATGGTATTGAAGGATTCCAAACGGTCATGTCAGGCTATGCAGCGAACGATACTATTGCCGTGGATGTGTTGCATGAAAACGGGGACGAAGAGACGATTGAAATCCTTCTTACAGACAAATATCAGTATTACCTTGAGTTGGGATGGAATGAAGAAATTCTAAGCGCTCAAGACATCGAGGAAGGGGATGCATTCGTCGGCGTGGTTGGGATCAGTGAAGGAACGCAAGGCATCGACCGCCTTGCAGGACCACTTGGGCCACGATTTGATGGGGGCATCGGGGTACGTATCCTTTACACGCCGTTTCATATTCTCAACATGATGATTGTACCCTTTGAACTGCAAGGCATTTCGATGCATCCCATGGAAGAGGCCATGCTATCGCCTACAGATGGTATCCTGGGTGATGCTCTGGGACTCAGTGGACTCTTGTTCTTAGTCAACTTCTTCTTTTGGCTCATGTGGGTCAACATCTTACTGGGGTTCACCAATCTTATCCCGATGGTTCCGTTCGATGGAGGACACTTGTTCAAAGACTGGTTACGAGGCACACTTAATCGCGTGAAGTGGATTGGAAAGAAAACAAAGTTATGGAAAATCCATCCGATGTGGGTCGACCACATATCCAACAAGGCGTCAAGTCTATCCTCGATTGCCCTACTGATGATGCTACTCTTCGTGCTCCTGGTCCCGTATTTCTGATTACGAACGACGTCGCTGTAATTCTGCGAGAACATCGAATGGCTTTTGCGGAATGCTTTGAGCAGATTTGATTTCTTCGAGAGAAGTCGATGGCAGTTTTGTTTGAAAAACATTGGCTTTCATGGCTCGCACTTCCAGTTTGTGCAGAGCATCCATGTCCGAGCCGGCCGTCGAACACACCAAGGTGATGAATTCGTTCAGCGGCATCCCGTCCTCCCAGTTGAGATAGACTGAACCGTTTCGATTTGTTGGGAACGGCGGGATGGATTTCTCCAAAAGTCGAAGACGACCTGAAAGATTGCTGGTTTGAACACGGAAAATTCTCCATGAGTCTCCTCGAACTCCTTTTCTTCGATGCGCATAGAGCGGCATCAGTTTGCAGCGTTCACCCTCGTTGACCATTGCTGCATACTGGTCTTTTGTTCGACCAGAAAGATACAACTTCTCTGCACGTGTCGATTTTACCTCAATTGGGAAACATAAATCTCCTCGCAGAGCGAGTAAATCCCCAGTGCCTTCCATACCTGAGCCAGCTGCACGAACAACAAGAAACGGTCGATAGACCACTTGCCGCATCTTTTCTTTTTCGACTGGACTGCACGAGCGAATAACCGCTTCTACGCCCTTTGGGACGCCTGCAAGAACTTGTCTCAGCTCCCGCTCATATTGGCTCGACACAGTCATCCATCACTGTCAATCGTTCTTGATGACTTCGGTAGTAGACACGGTCGAATCATAGGTTTAGGTGCATGAGAAAAACAACCGTAAAAGCGGAACATTAGTTAATCTCGGAAAACGACCTCAATATGTGTCTCGTCTTGCTGTGCGCACGATTGACTTTAAGTTGGCTTACCGCTTGATGAACGAACTCAAAAAGAGGAAATTGAGATTTGTTCTGCTTGAGCACGACGCAGTATTACCTGAAAGGGATATGATTTGGTTTGGCAGTGAAGTGGAAACTGCAAAGTTTAGAAATGAGGGCAAAGCCATTGCCGTCTCCATTGAGAACATTAGCGAAGCGGTGGACAAGGCAGTAAGGCTTCTAAGAGGCATTACTCAAGTCAATCGACTCTACTTTGGTATCGACCCGGGACCACGCCCTGGAATTGCATGGCTTGCCGACGGTGCCGTGCTCGGCGTGGCTCAATTGGAACACATTGAGCACGTTTCGGGACATATCTCGGCCATTGCATCAACTCTGGAGTTCAAACACATGGTTGTTCGGATAGGTGATGGGGCGCCACTCATTCGAGATCGAATCATTAACGACTGCCTGACACATTCAATAGAACTGGAACAAGTCAATGAATCCAAAACTTCACGCGGATTACTTCGCCACAACCATGTTGTCTCTGCAATACGCATCGCTCTGCTCGCTGGAAAACGTGTCATTGAGTTCCGTACAGTCCAGCCCACCGAAGGAGACCTCAGAGAAATTCAGCGTCAAAGTAGAAAGCTCAGTAACGGCCGTAATACGATTTCAACGGTACTTGCATACGAAGTTGCAACTGGAAAGTGCAGCCTTGAGCAAGCCATCAACGAAAACTATTCCTCTTCTTGACGGTATGTTTGCAATTCTTCCTTCGCCAATCGGTACTCTGGTGAGCGTTTAAGAAATCTCTTTGACAGTGGATCAAACACCATTGGGATGACAAGAACAGCTGCAATCAGGGAGAACAGCATGAAGAACGAAGAGGAGGGAACATAGGTCGTCCCTGGGGTTCCATCTCCTCCAACCATGAGTTTGACGGTACCAAGCCAGGGGATTTCGCCCCCACCGATACCAATCAACCATGAACCACGAATTGGCCCGACTGTACCAGATGCGCTGTGAACTCCCGATGAACCGTTCACGGCTTGTGACCCTTGGTCCACCGAACACTTGTTGTTATCGCCAAGTGTGAGAAGGCCAGCGTGACGAGGTTGCCATTCCCAAACCACAAGATGGGATTCAACGTTTGCATGAGCAGGACGCTTACAATCGTAGAAACCCGCTTGTACGCCATCAAACGAGACAGAAACAGTTTCAGTATCTTTGACATCTGTGCCAGGTACATCCCATGTCAATACGCAAACTCCTTTGGTACCGTTCGCATCGATTGATTCCGAATCGTAAGTGCCACCGTTCGGACATCGGTCTGAATCGGTAGCATTCATTGGGACACTACGGTCCGGAGATGATATTTGGTTCGGAACGACTTCCATGATTGCTCGGTGAATAATTGGTGTTCCGCCTTCACCGTTTTTCTTGTAGATGATGACGTCGCCTCCAAGTCCATGTTTCGAATAACCAAAGTTGGGATTGCCTTCCTCAGTTGCCTCTGCGAACGTGACAATGGTCTCGTAATCCCTATTGTGGACCAAGACCAAGTCACCAGCATCAATACTACCAACCTCGCCGTCAATGTCATGAATCATGGAAGAGGATTCAACCACGACCAGGGGTGGCATCGAACCCGTATGGGCATACAAGCCTAAGATGAGTAAGCCAATCATGCTCACTGCAAGTAGCATTTCGCGAGCAAGCAGTTTCAACGGGTCATTACGGCTCGCTGAGTCTCCCATTGAGTTCAACGACGAAGTCCTTTGCTTTCAAGGAATGCCGTCCATGAGGCTTCATGACCAGCGCCTAATGCTTCAGCGGCTTCGTTGCCGTCTGCTTTATGCCGTCGTAGTTCAGAAGTAGATTCAATGGCATGAAGTTCCTCTAAAGTATTCATGTGTCCACGGAGTGTGAGGAATTCAGGTAAGACAATCAAAAGGCCAATCAACGAGAAAACGGCGAGGCCAATTGCATGTCCAGTGTAATCGCCCCACGTGATGTGGTTTTGAAGGAAAAGCAACTGGTACATGGAGAAAAGCAACAAGATGCCTATGGCACCTGAAACCGTTGCCGAAATGCCAAGTTGACGCCCATGCTGCTTTGCCCACCAATTCGAAATGACGCCCATAGTATGCTCTCCTTATGCAAGGCAGACACGCCGGCCCTCTTTTTTCTATCGCTTGAAAACTGACATGGCAGGGTGAAGTTCAAATGCTTTGCACCCTGTGGGCCAAAGGCCCATTGAGGGACAACGGTGATTTTGATGCGAAAAGCCATATTTTTGACACTGCTGTTTACTGTTTCGTTACTTACACCATTGGCTGCTTCAGCAACAGTAGAAACTCAATTCAGCAACGGAACAACCTCGTACACCCAAACGTTCACTGGAACAGGTAATGGTACCGCAGGCCATCTTACAATTCCGTTTGGCGCAGAAGTGACGAGTGCAGAGTTTAGACTTCAGGGCGAAGCAAGTTCCACCTCATACACGAACTTCACCACGAACGCCCATTATGGCGGTTTAGGCGATGGCGTTTGGTCCGGCTCTCCACCTTCACCCTTCACTACCGGGCAGCGAAACAACGTCGATGTCTCCTCGAGCACCATGTCGCTCAAAGGCAACCCTTCCCTGCAATCGATTGATTTTTCACGCACCAGCCAAATTGCTTCAAAGGTCAACGCACATCAAAATACAACGGGCCAATTTGCTTCTTTTTCAGACCAAGGTTACTCAGGATTGACAAAGAAGTTTACACAATCTACAGTGAGCACCAATACATCGTGGGGCCACATTGGCATCGTAGTCAAAGTTGGAGATGAATTCCATATCATGAAGTACGCCTCCTCGAGCCTTTACAACGCACCTACGATTTTACGAATTAACGCCACTACCGGCGATTACATAGATGTTGCAACCCTCAACACAAACGGTTGCAGTACTTCTTCCTACTACAACATGGTCGATGCCACCGTTGACGGAACTACCGTCTACACCGCTCACTATACAAGCTACTACCTCACCAAGTGGTCAATCATTACCTCACCAGATACAACATCACCAACAAATACTTCAAAATCGTGGAGATGCGACCAATCATGGAGCTTCAGCAATAACTACGTTACTGGCGTAGACATCGATGACTCGACTGGGAAATTGTATGTTATGACCTATTCTTACTCTGCAAACGCACATTACATCAACGAAGTGAGAAAGACTTCTCCGACGAGCATTCTTGGAACATGGACGGTTGCAACCGGCTCAACTGTGTCGAGGTACGGTGCAGGAATGATCGTCAATATGCCGACCATCATTTACAACGAATACGACCAAACCTACGTTAGTGGCGTTGGCTACACTTACGACTCTTACCATCATTTCTTCACCATGAGAGGCAACTTCGTTGAACACATGGGAGAAGCCCCAGTGCCAGAAGGTGGACACTACGGCATGGTTGAATCGGATGAAGGTCAATTCAGTTTCACTTGCCACTACTACAGTACTGCCTACTGCAGCACCTCAACACGGCACAAAATCAACAATTTTGGAGACGGTTCCCTGTTCGATGAGCGAAGTCACACCGGTACTACAGCGACAATTATGGGAAGTACGATTACCACGTCCAAAGCCATCGATACGCTCCATATCAGCAGCATCATTGGATACACACCGACCGGCACCAGCATCAGCGTCGATCTTTCAAACGATGGCGGCAGCACTTGGCGGCACGTTTCCGTCGGACAAAATGTCGTATTCCCTCAAACTGCTACGCAATTTGTTTGGCGAGCAACACTCAACGGAACGACAGCCAAAGCCCCAATTTTCGATGGTATCGGGATTGAATACACCGCTTCGTACGTCACTTCGTCCTACATGTACACCTACCAATACGTTGGCTCGGGCACGAAGAATGTGGTCGCTGCAACGATTGATTGGGACGAAAACCGGCCAAGTGGGACTTCCATCCGTGTCAACTTCGGATACACCTCATCCAGTACATGCACAACCGGTAGCGCTGGTGTATCTCAATTCACACAAGCGAACCAAACCAAATCGATGACTGGAACCGGATACTACATGTGTTTGCGAGTGGAACTCACTGGACCTTCAAGCGGAATTGTTACGCCTACAATTTCGAACATATCCATCGCAAAACACTCCAATGCTCCAAGTGAACCAGGAATTGAAATTAACGGAAAAACAGTCTGGTCAAGGGCTGCGTCAGCCGGTGCTCTTCTCGGCGCATTTACCGTAACGCAAAGCACCAGCTCGAATATCATCTTGAAGACATTTAACGATGCAATCCCTGATACGGGCTCCGGTCTGAGTAACATATCAATAGGGCTGAGTTCAACCTCTTCGGGAATTCTATCGTTGACATCGTTCTCTGTCACCTATACAATGAACACGGTGAATCTGGAAATTTCAATACCTGAAGGTGAAATACTTCACGAACGCTTGCAGCCTTACGAAGTGGTGACACGCCACATTGTTGGTGAAGATGCAACGACAATGACTGAAGCAAGTTTGACGCTGATGACCACTTCATTGGCGAAGAATCCAACCATGTACTGGCAAAACGGAGATGTATTCCCGAGCCCGAACGACCCTGAGGACTACATTGAATTGGATGCCAGTTCTTGGTCCTCTCAAGCCAACGGGATACTCGAAGTGCACTGGATATTCCATGTGACCTCAGAGTTCCCGGACCAAGACAACGTCCGATTCAAGACCGGTTGTTTGGACAATTCTGGCTCGGCTGGTTATTCCCCATTGGACCTCATCAGTACAACCGGATTAGAAGTCAACAGATCGTTCGGACTCGGATGGATGAAAGTTCGAGATAACGACGGCGCCCTGGTGATGGACGATGTCCCAGACAACTCTTGGGTTGCTGCCGGTGAAACATTGCACTTCCAAGGCGCAATGTGGTTCCAAAACACTGAAGATGCACCGAAGGACAACGCATTTGATGTTCGAGTTTCAAGAAACGGATGGGTCGAAAGCACAGCACGCGACACCACCAATAACAACGGTAGTTTCTTCATCTCAATCGACCTTCCTGATATTGATGTTGAAGATGGGCTTACCTATGAAGTTCAAACATACAATGAGAAAGAACCGACGCACGTCATGGCTTCAAACTTGAATTGGAAGCGAACCTACAAGGTAGATGCAACTCCACCGCTAAGGCAAGCATTCCTACCGCTTGATGATGCTTACGAGGCTGCAAGCAATGTCCAAGAAGTCAGAGTTCTCGTCAACGATGATATCGGCCACCCAATGGCTCTCGAACTCATGTACTGGGTTGAATCGAACCATGACTTGAATCGAAACGGTGAGGCCGACCCACAAGAATACGTCAGCAAAAGTGTTTACAATTCAACGGTCGCTAAGAGCAAGTGGTTCATTACGACCATCGACCATTCTCGTAACCCGAACATGGGAAGAGTCTCGTATTATTGGACTGGTGGAGACCAAGCAGGCAATCCATTGCACTACACGGTAATGAACAGCGACGATGAGTTGCTTTCGTTTAATTCCGGACCTGGTTTCCTGTATGACGACGCTACATTCCGAACACGAAAGGACTCTACAGCAATTTTCACCGGCCTTGAGTGGGTTGGACACGTTGATAATGCGCCGGTCTTCGCTGGCATGAACCAAAGAATTGAGCTTGGATTTATTGATGCGAACACGGCAATCGACTTCGAGCATATTTCACTGGTGTTTGACTTTGAAGGGCCAAACCCAATTCGAGACGCTCAAACAATTTCATATTCCGGAATCAACAACACTTTCTGGTCAGAAAGCGGCTTTATCACGTTGCTCAGCAGTAGTAAAATGGTGGAAACAATCAACGAATCGGGACTTCCATGGATACGACTCACCTTTGATTTCGTCATTGGCTGGGACTGGCCAGATGAAGAAATGGGTGATGTTGTGCTTCGTTACAAAGAGCGTGGTTCAAGCGACGACTCCCAAATACTGCTGCTCGAGCACACCTTTAGAGTTGAAAACGATCTCATGCTATCACCGACCGAATACTTGGTAGAGGACATCTCAGAGCCCCGTACAGGAATTGTGGCGGACGGAAGCAGAGTGCGAAAAGACGACCGACTCGCCTTCACAGGTAGAGTGGTCTACGAAGGAAGTACTGTTGCTGCGCCACGGGACGTTGGAATCCTTGTGGAAGTCTTTGACGGCGAAAAGATGTGGAGCGATGGTTCAATCTCCTCCACCGGAGAATTTGCTGTGGAAGTCCCACTTTCATCAGCATCAACACTGCAATCCTCCCCAACCCGTACATGTTTGATTTCAATTACCAACATTCCTGGACGCGGTGAAGACATGACTGGAACGTTGGTTTCTACCACATTGCGTGTAGTGGTCGACGATGCTGCCCCTCGGGTTGTTCGTCGTATTTCACCGCTTAACGTCATCGACATCTCTGCAAACAACGACCTCACGAATGTGCCAGTAGAGTTCCACGGTACTGAAGATGCTGATTTGACCGGTTCAAGTCAAATGATTCACTGGGTCATGCGTGATGCGACTCGTACCGTCACCATCGGTGCAGGTTCAACCCTACTCGGAATGCAACAAGACGGTCAAAACGTCAATTGGACGGGTTATGTTGACCTTACCGATAACGGAAGAATCGTTCCTCAAGCTGGAGACTTTGTTGGATTCTATGTTACGGGTTACGATGCTGCCGGAAACCAATTCCCGGTTGTATCCAATTCTGAAGCAAGCCCAATTCCGGAACTCGCCATTGACGATACCGATTTCGAACGGCAATGGATTCGTTTGGGAGCAGTAGGCCCTGAGTTGCGCGTCAAGTCAATTTCGCTTTCTGATGACCACATCGCGCCAGGTTCGAAAATTACAATCGATGCCCAGGTCACGAACATTGGCGGTTCAACACCTTCAATGTTCAAGGTCGCCTTCTTCGCAGGAGACGATGAGGCACCATTCGATACCGTTGGAGTCGCCGGAATTGACGGCGGTGAAGTGGTTGAAGTCAGTACCACATGGTCAGCAGAAGAGGTCGATCGGATTCGTGTTGTTGTCGATTATGACAACCTCATCGTCGAAGTTAACGATGATGACAACAGTGCAGAACACTCCATCGATATCGCCTACAGTGAATACTTCGGTTGGTTCGATTCTCCTCGTGAAAGCCCGTTGGCTTGGATCTTCATCGTTACGTCGATTCTTGTCTTGTTTGCTGTGGCAACAGTTGCAGCCCGGACGACCATCGACCATGGAGAAGGTGCCTTCTCCGATGATGAAGAAGATTGGGAAGAAGACGAAGACCATTTTGATGATGATGTTGACGACGACGATGACGATGACAACGACTACTGATTGAGTCGTTCTCAATGCGTCTTGAATAACAAATACTCAAAAGAGGTCGACCAAACCCCTACTCCATAGGGGTGGGGAGAGTATGTCTGATGTATTTTCAAATCTCGACCCCCGCTTAGCCGCAGCACTCGATTCAAAGGGATGGAAACCAACCCCGGTTCAGGTTGCTACACTACCGGAATTGTGCAAAGGTGGTGACCGGATCATTGTTGCCCCAACCGGCTCGGGAAAAACAATGTCGGCTGTACTACCGCTGCTGAATCGGTGTCTGGTCGAAGAGTGGAAGCCACTCTCCATTCTCTACATTACCCCACTGCGTGCACTCAACCGAGACGTAGACCGTCGATTGAACGAAATAACCGAAGCAGTAGGTCTCAAAGTGGGATTACGTCACGGAGATACCAAACAAAGCGAAAGGAGTCGACAAGTTCGTAATCCACCCGATTTACTTGTGACAACTCCCGAGACGTTTCAGTTGATGTTTACTGGAAAAAATTTACGAGAACTGTTGAAACGTGTACAAGCGGTAATCATCGATGAAGTTCACGATTTAGCGGCCAGTGAAAGAGGTTGGCAACTCTCAGTAGGTTTGGAGCGACTTGAAGCCCTCTCTGGCCACCCTGTGCAACGGATTGGTCTTTCTGCAACAGTAGGAAATCCTGACGAAGTCGCACAATGGCTATCGCCGAAAAAGGGCAAAGCACTCCTTACAACCGGCGACCGGACAACCGAACTTTCGGTCGAGTGCGCACAAACGCTACCTGAAGACGAGATTGGCGCGTTGGAGTTGAGCATACAACCTCGCGCCCATGCGAGTTTCCGGCGCATGGTTGAGATTCTGAGAACCGAACCACCATGCCTCGTTTTTGTCAACAGTCGGAGCGATGCTGAAACAATTGCGAACAGACTTCAATCGATGGCTCCAGATGTGGACATTGGTGTTCACCACGGTTCTCTAGCAGCGGAGACGCGTCAAGAGATGGAAGATAAATTACGCAGCGGAGAATTAGCAGGCTTGGTTTGTACTTCGAGCCTGGAATTAGGAATTGATGTTGGAAAAATCCGAAGAATTCTGCAAATCAAAAGCCCTCGTTCTGTAGACCGGATGCTGCAACGCGTTGGTCGAGCCGATCACCGACTTGGCGGAGTCGGGAAAGGACACCTGCTGTCATGGGATACCGACGACCTCGCTGAAAGTGCGGTCGTTGGTCGTCGTGCAATGCTTGGACAAATTGAGTCAATTGAATGGCGAAACCGTCCATTATCGGTTGCTGCAAATCAGCTTGTGCTTATGGCGCATTCAATGAACGCTGTAGCCATCGATGAAGCAACTGAAATTCTTTCCAAAGTTTCTCAGTTTGATGGATGGATTCGAACGGATACTGAATCTATACTGCGCGTTCTAGCCGATGGATGGATTCTGCGATTCACTCCTGAACCAAGCGAAGTTCCGTGGTACCGATGGCCAAAGGCTGTTTACGCTGTAGCAATGGAAGAAGCGATAAAAAAAGGACTACCTTTGCCCGAAGAACGACCTTTGTTTTCACTTCCTGACGAAGAAGTCCCTGATTCATTCAAAAACCGCGATGTCGATGTACCTTTACCGTTCAAAAATGGATGGTTTTCAACTGCAGGCAGGACACGCCAATGGGTGACAAATCATCTTTCGATGATACCGGACAAGCAATCCTATCGCGTACGAGATGCAGTGACACGGCGTAGCCTGGGTAGCGTCGATGAAGCGTTCGTGTTGTCGTTAAACGACAGCGGAGAGGACGATGATGGAAGTCGTCGCCAATTCGTCATGGCAGGACGCACATGGTTGATCATCGATGCAGACCCTGAACAGTCCGAACTCCTTGTCGCCCCAGTTTCAGACAAGGCAGAAGCACCACGGTGGGTTGGAGAATTACCACCCGTTCCCAAAGCAATTGGGCGAGACATTGGACGGTTACGCCAACTGATTGCTGATGATTTGAAATTGTTTGACACCGCAAGTAACGGTGAAAAGGATTTGATATCAATCGATACAGAAGGGATTTTTGCCGATAGAAACTCAGTCCTCGACGAGCATCCAATCGATGAAGAAGCGCTCGGTGTGATGGCTGAAAGCATTACTGCTCACGTAGAAGCAACTGAATATTTACCAACAGACCGACTGATGACCTTGGAACGGCGTGAAGACGCTATCGTCATCAATTCATGCCACGGCTCTCGCATCAACGAAGGTTTGGGGCATTTCCTCATGGCCATGGCAACGACAAAGACCGGTAAATGGGGTCGATTGGTCGTTGAACCGACTCGTATTGCCCTCCAAACCGGTGCGGTGAACCCTGAAGAAATACAAGGTTGGCTCATGGAAACGCCACCCGATGCCATCGAAGGATTGTTGAGCGTAACGTTACCCAACTCACGGCAAGTTCGATGGAGATTTGCCCAGGTGGCCAAGACATTTGGTATTCTTCGACACGGCGTAGATCCCAGAAAAATCAACCTTCAAGCCCTTTTGAGAAAATATCGAGGTACCGTCGTAATGGAAGAGGTACTGTCCAAATTGTTCCATGAACGGATGGATGTATTGGGTGTTCGCGATGTTATGCGTTCAATCCAAAGTGGAAACATCCAATTGAAAATTACCGCATCTGGGCCGATGGGATTGTCCAACCATTCCAGCCGTGACATGCTGCTACCGAACTGGGACAACGCCCAAGTTCGAAAGCAATTGAAAGGACGGCTCACCAATGAGCGAGCGGTACTCTGCTGTTTAAAGTGCAAAGCAGTACGACGATTCCGTGTTGCCCGATATCTCGAGATTGAAGGGATAAAAGCGTGCTTGAAGTGCAAAGGTTCTATGCTTGCGTGTGCTCCTGAGCGGATGCAATCCATGCTCGTGGATTGGGTGAATTCAGACGACGAAAAAGACCAAGCTCGTATGATGAAGAACGCTTCAATCATTCAGTCAAGAGGCTATGAAGCCGTCCTCAGTCTCATGGGCCGTGGCATAGGAGAAGCCACAGCACAGCGAATTTTGCGTAAAGTTCAGAGAAACAACATGGAAGGTTTACTTGAAAGCATTCATAATGCAGAAATCGAATACGCTCGAACTCGAAGGTTCTGGAATTAACTGCTCACTGATTCCAACTGGTTAATGGCTAATGCTGCTGCAACAACATCTCCATCCTCCCACCAATCGACTGCGATGAACGTAGGACGCTTGCCATGCTGTTGCCAGCATTCAGTAGCACGCTGAACAAGAAAACCGACATCATTGGCTTCATCGCCTCTTGATGGGTCGGAAAGGCCCAGCGGCCCACGAAGCCAGTTGTTCATGTGGAATACTTCCTGTTCGACGTCTCCTCGAAGGAGGTCACAGGTCATGTCTTCGGTGTTTTCTTCGGCAAAGTTCGTTGTCCAACTATGGGTTAAGAAATCATGTATCCAAGGATGAGATGCGTCGCTATTCTGTTCCCAAAAGACCACTAAATTCGTTCCTTGGTCAATCATTTCGAGCAGGGTTGGCCAAGGCGAGTTGAGCGTGTGGATGTACACTTTTTCGTAGAGGTTTGCTTGTTCAAAAACAGCAAGCAAATGGTCAGGCTGAACGTAATTTTCAACCAAGAGAGTTACAACATCTCTGGGGTGTTCATCCATCTTACCTTGCAAATTAGAGAGCCAAGACACAGAATCAACGTTGCCGTATGTGCAGGGGCTGAAGCCTCGGTCATCGTCTCCGTGACACAATCGCACCGAGTCAACTCGCTCATCACCAAGCGTCTCGTAGTGTGTATCAATCATGAAGGCGCGCATTCCTGCATCCCATTGAGCATCGAGTCCGGTCTGATGATTACTTGCAGGATAATAGATGCCGTCTTGGTGGGTTGAAAAGGCATTGTGCGTTTCAGGGAACGTCACATTGTCGTAGGTTCTCTGGCAGAGAATAAGCAAGCCATTGCATGGCTCATTTGTCTGCTCACTGTCGTCATCTTCCAGCATCGAAAGGGTATCGACACTCGGCGAAACGCAGCCAGAAAAGACAAACGCAAACGCCATCAACACAGCAAAGAGACCACCTCGCATGACAGTGACAAGGTGAACGACAACATCAAGTCGCCGGTATGTCATCAAACGGTTCGAACGTTAATTCCTGCTTCAAGAAGCATTCCGTTTGAAGTATTGAAATCATCAAGCCATCGTTCAGGTATTGCGTTGGTTTCAGGGTAGACAATTTCTTCGATGCCTGCTTGAATGAGGGAACGTGCACAGCGAGAACAAGGTGGCCAAGTGACGTATGCAGTGCTACCCTTGAGAGAAATTCCAATCCGAGCGGCGTGCATGATTGCGTTTTCCTCAGCATGACAAATCAATGGATATTTTTTATCGCGATCGGTGAGTCGAGCAGCGTCATCGTTGATTCCTCGTGGGAAACCATTGAAACCGGTCGAACGAATCTCACGGTCTTCACCGACAACAACGCAACCGACCTTTGTCGAAGGATCTTTACTCCAGCCGGATATGTGTTTTGCCAATTCCAAAAAACGATTGTCCCATTTCTCACCCATGGCTCTCAACGTTTGTCTCACACGCCATCTCTCTATCAGTCCTTCGCATACAACGAAAGGTGTTCATCTGTACTCCAGCCAAAGGCGGACAAGAGATTTCCTTGCAAATACAGCGAACCCAAACTAACAACGAGTCCGACGTTTTTCGATTCACACGAGGCTAAGGCATTGATTGCATCCACGGGCAATGGATAATGCTGCACATCGTTTCTTTGCCAATTTTGTTGTATTAATGCGTCAACGGAAACTCCGGGATATCTTCCCCCTTGAGGCCGAGTGAGTACGATTTGCTTTGGAGGACACCGATGGCAGAAGTCCAGCAGTGGTTCAAGAAATTGACCTAAATCGTCTTGCGGTGAAGTACCAAACACCAAACTCCACACCGGCAATGAATTATGCTTCGGGGCATACTGCAAAATATACTGTTCTAATTCCGGCAAAATTCGAAGTAAGCCGGATGGATTGTGAGCCGCATCAAGCAGATAAGGATGAGATGATGTTTCCTCACTAGAAAGAAATTGCATGCGAGCGAGCCATCGCAAATGCTGACGAGCATGGATGAGAGATGCAGTCGGCAATCCGAGGTGCTGGAAAACGGCAAGTGCAAGCAGAAAGGCCTCCTTTCGTACGGAAGAGTCGCTCGGGATTGCTATGACATGAACTTCAGAAGGTGATGGGACCTCTCCAAGTTCCGGATTCCCTGCAGTGTTTGCTTCCAACTTCATAGCATCAAGAACGCTCTGCTCGGTGGGTTCCCGGATGAAAATTGGGCAGTTTGGGCGTGCAATAGCTGCTTTTTCCCGAGCGATGGTCGGAAGGTCTCCTCCAAGGATGTCAACATGCTCCCGAGTGACTGAGGTTACCAAGCTTGCAGTTGCAGGCCCACAGCGTGTAGCATCCAAGCGGCCACCGAGGCCCGTCTCAAGAATCAAAACGCTGCAGCCTTGTGAGGCAATCATAGCGACCAAGTAGGTCACTTCGAAGAATGTTAAATCAACAGTGAATTCATGATCTTGACTGCATGCTGCATCATGAATCAAAAGTAAGGCTTCGTCAAACTCTTCGCTCGACAACGGGATACCGTTGCGGCGGACTCGTTCCTCAAGACGGACAACATGAGGTGAACTGAACAGTACATTTTCGATGTTATCCAATCCCAATGAGGTTGCCATGAGTGCGCACACCGTCCCCTTACCGTTGCTGCCGGCGACATGCAGAATATGCTCGGGCAACGAAAGTTGAAGGCGGTCAAGAACGGTTCGAGTTTCCTTCAATCCCAACGCCATGCCGCGTTTTTTGGTTGATTCAAGCCAAGTGCGCGCTTCAACCACATTTCTGCGAAGGGTTCGTGTGATTAGTCCTTTTCTTTGACCTAAAATGGGACGCTTGCATTCGCCCCCTACGGGGGCGTCGTATACGCGACCCTCATATGAGTGTCCGGAGTCGACAGGGCATGAGCGAACAGGAGACAACCTCGGAACCGAAGCGAAAGGTTTCCGAGGAATTTGCCGCCGTTCAGGCGCAACTGCGTAAAGAAGACACGCTGCTCTGGTTGATGAAAGAGCAACTCCCTTCCATGCTCGGAATGATGTTCATGTTCATTCTGACCATCGGCATTTCCCTGTACATTCGTCCATGGTATGACATTGCAGAATTACAAGCTTATGGAGTCGATGGTGCCCGCCAAGTTCGGTACATTGCACTGCAATTAGTCATGATTTTCATCTTCACCGCAGGTATTTTGTTCCTCGCAAAATACAAGAAAGAATGGATCATCAAGTACGGAATCATGGGCGTTCTTGCTATTGCCCTCTTGTACGCAACCGTTCCGCTCACGCACGTCATGGTGCTCGATTTAGAATCGGATCCGTTTGCGTACGACAGCGACGCAGAAATCGGCATGTCTTACCACTCACATCACGGCATGGATACACACATCGCCAACTCACTTATCGGCGCTCCAGGAATGTGGAACGATTCGGTCAGCGTTTACAGCGCAGATGGATTATCAACAAACACATCGAAATGGACCGTGACGCATGAACGACTCCCGTATGCTGACACCGCTCACCTCAACATCGTTGTATCCGATGATTACTATTCATTCACCAACCAAGCATTTGTTTGGTACGTCGATGCAGAAACGGGTGAATTGCAAGATTCTTATGCTTGCCATCGCTACTTGGACACCGATGACCCGGTGCCTCTTGGAAACCTCGAAGGAGGTTGTTCTCTCGCTTTCCATGCAAATGACGCCATGTATTTGATTGACCAAAACGGTAAGATGGTTCGTTACAATACCTTCGAGGAGAGCCCTGGAAACTTAACCTATCAAGCAGGATGGTCTCTGCCACCTGCCTTGAAGACGCACGAAGGCGTTCTTTACTCCGAAGTCATTGATGATGACAAAGTTCTCATTGTCACTCCGACAGCGGCTGCCGTTCTTGAATTGGAATCGAATTCGGGTGCTCTTGACTTGAATTCAAACTCAAATACGATGGCAAAGGTGTTGTTTACAATTAACGCTACAAGCAACTTCACCAGTGCTGATTTTGGACATTCTCCATGGTCCACTGGTAACATAAGTGAAAGCAATGGCCAGGAAGGTTTGTTGTTGCTCGGAGAGGAAAACGGTGATGTCACTGGCTTTGAATGGAATCAATCCGACGATGTGGTATTTGAGCCTCAAACAAAGATTGCACTGCTCGGCTACGGCCAGACCATCCAATCCGTTCGAATAACCGACCTTGACGAAAGTGGATTCAGCGATATGCTCATTACAACCGGTGAAAAAGCCGACTGGCTGCACACACAGAGCCTCGTCAACCGGATTTCCTTTGACATTGAAAACGATTTGAAGGCTTCTTGGTTCACGTTCTCTGACAACTCAACTCAATTCAATGCCCTGTACGACAACGGCACGATTGCCCTTGATTCTGGGGCCATTGAAAATGGAATGTTCGCCCTTAATGGACCTCAATTCTCTGAAGGGCCGCTCATTGCAGCACTCCTCATCACCACCATTTTGATGATTCTTCTCTATGTTCACAGCGAATGGTATGTCGTCAACACAGTCGGTGTATTGGTTGGCTCTGGCGTCATTGTCATGCTCGGAGTAACCTTTGTTCCAACTCTAATTATCATCTTCATGATTGCTGCGGCAATCTACGATGCTTGGGCAGTATATCGTTCAAAGCATATGCTTGACTTAGCTGATACCATGATTGGTCTACGTCTGCCGATTCTACTGGTTGCACCACAAGAAAAAGGATATTCGTTCATTGATGAAACGGTCTCCATGAAGGAGAAAAATGCCGCACCTGCTCAACAATCGGTTTCCCCTACCCAAAGGCCGGTTGCAAATTCTCAGCCAAAGAAGCAAGGAAAAGACGCCATGTTCATGGGTCTTGGAGACGTCATCTTCCCCGGAATGCTGGTCTTATCTTCCGCCCAATACATCGATGGAAGCGAAGGCTTCCAAATCGCCATGGCGACGCTTATTGGTGGTCTTATCGGTTACTTGGCATTGATGACCTATGTGGCACGAGGCCGTGCCCAAGCTGGCCTTCCATTGTTGAACGGTGGAGCAATCCTGGGTTACCTGGTCGGCGGAATTGTTTCCGGCGTAGGTTGGGCAATCTTTGACTTTGGACTAACATTGTGAGGTGTAAATATGCTGGATATCAATTTGTTTCGCAACGAACCGGAAACGATCCGAAAAGACCACGATAAGCGTGGCATTCCACACGATAAAATAGATCAGGTCATCGAATTAGATCAAACTTGGATTAACCTTCAACACGAAACCAATCAAATGCGAGCGCAGAAGAATACAGCTGCAAGAGGAATTGGGGCTGCCAAAAAGTCCGGCGACCAAGAAGCGGCTAAACGCATACTTGCTGAAGTGGCTGACCTCGGGGCACAAATTGCAGAAATGGAAAAGAAAACCGAAGCGGCAGTTGCAGAACGCGACAAGTTACGAATGTCCATTCCAAACATCCTCCATCCAGATGTACCACAAGGTGCTGACGAATCGGGTAACACGCAGCACAGCGTTCATGGGGAAAAGCCAACGTTTGATTTTGAACCTCGTACGCACAACGAACTTATTGAAATGAACAAGTGGGTTGACTTGAAACGAGCCGCAAAGATTGTCGGCAGCCGGTTTTTCTTCCTCAAGGGAGATTTGGCTCGGCTTGAATTTGCGCTTCAACAGTACGCAGTGAACTTCATTCGTGAACGTGGCTATACGTTTGTCCAACCGCCAGTCATGATGAACCGTGATGCCTACGAAGGCGTAACAGACCTTTCTGATTTTGAAACGGTGATGTACGGTGTAGAGCCTGATGGTTACTACATGATTGCCACTGCTGAGCACCCCTTGACAGCGATGTTCATGGGTGAAACTATTCCTGAGGACGACCTACCGTTGCGAATCGTGGGCGTCTCACCCTGCTTCCGTAGAGAAGTGGGGTCGCACGGACAATCAGACTTAGGGATTTGGCGTGTTCATCAATTCACCAAGATTGAGCAAATCATCATCGCTACACCAGAACAATCATGGGAGCTTCAAGAAGAATTGCTGCAAAACTGTCTGGATTTGTGGGATGCTCTTGGCATGCATTACGAAGTGGTGAACATCTGTACCGGTGACATGGGGACGGTTGCTGCACGAAAGTACGACCTAGAGGCTTGGATTCCCGGTGCAAATCAATACAAGGAAATCGTATCGTGTTCAAATTGCACTGATTACCAGGCCAATCGTCTTCAGATTCGATACGGACAACCGGGTCATGCAGGTCAACCGATCGCACACACGCTGAATTCGACTGCAGTAGCAACCTCACGAGCACTTGTAGCGATCATGGAACAGAACCAACTGGAAGACGGTCGAGTGAACATTCCTGATGTCCTTCAACCCCTCATGGGTGGACAAGAAGTCCTTGAACCGTGCAGTTGGGGATGAGTGTAAGGCTTGAAATAGCCTTGCCGTGATGGTCAATCATGGTTGGAGAAGAAGTGCTCTATTTCGGATACGGCTCAAATTTGGATTGGTCGGATTGGAAAAGCTGGTGTGAACGCAAGCATTTGCCGCACGACGGCCTGGTCGAAATTGGTCCATGTTGGTTACCAAATTACACCATGAAATTCCACTACTATTCGGACGGAAGAGAAGGGGGTGCGGCAGATGTTGTCGAGAACGGTAGAGGACATGCTGTCCCAGGTGTACTGTTCTCGATGGATGAAGGCGCTTTGGCCGCCATGGACCGAAAAGAAGGAACGAGAGCAGGAATCTATGCTCGGCGAACAATCAACGTCGCTCTGCCAGACGGGTCGTTCATTGAAGCGCTGACCTATTGCGTCACTCCGGAACGTCGAGAAGACCGTTTCATTCAGCCATCAAAGCACTACATCAGCCTCATTGAAAATGGGCTTAAGGAGAGGAAACTTCCAATTGGAGAATTAAAAAACGCTATTGAAAATTATTCACCGAGTTTCCCCGTAGAAAAGATATTTGTCTACGGTACGCTGATGGAAGGCGAGATACGTTCCTCAACAACAGAACAGATCTGCATCGGCGAAGGTCAAAGTGCAACCGTCAAAGGCGATTTGGTCAACTTGGGAGCGTTTCCCGGCATGATTGCCGGTGTTGGAACAATCAAAGGTGAGTTGTACCATCTCGACCAAGTCTATTCTGCTCTGCAAACGCTTGATAGCATTGAGGGGTTTTACGGCTATGGCTCAGATGATTCCCTGTACACCCGAACCATAGTCAAGGTGCAAACTGATAATGCAGTCGAGTGGGCGTGGACCTACATGTACAACGAACAAAACGGGAGTTTGAACCCGAAAATTGAATCCGGTGACTGGCGTAATCGCTAATCTTCAAGTTCGGTCATTGCCAAAAGAACAGAACCTTGCTGAACTTGTTCAGCAGTCGAAAAATACACGTCAGTAATTGTTCCTGCTGCTGCTGCAAGAATCCTGTGTTCCATCTTCATAGCCTCAAGAATCATGAGTGTTTGACCCGTTTCTACAGATTGGCCGACTTCAACCAAAACCTCGAGAACTTTACCTGGCATAGGCGCAGTCAGGCCACCATCGTTTCCACTTTGAGTCGCTCCAGGTTCGATTCGCTCGAAATTGAACGTGTGACCTGAAAAATGAACCCACCAAACGTCACCGACCTTTGCGACCGTAGCATAGCCTGATTCCCCGTTGGAAAGATGAATCTTGAGTCGCCCATCTCGTTCAACGACGGCTTTGTGCTCACCGAGGATCCATTCATCACCTTGCTTCACAACGGTGACATCGACCGGTCCATCTGGACTGTTGAACTGGTGATGCATCAAGGATACCTCCTGTTCAAGGTAGCAAACGGGCTAACGGGACCGGAGGGCCCGTCTGAACCGTTCGAAGAAGGAGTATTGCGACGGTGTAAACCTGCACTTTCGCCAACTGCAGCAGCCATGAGTGCGGCGTCTTCGATATGCAGTGGGACGGATGGTGACCAGCCTTGAGGCCACAATCGATCAATCATGGTGGTATCTGTCGTACCATCGATCACATCGGGGACATCGCATAATTCACGTAAAAACCGTAAATTTGTCGTTGTTCCAAGAACGACGAATTCATCCAATGAGCGGCGCATCCGCTGCAGTGCTTCTTCACGTGAAGGAGCCCAAACAATCAGTTTTGCGAGCATTGGATCGTAATTTGGAGTTACATCATCGCCTTGGCGAACACCCGTATCCAAACGAATACCTGGCCCTTCAGGCGGGATGAAAACAGCCAATGGCCCGATTGCAGGAAGGAAGTTGTTTGAAGCATCTTCAGCATACAATCGGACTTCAATTGCGTGTCCTCGGATATGCAGTTCACCGCAAGACATTGCATGGCCTGCTGCGATACGGAGTTGTTCACGAACGATGTCAACCCCTGTTACCAATTCAGTAACTGGGTGTTCAACTTGTATTCGTGTGTTCATTTCCAAAAAGAAGAACTCTCCATTCGGAGCGAGGAGGAACTCAACGGTTCCAGCACCCTCGTAATTGACGGCCATTGCTGCAGCAACGGCTGCTTTACCCATCGCTGATCGAATCTCTTCGGTCATCGTTGCGCATGGTGCTTCTTCGAAGACCTTCTGATGGCGCCGTTGAACACTGCATTCGCGTTCCCCAAGGTGAATGGTGCGCCCATGTCGATCAGCGAGAACTTGGATTTCAACGTGTTTTGAGCCAGTCAGTAACCGTTCAAGGTAGACTCGACCATCTCCAAAGGCTGCGAGCGCTTCTCGACGGGCGCTACGTGCTGCATCAAGCAGTTCCTCCGGGTGCTCGACAGCACGCATTCCTTTGCCCCCTCCACCAGATGAAGCCTTGAGTAGAAGAGGATAACCAACACGAGTGCTCGCTTGTTGAATCGCTACAAGTGCCTCCTCTTCATCCGTTGATTCGATTTCTTCACCTGGAATGACTGGAACGCCAGCACCACGCATTGTAATCCGAGCCGTCATTTTGTCACCCATCTTTTCAATGGCATTTGCGCTCGGACCAACCCACTGAATTCCGGCAGCCGTTACAGCTCGAGCAAAGTCCGCTCGTTCTGATAGAAAGCCAAAGCCTGGATGGATGGCATCAGCCCCCGTCTCAGCAGCAATAGCTAAAATTTGGTTTTGGTCGAGGTAAGTTTCTGCAATCGTATCACCATGCAGCAGCACGGATTCATCGGCAAGTTCGACAAAGAGAGATGCCGTGTCGTTTTCTGCATAAACAGCGACACTTGCAAGTCCGGCCTCAGAGCAAGCACGGAGAATACGACACGCGATTTCTCCACGATTGGCAACCAAAACTTTGCTGACCATTACGCTCACTCATTCCGTCTTCCAATTCGCTGACCGCTTATCGAGGAAGGAGGAAAGGCCTTCTTGCCCTTCATTGGAACCTCTCATGCGGCTGGTAAAATCGAGCGTATATTCTCGAAGTTCCTCGTCCGTTCCGTTCCAACGGTCGAACTGAAGGGTGAGTTCCTTTGCAAGCGTCACTGCTTGTGGGCCTGTGCTGAGAACCTCTACGATGAGATGTTGGACGGAACCAGTAAGTTCGTCAACACCCTCAACAATCGCTTCAATGAACCCGGTTCGTAACGCTTCTTCTGCCCCGATACGGCTTGCTTGCATAGCGAGTCTTCGGAAACAGGCTGATCCGAGACGACGGTACACATAGGGTCCAATCACTGCAGGTAGAATGCCGAGTTTACCTTCTGATAGTGCAATCTTAACGTTCGCTGTTGCGATGACATGGTCTAAGCAAGCAACGAGTCCTGCACCGCCGCCAAGTGCGACGCCTTGAATGGCACCAATCGTAAAACATGGATGCGACCACAGTCCATTGAAAAGACGGTCTAATCGTTCCGAGTCGATTCGGTTCTCTTCAGGAGTATTGGCGCCTGCATCTCGCATCATGTTGATGTCGGCACCTGCACAGAAATGCTTCCCGGCACCTGAAAGTACCAGCGTACGCAGGTAAGGTGTGCCGTTGGAATCCGTCAGAGTACCTCGTTGACCGACGCTCCGTTCTGCTGTCCAATCAAATAATGTACACAATTCTGTAATCATTTGAATATTCAACGCATTGAATTTGTCTTCTCGGTCCAATTTAATGTGGCATCCAGAGTTTTCGATAACAATCGACACAAGTTCGGTAGATGGTGGCGTATCCATGAGCGTCATTCGTAAAACTCCAATTGCATTTTTAATTTTTAAATTGATTAATTCACATTCTAAAGACACCGAAACGGTCGTCAGGGAGAGGGGCGTTGCGAGCCGCGGCAAGACATAATCCAAGAACATCTCGCGTATCTCTCGGATCAATGATACCATCGTCCCACAATCGTGCAGTCGAATAGTAAGGGCTGCCTTCAGTCTCGTACTTCTCAAGGAACGGTGCCCTGAACGCTTCGAGTTCTTCCCCAACCATGGCTGAAAGCCCTTCTCTGGCCCGCTGATCTTGCTTGACCGTAGCGAGCACATCGGCAGCTTGCGGACCGCCCATCACAGAGATTCTGCTGTTTGGCCACATGAACAGGAACCGTGGGTCAAAAGCACGACCACACATGCCGTAGTTACCTGCACCGTGAGATCCACCGATGATAACGGTGAATTTAGGTACATTAACGCATGAAACTGCAGTCACTAACTTAGCACCATCTTTCGCAATTCCACCTGCTTCGTAGTCCTTACCGACCATGAAGCCGGTGATGTTCTGCAAGAAAATGAGAGGGATACCTCGCTGACCGCACAATTCAACGAAATGTGCACCTTTGAGTGACGATTCCGAAAACAGAATGCCGTTGTTAGCAACGATGCCTACTTTGTGACCGTGAATATGAGCGAAGCCGCATATCAGCGTTGTTCCGTACCGGGATTTGAATTCATGGAAACGTGAACCATCGACAACACGGCCGATAATTTCCATGATGTCGACGGGCGTTCTGTTGTCGCTTGGAACAAGGCCGAGTAAATCCTCGACGTCATGTGCGGGCGCCTCAACGGGGGCACTCGCTGCCGGTGCAAGCGTTCGTGGTCCGAGGTTTTCCACGACGTTTCGAACCATACGCAAGGCTTCCGGCTCATCTTCAGCGAAGTGGTCTGCAACACCCGATTGTGCCGTGTGAACATCTGCCCCACCAAGTTCTTCTGCTGTTACCTCTTCACCGGTTGCAGCTTTAACCAACGGTGGACCAGCAAGGAAAATGGTTCCATTGCCCTTGACGATGATTGATTCATCACTCATTGCCGGAACATAAGCGCCACCAGCAGTGCATGAACCGAGCACTGCTGCAACTTGCGGAATTTTATCACCCGACATTCGAGCCTGATTGCGGAAGATTCGTCCAAAGTGGCCAATGTCTGGAAAGACTTCATCCTGCATAGGTAGGAAAGCACCGCCAGAGTCTACCAAATAGATGCAAGGAAGATGATTCTCATGCGCTACAGTTTGTGCACGGATGTGTTTCTTCACCGTCATTGGATAGTATGAGCCTCCCTTGACCGTTGCATCGTTGGCAACAAAAAGACATTCTCGGCCGTGGACCATACCAATGCCTGTCACGATTCCTGCCGAGTGAGCTTTTCCATCGTACAGGTCGAATGCAGCAAGGGGAGATAACTCGAGGAATGCTGTACCAGGGTCAATGATGCGTTCGATTCGCTCTCGAGCAAGCATCTTGTTGCGACTGCGATGACGTTCAACGTATTTACCACCACCACCGTTCGATGCAATGGCAAGTCGTTCTTGTAGAGTTTCAATTAAAGCAAGATTGAACGCTTTACGTTCTCCAAACTCTGGGTCACTTCGATTCACACGGGTAGGTAATCGGTCCATCTTCACCCCTCAAACCAAGGGAGGTGGATGCCGTCTTTAACACTATTACAGCCAATGTACCGGATGGTTCGGAATCAAACACCGAGCATCAAGCGCCCAATGTCCCGTAATCCAGGTGCCAATCCAACAATGAGTACGGCTAAAACGATGAGAATGCGTATGTGACGTTGCCTCTTCTCGACTTTCATTTCAATGAACATCATTGTAATAGCGGCAATGAGCACGGCTTTAACGAGAACAAACAGCCAAGCACCTTCGCCAAAATTAATTCCAAGCATGCTGTTGATTTCTCCACCGTAAACAATCACTTGGTTACTAACCACGTGCTTTTCACCGTAGCCGAAGAAGTCGATTCCGACCATGGTTGCAAATCCATCACAGAGTTGCCCGAAGACCATTGCCAAAACCATTGGGCTAGCAAGTAAGGCGCGGCGAGAGAGCATTTCCACAGGGTGGTTCTCAATTCCGTCTCCATAATCTTCCCATGATTTGATGCGAATACGGTCTGGCAAAACACCTGCCTCATACCCTGTAAGTTTCATTTGTAGTGCGTCATCCCTACCGAAACGGTACATTGCATAGCAGACGATTCCCGGAATTCCGAGAACGACCAAAAGCGGCCACCATTCAATGGATTCAGAAACGCGAGAACTCTCCTGCGCCCATGGAGTCGAGAGGAACTGAAACCAATGAAAGAGTCCGAGCGTGCTAGCAGCACTACCAAAAGACAGCAGTCCTCGAGTTATTGCTGGCCAACCGCGAGTTTTGATGAGGATTGAATACAACACGGCATATGAAGCAAAAACCCCCAACCATACCCAAAGCATCCCCATTGAGTCATGGTTTGAATAGGCTGGTTGGTACAAGAAGCTCCAATGGAAAAACAATGCAATTGAGAGGATAGGAATCATTGAACGGCGAATCTTGTTTTCAGATTTGTCGGTATGAACATCTTCCCATTGAGAAGCCACGTAGTGTGAGACTGCAGCGATAAGGACCAACCAGGCCGCCAAGTGAAGGTGAATGATTGGCGATATGAAAAGCCAATCCATCTGCGAACTAAAGAAATCAGCATCTTCAAGGACGCGCAGAACCGGTGCAAGGCAAACCCAAGCCAGTAAAGCGATGAGCATTCGGTTATCTGCTGGCACGTTCATTTTACGAAACACTGCCTGGAGAACAACCACACTTCCAAGCATGCTGAACGTGTAAAGAAGCGTGTTCATGGGGTTGTAATCAGCGTCACCTGCAGAACCTGCATCTTCCATGATTGGATCCCAGACGACCGGTTTGAGGCCATCGGTCCAGATGACGTCGTTCGCTACAAAGAAACCAACAAACACGGCTCCAAAGGTCAACAAAGTAAGCCACAGTGCTGTTTTTTCGAGAGGTGAGTACTCTTCGCAAGGAAGTGCAGGGTCATCACCAACGATTTGTTCCTCAAGTTCTTTGAGACTTGACATGGCTATCACTGTTCGTGCCTGTAGGCTCTCATCAATATCCTTTCGGGACAGTTGATTAAGAATCCTTCAATCGCTGAGTTCACTCTTCTTCTTCGGAAAGGCGAGCAACCAAGTCTGCCTTCTTTCCGCCGACTGGAAGTCCCGCTGCCTTACATCGCTCTTTGAGTTGAGCGACAGAAAGGGATGAGAGGTCTTCGCCATCGTCTTGAGCGTCTTCGTCTTCAGATTCTTCGACTCCAAATCCACGAGGTTCATGGACTTCAATGAATGAAACCTTACCGCATTCAACTGCATCTCGAATGGTTGTGACCAATCGGAACTTGAGCATGGCTGCATTGGTATCAAACAGCATGGTTTGCGGTAGAACAATAGACAAATCGTCGCCAGAAAAACTGACTTCGAAGCCCGAGTGGCCAGTGTTTGCTTGCAGGAGGGCAGTGACTTGGTCTTCCTTTCCTTCGACAACATCAACGACGTTGAACGAGTACTTGAGAGACTTCCCAGCCATTGGATGGTTGTAGTCGATACGAGCTCGACCTGCTGCGAGGTAGGAGAGTTGACCTTGGCGACCGTTGATGGTCACTGGTGCTCCGATGTAGAGTGCGTTTGGGTCTTGTACTGCACGGATGAGCTTGTCGATACTGATGGTTTCGACTTGTTCTGCGGCCTTTTCTCCGTATGCGTCTGCAGGAGCGATTACGACTTCAGTTTCCTTTCCTTTCTTTGCTCCAGCAAGTGCTTCTTCAAATCCAGGGATAAGTTGACCACCGCCAACGATACAGACCATTGGTTCGTAGGTGCGGCTCTCTTGATGAGCATCGTGTTCTTTTGCGACTGCTTCACGGGTGGTCTCGATGAGATCGCCTGTTTCATTGTTGTAAAGTTCATAATCAACGTGGACAATAGTTCCGTCTTCCATAGTATTACCTCCCTTTCGGGTAGTCCGGCGACCGTCGCCCCCTTGATAATTGCATTGGCGGAGGTGTTGTTCACTCTTCCTGGTCTGAGACGAGTTTGTACCGACTCAGTCCACCGTTTTTACTGATATCTCCCAAAACAATCATTCCCATCCCAAACAGCATCGTGGTCCAGCCGAGCCATACCAAATGAGATGCTGGTAAATCATAAACGGTAACCCGTACAAGTTCAATAGAATCAGAACCGTTTTGAGCGGTTTGCTGCATCAAACCGTTGGCTTGACTACCATCGAAAATGAACACAATATCACCGCTCCAACGCGATAACGTATCCACTTCAGAACGTGACCTTGATTGTAAAACAAACCCGGAGTCCGTCGTTGTGTCAAACCTCATCATACCGGGTTCAACCGAACCGATTTGTTCCCCGACCTCTCCGTTTTCAAGTTCGTAAACATCAATTTGAATTCCAACATACCCATCTCCAACCTCAAGGTCTTCAGATGTCAATCGTAATCCGGTGAATTCGTAGCCATAATCGCCGTGAATGACCGTTTCACCCTTTACCAAAGTAACACGATGGCTTGCATCACCTCGGTCGACCAGAACGGTCGTGTAGACGTGGCCTACAAGGAGCAGAAGAAGACCAAGATGTACCACATGAGCACCGAGCGGGATTCTGCGCCACCAAGGCTCTCGTGAACGCTTAATACCCTGAGTCACAATGACTTCTTTCGCCATGGGGACGATGACGAGGAGAACAATTGGCAAAGTAAGCCATGCAAGGACTCCTCGAACAACAAGCGAAGACATCGCCGTACTGGAATCCATGCCAAACGCAGTAGGTTGCCACAAAGCAAGAACCACTGAGAGCACCAAAGTAGCCATCAAAAGCAGAGCATTTCGACGAGCTTCATGTTGGCGGTTGGTGTACAAAAACATCGCACCTGCGATGGCCATGATGAACGGAGTGCCATACAATTCATGACCTTCAAAATTAATTGAATCAATACTTGAAAGAAGCAATACTAAGGTGAGTATGAGGTAGGTTCCGACGACCAAGACCGATGACCACAGCGCTATCTTTTGCTGGCTCTTCCGGTCGAAAAAGGAGAACTTAGAACTCTGCTCTTTCTCGGGCGCAACCAGCCAAGGAAGGATGAAGAAGAGCATAATGAGGGCCGCAGGGAATACTTCGATCATCCCCGACCATGCACCTGCAAGACCGAGGGCTACGCCGGCAGAACCGACTGCCCATTCCTTCGTGGCGTCTTCTGAATAAAACAGCGGAGCAAAGAGCAACATGAAAAAGGTGGTAAAGAGATAGTTGTCAGTGGAAGAGAAAACCAGCAGTGAAATACCAATCAATAGGGGGAATTGGAGAAAGGAGCGGTCGCTATCTTTGCCTGAAAAAAGTCCAGAATAACTCCACCCTTCATCAGAAGGCGTGAAAGGAGAAGATGAACTCAATGTTTCGATCGCTAAGGGAGCCAAGATTATGGAAGCAAAGACTACGCTTGGAAGGTATGCGTAAAGTGTGGTATCGAAAGACGAAGAGCAGGTGGAGAGGAGTTCAGAGTCGCAGGATAGTTCGATGTATGTGCGTAATGCAAGCGCACTCAAGACGCCGGTAAACGGTAAAGCGAAGAGCCATTGTGAACGAGAAGACGGTTTCAATTCAAGCGATGGACGCCGTTGCAGTTGAAGCCAAAAGCCCATGAACAGTAAGAGGACAATCAAGTACGTCATGACCTCGACACCAGCAGTAGAATCGCTTTTGAGTATCAGCATACGAGAAAAGGCATCGGTTGGTGCAGTTCCTTCAGAATTGGTTACGAAGGTATGCACTGAAGATGCCCATACACCTCCAGCACGGGTCACCAGTGTAGCGAACAATGCAAGTCCACCCGCTGCTAATCCGGCTCCAATCCAAGTCGTATCGGATGTCTTGCCCGGACGGGTCCTCAAGTGAGACATCAGAACGAGTGCTAACCAAGGCAACAGCGATCCTGTCTCGACAGGGTCCCAAGCCCAGTACCCACCCCAATCGAGAATGAGATATGCCCACAAACCACCCAACCCAATGCCGAGAGTAGAGACAAACAAACCTGGACGAACAATGTGCAGCATACGTTGTTGGATGCCAGAAGGATTACCAAACATCGATGAGAGCGCTACTGCACTGATGTGTAAGCACAGCGAATAAGCAAGGAAAATCAGAGGCGGGTGAATCACCATGAGGTCGGTCTGAAGAAGTTCGTTCAGTCCTTGACCCATACCGTTGCCTGTATTTGCCTTGAACGGGTCTAAATTCCAAGCTAAGAGCAACAAAAGGAGATTGAAGCCGTACACGAAGCGAAGTCGAGTAGCATGGGTAAACTCATTGCTTTCGCCTGGCATTCGTCCGCGCCAAACATAGGCCAAAGCAGTCATCCACATCACCCATAGGAGGAGGGGTCCTTCTCGGGCAGCCCATGTTGCAGCAAACCGGTACTTGAGCGGAAGGGCTTCACCTCCATACGAAACCACATGAGCGTACGAGGTATCGTTGACAAGGAAGCGGCTAGCCAATGCAAAGAAGGGCAGTGCCATCAAAAAATGGCAAGCCAACGAGCCTGCTTTGGATTGTTGATGCAGGAATGGACGCAACAACAACGTTGCAGCTGCCAGCAAAGCCAGCCACATTGTCACACCCCACATGCATCTTGGTCATGACGCTCCTTCAAGGAGGTTGCGCGATGGTTCTATGTCTGGACGAACATTACCATCCAAAGAACTTGGCTCTTGAGTATCCAAATGAGAGCAGAACATGAATGACACTTTTTGTAAACAACATCGGTTTACGAACGAGAATTTTGAGTCCGATGCCTACTTTTTGCAGTGCAGACATGTTCCCAAGTTCTTCAGGTAAACACCGAGCCATGAGTGACATCTCATCATCGGTGAGTTCATACAACGCAGTTTTACCTTTGAGAATCTTTGAGTATGGAGGGAATGCTTTCTTCCATTCGTTTTCATATTTCATCAGTTGTTGTTTGGAGAGAATGGCGTCTGATTTGAGGATTTTAGCAATCGTTTGAGCAGCCTGTCGACCCGACCATAATGCAAGATGGGATCCGCCTTCAAACAGCGGAGAAGTGAACCCGGCAGCATCGCCAACCAAAATCAGTCCATCGCCAACAGTGACTGAACGTGGCCCAGAAATTGGAATAGTACCTCCAAACGGTCGAACCTTGATCCCTTCAGCACGCCATGGAGGGTTTACGGTCGGTTTACCGTCTAAATAGGTGTCTTGAATAAACGAGTTAAGGTACTTGATTGCTCCTTTCTTATCGGTTGTAACCAAACCTACGTTCGCCCTTCCGCCCTTTTTAGGAATCATCCAAACATATCCGTGAGGAGAATATTTCGGCCAGAGATAAAAATCCAGATAACCGTCGTTCTCAACGTCGAGCATCTCGTACTGGAATCCTGCGATAACTTCCACTTCTGTTCCCATATCGAGTAATTTCGAGGCGGCTCCCGAAACGCCAGAGGCGTCGATAACAGATTTGCATCGAAGAGGGAATTGTCCGCCCTTTCCTCCAATTTCCCAATAGGAAAATTGATTTTCTTCGTTGAAAACTCGTTCCATCGAAGTGACGCGATGATGCAGATGAAGTTCCGCCCCTTCTTTGATTGCTTCATCGCACAGCCAGCGTTCGAAAAGGTGCTTTTCAAGTACGTATCCCTTCTCGGTGAGAAGTTTTTTAGTTCCATCCGGGAAGATGACACGGATACCTCTGACGTCTAAGGCTTTGACATGGTCTGGAATCTCGAGGTCGAGATTGTCCACCGCCAGTTGGCTAAGACATTCGCCACAGTGCACAGGGGTACCAACTTCAGGGTCTGCCTCAACAATGAGCGTCGTGAGTCCTGCACGTGCAGCATGCAGTGCAGCAGAGCCACCTCCTGGACCGGCCCCAATCACTAGGACATCAAGCATCTGCTCAGCCTCCGCCATGTACCTCAACTGTAGTATCAAGTCCATGAAGAAAACGGTTGTTTACTCTTCTGATGGACGACGCATTACGGCGACTAAAGCCAGCACTGATAGAGACGCAACAAGAGATACAGCCGGCGTTTCGACGGTCTCTGGCTCGGATTCCTCTTCGACAACAACAGCCGGTGCAGCCTCAACGATGATGTTTCCAATCATTCCAGCGGATTCATGGGGTTCACAAACAAACTGGTGCTCGCCCGCAGTCCCAATCTCGAAAACAAATCGATAGTCAACATCGCGCTCGGGTTCCCCCGAATCGAACAACCCATCATCGGCTACGGCATTGTGCGGTAAGGCTTGACCGCTCCAGACAAAACGAACAGCCTGTCCTTCTTGTACCGTGACTTCCGACGGGCTAAACCTCAAATTTGTACTGTCGACGGTTACAATGACGTCACTTTGCACAGTGAGTTCTGCTGATGCCGAACTTAAGCTGGCTAACAAAAAAAGCAGTGCGATGAATCTAGCCTTCATAACACCCGAAATTCGGTCGAGGTTTTCAATACATGTATTGTTTTCATCACACTTAGCCCGTGAATGAATACGACGGTTCAAAGGGAGGTTCTGCCACGCATGGTCGTGGCGTGGCGTACATCAAAGCGGTGGCTCGAACATCTCGAGCAGGGTGGAGAACTTCTCCGTATATCCCGCCCAGTTGACGTTCAGTTTGAAGCGGGCGCAATTGCTGATCTGTTGGTGAAGAACGACGGACCGGCAGTACTTTTCGAAAAACCAAGACTGCCAGACGGAACCATCAGTGAAATACCATTGGCAATGAATCTTTTTGGTGGACAAGACCGAACACTTCGAGCACTGGGAGCAACCCATGAAACTGAAATCGGTGACCGCATGGTAGCCATGATGAAACCGGACATAGGGCTGTACATGCGCAAGCCGTGGAAAGGACTGCCGCTTATTCGCGATGCACTTGCCATGCCCCCACGAAAAAAGCGGAAAGGAAATTGTCAGAGAGTGGAACTACCACTCGACCTCACCCGTTTACCAATTCCAACCACGTGGCCAAAAGACGGCGGTCCATTCGTTACACTTCCACTGGTCGTGACCAAGAACCCGAAGAACGGAGAACACAATCTGGGCATGTATCGGGCCCAGGTCTTCGGCCCAAAACAAATCGGACTTCATTGGCAAATCCATAAGCACGCTGCAGACCATGCTGCAGCGATTAAGGAAGCTGGAGGTGACGGACGAATGCCCGTAGCGATCTGCATGGGCGGGCCACCGGAACTGATTTTTTCAGCCATCTCTCCGTTACCTGACAACCTCAGCGAATATCAATTTGCGGGGATTCTCGGTCGAAAGTCACTCCCGATTACCAAAGCACTCACTCAAGATTTGATGGTACCTGCTGAGGCTGATATCGTCATTGAAGGGTATTGTATTCCTGGTGAAACTCGCCTGGAAGGGCCGTTTGGAGACCACTTTGGATTCTACTCTCTTACCGGGCAATACCCCGTCATGCACGTGACGGCCATCACATGCCGCAAAGATGCTGTACTTGCAGCGACCATTGTTGGCCTTCCACCGATGGAAGACGGACACCTCGGGGAGGCCATTGGACGACAATTTTCACCCGTACTCAACTTCCAACACAGAGATGTTCGAAGCATTCACCTTCCAATGGAGACTGGATTCCATAACCTTGCTATCGTTGCATCAAAGCAGCGGTACCCCCGCCAAGGGCGTAAAACTGCACTTGGTCTGCTCGGTGCTGGTCAAATGATGTTCCTGAAAACCATCATTGCCATCGATGAGCATCAAGACCCAAAGGATTTGGATGCTCTGCTTGATGCTATGAATTCAAAGGTAGACATCGCAACCGATGTCTTGGTCCTCGAAGGAATGGTAGCAGATTCACTTGAGGCTGCAAGTCCTTACGAGAATGTCCACAGTAAATTGCTCATTGATGCAACGACGCTTGCTCAACGAGATCCTCGTTCAGACGCTGAACCGCTTGAGGGGTCATACGCTCAGCCGACCCCTGAATGGAGACAAGGAAGGGGAGATGCCCCCCGCTTTGGTCGCATTGATGAAGTTCTCAAATTGGGGCACGTTTCCGATGCACGAATGCTGCGTGACAGCATTATGGTGGTTACAACCAACATCGAAAACTCACCAACGGCTCGTGACGGTCAAGACGAATCGAACGATGATGCTGAATCCGCCCGGAGAGAGATAATATCTCAATTGAGAAAGTCAATTTGGCAATTGGACAACACTACTTCTTTGCGATGGCTTTTCATCACCAACGATGACTTGGATTTGCATTGCGAAAAAGCACGTCGACGGTTGTTGTGGCAACTTACTTCACGCTTCGATGTCGGCCGTGGCCTCACGTTTGACGAACAAAAGACTCGCCTCTGTTGGGACGCTACAACGCCAATCCCGTCGGTGGAGCACGGCGTGCGCAGATGGCCCTCAATCACCTTACATTCCCCAGAAACACTTGAGAAGGTGAGCCAGCACCCCGAATTAGAGCAGTACAGTTGGCCACCACATCTGTCGTTTGGAGGGAATGAGTAATGGATCTAAAACAGATTCTGTCCTTCATCAAAATTGAACACACACTTTTCTCGCTTCCCTTCGTTTTTATCGGTTATTTCATCGCCCATGGCCAGTTTTCTGGAGAATTGCCTGTATCTGAATACGGCTTGCTGCGAATCGAATTGGTGTGGATTCTCTTAGCGGCGGTTGGAGCTCGGGGACTCGCAATGGCGTTGAATCGTATTATCGACCGCGAGATTGATGCTGCCAATCCTCGAACTGAAGGTCGTCACCTTGCCTCAGGCGAAATGAGCCTGCAAACAGCCTGGACTCTTTCTGCAGTATTTCTTGTTATGCTGCTTATTGGGGCAGGATTACTCAATCAAGTTGCCCTCATGATGGCATGGCTACCGGTCCTCGTGTTC
>JABGTJ010000027.1 GCA_018691345.1 Methanobacteriota archaeon
AATCAAACCAGAAAAAAAATCGGAGATGAAGAATATGATGAACACAATGATCCCCCTAACCGTAGCAAATACACTCAACCAAACTGCAAAGCAACGCATCGAGGCAAAGCCAAGTCAAACCTTGAAGCAGGTCGTTCAGGCACAGAAGCTCTCACCCGAAGGCGACTTCGACGTGTACGATCAAATGGGGAAGGTCATCTCCAACCAATCGGTCGCAAACCATCGCGACAACACCGTCTACGTAGGTGTGGCCAAGGTTGCTGGGGGTGCGATTGGAGGAATTTCCCGTCAAGAATTTAACCAGTTGAAAACAATTGAATTTCCTCGTATTCGTCACATAACGAAGTATTCCTCCGATGCACATGTAGGGGCACTTGTATTGACCCTTCCAGGTGTTACATCACACCGGGATACATCAACGGTTTTCTACACTGTGCTGATTGACCTTCGTTCGCTTCCGGCTCTTCCATCCGCCTATGTTCTCTCTCCGAAGTCTTCTGAGATTCAACATTCAAACATCTATCGCAGTCAAGTTTTTGCTATTGCCCCCAACAGAGAACTGAGTGCAATTTGTACAGGCGATTCGTTTCGAGACCAATGGGCAGCAGAATGGCAGCATAATCCTTGCAATCGTCTCATGAAGTTTGGTGTCTTTATCGACCACCTTATTCATGTATTGAAGCATCCAAATCCAGATGATTATGCAAGGGAGGTCTAAGTTATGCAAAACCGCTTTTTCCGACAGCTTGGGTTGGTTGACCAAGAGCGCCTTCAATCGCTCAATGTGCTTGTTTCTGGGTCACATGAAGGTATTTCAGACTTGCTAGTTCTGTTTCAACAACTTGGTATTGGGGAACAAGATGGTCAAATCGGTATTCTTTGTGAAGAAGAGAAGACATCAACATCTGTGTTTTGGGACCTTGCCTTTCCAAAGTCAGCAACATTCTCTGAACTCGTTACAACTTCCGAAAACAAGTATTTGGTCGTGGATTGTGCAGACAGCGATGAATGGGACATTCATCTTTCACTGAACGGTAGTTCAGAACATGCAGCCACCCTGTATGGACGTTCATGGGGCCCTCGAGCACTGGTTTCTAGTGAACCGATTGCCATGGAACAGTTCGAACATCACACCCATCCGCTGAGTCCATCACTTCGCATCGCCTGTGCCTCAGCTTTGGTTGAAGCAATGTTGACCTCTATCGGGGCAAAAAATGGCATCATGGTTAGCGATGCTTGGTTCACGGTAACCTGCCGAATTGAAACAACCGACACCACCAAGGCAGCAGAATATGTTACAGGGATGAATGGGTTTCCAATGTCCTACCAGCCAACAAGCGACGGACTAGCGATTCTTGCACGGATGAGGGTCCCTCATCCAATGCCAGGAAATCCATATGAATTTCTTAACATCAAGAAGGAATTGAAGCAAGATCAGGTTAACTTGCATCATAACGTTGGACTGGTGGATTGGGATTCAGTTCCTACAGAATTGGATGGAATGTCCTCAATCTTGCCCGTTGATGCTGTGATGTTGGGGGTCGGGGGCCTGGGCAGCTGGGCAGCACCATTGTTGGCACAGCAGATGCCATCTGGAACGCTTCATGTTGTTGACGGCGACCTTTCAATTGAACGCCATAATTTGAATCGCCAAGTGCTCTATCATGAAGGCCATATTGGACAAGCTAAAGCCGTAGTTGCAGAGCAGCGTCTCCAAGAACTCAATGCCAACATCAACATTGTTGCTCACGGTGAACACCTTCTGCTTGGACATTTGAATGTAGAAGAAGGTGACGAAAGCGACGAACAGATTTTTGATCTTGACGAAGATGGCCCGGACAGTTATCTTACCGATGCCCTCGTATCCAGTTCTCTGTACTTTGGTTGTCTCGATAACATGCGCGCCCGAACGCTTCTCAATGAAGCAGCATTGAAATTTAAGGCGACGATGATCAACGGTGGAAGCGAATCTATTCACGCCATTGTAGAACGTCTGAATGCTTCAGAGGGATGTATGGTCTGCCGTTATGGGCGAGATTCCGCGTATGAATCCGAGGTCATCTCGTGTACCGAAGAAGGTGCACGCCCAATTGCTTCTATTGCTACTACAACAGCATGGGCTGGTGCGATGATGGCGGCACTTGGTCTCATTGAAGCATCAGAATTGACCGAACAGTCGGCGCCCCGCTTGCAGTGGCATAAAGGCGCAGTTCAACGAATCCAAGTGAATTCAAAGCCACCTTGGTTGAACGAACCATGTTTGCGTCATATTTGACAGAAAAAAGAGGAATGAACGACGGGTATTAGATGAGGAGATTGAAATGATGGAATTTACATGTCAAGCAACAGCCGAACTTGGAGAGAACAAGATTGCTATCTGTTATGAGGATAGTGCGCAAGGACGATTTCACGCTGGCTCGCCGGTAATGCTGAGCGGTTCTAAGAAGACCGTTGCCCAATTGGTGATCTCTGATGAGGTCGAATCCGGTCATATGTTGATGGGAGCAACAATGCGAATTAACGCTGATGTCGCCGAAGGCGAAGTTGTGTCCCTTGCACCGGTGGATGCTCAAGTCATTCAGAAGATTAGGTTTCAACCTCTTGCGCATGGAATTGATGAAGGGGACCTAGAGCGAGCAGTCAAACTTCTTGGAGAAGTGTACGTGTCAAAGGGCGATCGTTTTGTCGCTACTGTTAATGGAGAACAGATTGAAGTCTGTGCTTCAGCCATTAAGCCCGCTCATGGTTGGTTGGTTCCAAATACCCGCATTGTGATTAAGCCAACTCCTGTGCGCCGTAAGGGGGAGAATATCCCGAGTGTATCCTTTGAGGACATCGGAGGTCTCGACGAAACCATCGAAGAAGTCAAGGAAATTGCAATTGTTCCGCTTGTCCATCCAGAAGTGTACCAAAAGGCTGGGCAAGACCCACCAAAGGGTATTTTGTTGTACGGGCCACCTGGTGTCGGTAAAACCCTCCTTGCTAAGGCTCTTGCTCGGGAAGCTCAATGTAATTTCATTTCAATCAACGGTCCGGAATTGTTCTCAGCAAATTATGGGGAATCTGAAAAGAAACTCAGGGAAGTGTTTGCTCAAGCCAAGAAAGAGGCTCCATCGGTGATTTATATTGATGAAATCGATGCTATCTCGGGGTCTCGTAAGGATGGAAAGGGCCAACTTGAAAAGCGCATTTTGACCCAACTGCTCACCGAATTGGATGGATTCGAGGAGCGCGGACAGGTTCTTGTTGTGGGTTCTACAAACATGATGGATTCTATCGACGGAGCACTCCTAAGAGCGGGTCGTTTTGACCGAAGAATCCACGTTCCTTACCCCGATATCTCTGGCCGAGAACAAATTTTGACCATTCATTCCTCCTCAATGCCCCTAGAAGCTGAATTCGCTTTGGAGGATTGGGCGAGAAAGACCAACGGATTTACCGGAGCCGACCTTGCAAACCTTTGCCGACATGCGGCCGTAGTTGCCATGCGACGCGTGTTTGGAGAGCGGTTGAAGCAGCAAGAACCTCTCAGTGATGAGGAACTTTCAGAGTTGGAAATTCTCGATGAAGACTTTTCAGGCGCGATGGTCCGAGCAACGCCGTATCAGTTGGAAAACCGACGACCTGCAAACATGGGATACCATGACATGGACCAAGTCATTGGACATGAACAGGCGAAGCAAGAGTTGCGAGAACATTTGGTACTGCCAATTCTTCACAAAGAAAAGTTTGCTGCAATGGGATTGAACTGCAATGGTGGTGTTATTTTGCACGGGCCACCAGGTACTGGTAAAACGATGCTGGGCAAGGCTGCTGCAAGTCTATCCGAGGTTCAATTTATGGCAGTTTCTGGTCCCGAGTTGCTTTCAAAGTGGGTCGGTGAATCTGAACGCGCTGTCAGAGAATTGTTCCAAGCTGCTCAAGAAGCAGCCCCGGTTGTCATCTTTTTCGATGAATTTGACGCTCTTGGACGTCAAAGAGACGGCGGGGAAGGATCCTCCCATTCAAACTCGGTTGTCGCTCAGTTGCTGTCCATCATGGATGGGCTTGGAAACAACGAGGACATCTACCTCATGGCTTCTACGAACCAAATTGAATTGGTTGATCGTGCCTTTTTGCGCCCTGGCCGCTTTGAACGTGCCATCCATGTGGGGCCCCTTCCAAAGAACTCATTCAAGCGTTTCTTTGAGAACGAAGTAAAGGAATGTCTTTCCTCGATTACTGAAGATCAGTGGACTGTTTTGATTAACAGAATGGTTGATGAGGCTACAGGGGCAGACCTCTTCGGCCTTATCAACACCGCCAAGCGTTATGCAGTATCTCGGTCCATTGAACATGGAGAATCCGATGCTTCCCTGGAAGAGAGAGACATGATCGCAGCCCTTGCGAGTAGCCCTCATTTGTTTGCAGGTTATGCAAATGAACTTCCTGAGCCAAATGACTGGAATGATGATGATGATGATGATTGGGTGATTCCATGAGTGATAGATTTTCCCGCCAACGTGGACTGATTCGCCAGTCGGTAGTCCAAGGACTTCGAGTTCATCTTACTGGTGAGAACACCATGCCGGAGCCGTTCAAGGATGCAATGGTGTGTCTAGGAGAGCATCTTGGTGTTGATACATTTCCCGTGACTCCACCAGAGGCTTCTTACAGTGTGAGTTGGAGTGGTCAAAAAGCAGTTGACATTGAAATTAACCCGAATAATATTGCAGTGACCTACGACACGCATGGAATCTATTTGGATGGAAGGGTCTCTGCTTCAGCGGTTGACCCTGTTTATGAGCCCTCAATCGCCACCATTGCAGCCTGCATGGTTTGGAGTGAAATCCTTCGTCGTTCACAGGCATATACGCCGGTCGAAATCCCGAAGGTTTCAGTTTCAGTGAACGTAAGGGTGAATGAAAACTCACAGCATACGAATATCTCGCAACTTGAATTTGGATTGAAGGGTCACCTCACTCATCAAAATGTCCGTGAGACGAACGATGGTAGTGCTCACAGGAGAGTCCTCCTTCGTTTGGACGATGAAGACCCTATTGCAATTCAACTGCGAGATGCTCTCGAAATTCGGGCACTCCATGAATCTCAATTCCCCAAATTTCCATGTTTGGAATTTGAATTGCCTTCCGTATCTCCAAGGCTTGAAGGTCACTTGACTGTTGTTGGAGCTGGAGGTCTTGGCACATGGTGTTTGCACACGCTTGTTGAAGGATTGCGTCGTTCAAAGGAACAGCACGTCTCGTTCTTGATTTTCGACAAGGACATGGAAGTCGAGAAGCATAATTTGAACCGACAAGTCATTTTCACCGAAGCCGACATTGGGCTGCCTAAAATTGAAGCAACCCGTCGCTGGCTTGCCCAACGGCTTGAAGGCTCAAAGGTTGACATCGTCTATGAATTGATAGATTCGATGGTTCATGAGGTTGAGGCGTGTGATGACGGAGCCGATTTGGATGAATTTTTCGATGAGCCTATTGATTCTGACAGTGAAGTTACTGATGTTTTGGACGCCTCAGAAGTGTTTGAACATCTCAATAAAACCGACCTTGTACTGGGTTGCCTGGATGCCATGCGTCCACGAGTTTTGGCAGATTTGATTGCCGCCCAACGAGGTCTTCCCTATTCTAATGGAGGAATTGCAAATTATTCTGGTGAGTTTAGAGAATTTTCGTCATCATCACTGGTCGAACTCTATGGAGAATCAATCGCTCAAGATCGCAAGGTAAGTTCTTGTCAAGAAGACGGTGAAGTCCCGCAGTCCTCAATGGTTCTCACGAATGCACTTGTTGGGGCCTTTCAAGCTCTATCGGCGATTCAACGTCTCTCAAAGCATCAAACTTCTGTCGTTAAATCGGTTTATTGGAATGCCTTCGAGAATGAATTTCATCTCGTACATTCCGATGGTAGATTGAATCGAACAGCCCAGGTTGGGCGTTTGGAACGAGCACTTTGGCCTGATGTGGAGGTGTCACTATGAATGAGATCGCTTTCCCTAATATTCATCTAAAAAAGAAGGGCTTGGTCGACATCATCAAGAGAGAGCGAGAGAAACGCGAACAATCTCGTTTGAAACTACAGAGTATCGCTCAGAGAGAACTCAAAAATAAGATTTCTAAGTTGATGAAAACTCATCGTTTTGACAAGAAAATCAAGAATGCTGCAAAGGCTGGGAAAAACAGTATTGATGTGAAATTCCGAAAACGATTTATCCTAAATTGTGACCTCTCAGAACCGTTTATTGAAATTTCCCAAAAGAAGCGAGAACTCAGTGTTTCAATCACATTTAATCAATACATCAAGAGTATCGAGGATCACTTGTTTGAGGAAGAAAACATCAAGGGTGAAGTTCTTATTGAGAAAGATGATGATTCTCACCTAGCATGTATTTCGGGGGTTCATATTGAATGGGTCAGTCTCACTCCACCTCCTCTCACGCTTGACTTCATTTGGAATCCTTCAGTATTGATAGACGATGTTATTGAAGATGAAACCTTTGAACAATTATTTGCACGTACGGGATATCAACCGAGAGACGGAACCCGTCTCGTGTTGAAGAAGGGTCGAAGAAGAGTTTCTCAACAACAAAAGGTATCTTCTTTCTTTGGAACGACACTCACAGTTCGTCCAGAACATTACAATGAAAGGGAGGAAGTCTTTGTATTGTAAATCTGTCAATAATGACAGAAAACACACTCAACGAACCACGTTGTAGATGAGAACGCACGAACGTAATCAAACCAGAAAAAAAATCGGAGATGAAGAATATGATGAACACAATGATCCCCCTAACCGTAGCAAATACACTCAACCAAACTGCAAAGCAACGCATCGAGGCAAAGCCAAGTCAAACCTTG
>JABGTJ010000024.1 GCA_018691345.1 Methanobacteriota archaeon
CCATGAACGAACAGCGACAGAGCCTGTGCGTGTATGCGTTTGAATGTAATCGCTCATTTGTTTAAGCAGTGAATCGATGGGTTGCTCTGTCGACCAAAGAACTGCATGGGAAAGCAGAGCTTGGCAACCGCTCGAACAATTCACAGCCTCAAGCATATGCTCGGGTGAGATCTCTCCCTCGAGTTGTATCAAACGACGCGCTGGCAGTCGCTTTACAACAGCCATAGGAAGAAGGGAGGAAATCTCTGCGCGTGCTAAGGCGGTGTGCCAGCCGCGTAAACTTGCAACATGACTCGCCATGGTGAGCGCTTGCACCTCGACTTCTTGACGGGTTCGGATGCCAATATACACATACTGTCAACTTATGTTCATACCATGGGCTGCAATCTGAAAGACCTGGCAACTGCAGAAAACATTGACCTAGCAAGCCTTTCTGGTCAAAGAGTCGGTATCGATGCTTTCCTTACGGCTTTCCAATTCCTAACAACGATGCGAGACCGCTCCCCTCAAGGAGATGGAGGGCCACTCAAAGCCGACAATGGGAAGGTCGTCTCCCATCTGATGGGTTTCCTCAACCGAACTGCAACATTGCTCAACCTTGGAATACGCCCAGTCTACATCTTTGATGGCGAATCTCCAGAATTGAAAGAAGGCGAGTTAGCAATCCGTAGAGCGCGTAAGGTTGAAGCTGAACGCATCCATAAAGAAGCGCTCGAAGTCGGAGATTTCGCCCTGGCTCAGAAAATGGCTCCACGCATCGTGCATTATTCTCAAGAAATGGTGGATGAAACAAAACAGTTGCTGGATTTACTCGGTGTGCCGTGGGTTGTCGCCAAGGCGGAAGGCGAAGGCCAAGCGGCTGTAATGGCGGCAAAGGGTCAACTCGATGTCGTGGCTACCCAAGACTGGGATGCATTGCTTTACGGAACTCCACGTCTGGTCCGGAACTTGATGAGCGACGGCTCCAAACAACATGGAAGAACGGTTCGAGCTCAGATGATACATTTGGAAGGGATGTTGCAATCAAACGACCTTTCTCGCTCTCAACTGATTGACCTTGCCATCATGATTGGGACCGACTTCCATCCTGGAATCAGAGGTATCGGCCCAAAAACTGGAATCAAGTTGATCAAAGAACACGGCTCGATTGAGGTGATATGTCAGGTCAAGGGCAAGGACGTTCCTGAACGGCTTGATGAAATCCGACGTATTTTCCATGAGCACCCCGCTGTTGAAGTTGAAGATAAAGCCCTTGAGCCGGGGCAAATAGACGTCAAAGGACTTGAACAATTCTTGCAAGTTGAACGGCAGTTTAGCCAACGAAGAATGGACAACGCTTTCGATAAACTCCGAGAAGTTGGGCTTATTCGTGAAGGCGGCCAAACGTCTCTGTTTTCATTCTGAAGGATGCATGAAGCGCAGCGGACTGGCCAAGACATCAACGCCTTGGTGCTGGGTAACTGCTCCCCTGGATACGCTTTGAGGATCGTTAAGTGCTTCAAGAACGGTGTTGACCGGAGCGCACGGAATGCCAACAAGCAGCGATTCAAGTTCATGACGGCTCATCGACGAAACGGCATCACCGACGGCTTTCTCTACACTGGCTCGATTCAAAACTCGTCCCTCGTTGGTTGACCATTCATCTGGGGCGTCTATCGAAAGGAACGCTGCCAAGGCACTCCACTGGTTATCCGAGCCAACGCCTATCACAAACCACCCATCGTTTGCTTTGAATGCTCGATAAGGAACAAGATTTGGATGAGCGGACCCCATTGGCTGGGGATTGGAACCACTGGCCATGGCATTGTGTGCCTGATTGACCAGAGCAGCAACCGCGCAATCCCACAAGGAGATATCAATTTTCATGGATTCACCAGTTTTCTGCTTGTGGTACAGAGCAGCAAGTATTGCGTTTCCAGCGTTCAAGCCGGTGATCACGTCAATCCATGCAACACCAACCTTCACTGGGGATGAGTTGGCCTCTCCCGTAATGCCCATAATACCGCTGCGCGCTTGCAATGCCACATCATAGCCGGGCTCATCACGGCGAGGGCCCGATGCGCCGTAAGCCGAAATTGAGCAAACAATCACGTCTTTTGGCATCGGCCCGAGAAGGCGCTCTAGCGTACCTGGTTTGAAATTCTCAACGACCACATCAGCGGATTCTATGAGGGAACGAACATCCTCGGCCTGCTGTTTCAAATCGAACGTGACGATTTCTTTGCCCCGGTTGCACGAAAGAAAGTATGCAGCAACCTGCTTGCCGTCAAATCCAGTGGTGAAAGGTGGACCCCATTTGCGGGTGTCATCGCCCCACGGCGCTTCGACTTTGATGACTTCAGCACCCAAGTCAAAGAGCATCTGCGTTGCGTAAGGACCCGCTAAAATACGAGAGACGTCGACAATTCGTACACCGTTGAGAATTCCGCCCATGTACCCCCGAAGTGTCCGAAAGGGTTGAACCTCTCGCCCCGAACCGTTGCCTATGGAGCGGTTGGATATCGAAGACGATCGCTTCTGGAAGAAACTCCTCGTTTTAGGAATACTCCTCAACCTCATTGCCTGTTTTACAAGCGACTTGGGCCTTGATACGCACGTCAAGATGGCGGTTGATGAAGACGGAGCATTGCCATGGGGGGATTTGCGACCGGAAAATCCGGGACAAAGCGATGCTTTCGATGGCGGTGATCGCGTGGTTCTTCCGCTCTATGAGATGTCGGAAGCAGGAATTAAAGCGATGGCTCTTGTAACCTTCTTGGGATTAATCGTTTGTCTTTACCGATGGAGTGGCGTACGTTCGGCTACGGTTTTATCGCTCTCTCCTGCCATGATTTTTTCCGTTGCAAGAGGATATGAGGAAGTGTACCTGGCCGCATTTGCCGTTCTCGCTATGCTGCTCTTTACTGGCGTACTTTCCAATAAAAACCGTCCATTGCAGTGCTTAAGCGGAGGGGTTTTCTTCATGGGTATGGCGTACTCAAAAGGATTCACAGATGCTCAAGGCGTTCTTCTCGGCGCCGTTCTCACCGGAACAGCAGCACTCCTATGGCATCAACTGCAGAACAGTGGGCGGAAGGGTACTGCATGGATGGCTCGACCTCACATCGTTGGAATGGGTGTTGGTCTTGCCGTGTCTGTGCTGATGGTTTTCTTTGGCCTGCTCGAAATCAACCCAACGCTTGCCATCATCGGTCAACAGCCGTTGAGGTATGCTTCGGCTTTGGCATTCTCCATACTTGATGTGGTTGTCCTTTTCACATTGTTTGGGATGGTTATGTGGCCGTTTGTTCGCTCGACTTGGCGCGTGCTGAAAGAGGTCGAAGACTCGAAACTTGCCATGATCACCGGGTATATCTCTGGCATCCTTGTGGCGGTGGTGTTCTATGTGGCTGCACTGTGGACATACGAAGCAAGCATTTGGGGTGCTGAGTGGCCAGGCGTGGTATGGACCATGGGCAACAATGGCCGTTACATCACAATGCTGTTCTTACCGTTCATCGTGCTAATGCATTACGTTCGCAAACACAACGATGTTCCAAGCCTCGATTCACCGCAATCGAAAGTCAAAGCAACTGTATTGACGGTGTTGTTATTGCTACCTCTTTCCTTACTTGCATCGGTTCATGGGCAAACCATGTGGACAGACGAAGCTGCAGAAGGAATGGAGTTGGGCCAAGATGAGCACTTCCTGTTCGTATCAGAAGATACCCTTGGCATGCACTGGTTGTATACCTTCTATGCTCCGCTCGATGCGGAGGAAAACAACATCACTGGTCATTGGAGATCAACGAGCACTGCTTGGGAGGCGGATTTGAACGCATCCTTATCGCATGTGGATACAATCGTCGTTTCTCCGGAAATAACGTATACACCGATTGGGTGGAATGTTAAAACCAGCGGAGAAAGCGATTTCCTCAACGGCAAGGGTGAGTGGCGCGTATTAACGCGCTCCTAACCTCAAGCGTTCTTGTCTGCTTGGACTTGGGTGCGCACTGCTTGAGCAGCGGACTTTGCATCTTGCATAGCCTTGCGCACACGGGTACCAGCAGCAGCGTTACCCTTGTCATGCTTGACAGCATCAGCAAGAGCGGCAGTTAAATCATCAATCATCGTTTGAACCATAGCCTCGACGGACATAAACTGACCCGCAGTTGAGTCGGCTTTTATTGATTACTCCGGAATAGTATGAAATCGGCTTACAAAAAACGATGTACGCAACGCCGTTCGTCAAAAGTTCAACCGATATTGGGGCAAACTGCTCCCGATGCAGACGGTATTCTAAGCGAGGGTTGAAAACCCCACGGTTGGAGGCAAGCCCAAGGAGGAGAAACATGCGCTTCGGTGTTCGAGGAACTTTACCTGACCCTGACCCTGTTGCTACGCAGGAGTGGGTTGATTCTATTCTTGCGGTTCGTGACCAACTCGGTGACGAAGAAGCACGCCGAATATTACTCTCTACCATTGATGCTGCACGGCACGCAGGCGTTGGAATCGACGTGGTTAACACGCCTTATCTCAATTCGATTCATCCCGATAACCAAGGCGCCTATCCCGGTGATCTTGACCTTGAAGTACGCCTCAACGGCATCATCCGCTGGAACGCGATGATGATCGTCACTCGTGGAAACAAATACTTCGATGGCATTGGTGGACACATCTCGACCTACGCCTCAGCGTCCCACGCCTGGGAAATCGGTTTCAACCACTTTTTCCGAGGCAAAGATGGAGCCGGGCAAGGCGACCACCTGTACTGGCAAGGTCATGCTTCACCAGGAATCTATGCACGTGCATGGCTGGAAGGTCGCTTAACTCTCGAGCAAATGGAAGCGTTCCGGCAAGAAACCGGTGGCAAAGGACTCTCATCGTACCCACACCCTCGTTTGATGCCTGATTTCTGGGAATTCCCTTCCGTAAGCATGGGGCTAGGAGCGATGACTGCAATTCACCAAGCTCGATTCAACCGTTATCTCGAAGACCGAGGTTTGGTCTCGACCGCAAACTCTCGTGTTTGGTACACCATGGGTGATGGAGAATCCGACGAGCCCGAATCCCTTTCACAATTATCTCTCGCAGGACGTGAAGGACTTGACAACATCGTGATGACGATGAATTGTAATCTACAACGGCTTGACGGGCCTGTGCGTGGAAACTCAAAGATTGTTCAAGAACTTGAAGGCAGGTTCCGTGGCGCTGGATGGAACGTCATCAAAATTCTATGGGGCAGCAGTTGGGATGAGTTGTTTGCACGAGATTCAGCCGGACTACTCGCCGCCAGACTCGATCAACTGGTCGACGGTGACGAGCAGCGCATCATGACCGCAGATGGGGCAACCATCCGCAAAGATTTGTTCAATTCCGATGGCTTACAAGCCCTCGTTGCTCATTTGAGCGATGACGAACTGGTCGACTTGTGCGCAGATGTCGGAGGACACGACTTCGTCAAACTTCACGCTGCTTACGCTCAGGCTACCGCCCATAAGGGCCAGCCAACCGTCGTCTTGATGCGCACCATCAAGGGATTCGGACTCGGTCCAGCCTTTGCTGGCCGAAACACGACCCACCAGAAGAAGAAAGCAGACATGGAAAGCATGCAATACATGCGCGATGACCTTGGACTCGATTTCTCCGATGAAGATTTGGAAAAATATCCTTACGTCATGCCAGAAGATGTCCCCGAATTGGTGGCCTATGCCAAGGAGCGACGTGCTGCAATGGATGGTTTCATGCCATCTCGAACCGTTCCTAAGTTCGACCTTACTCTACCGGATGAAGCAACTTATGCTGACTTTGATGAAGGCACAAAAGGAAACATGCAAGTTTCAACCACCATGGCATTCGTTCGAATTCTTCGCGCTCTCATGAAGAACAAAGAGTTTGGAGAACGTATTGTTCCAATCATCCCTGATGAAGCACGAACG
>JABGTJ010000115.1 GCA_018691345.1 Methanobacteriota archaeon
CACAGCACCCGAGTCATGTGGGGGCGAGACATCAACGTCCGCATGTAGAAACCAAAGAGCCGCTTTCGCCGCCCAAAGGCGTTCAGTCCACCGTGAAGACGATTTGTGGTACAGGGTACGCCTAGCTCCCCACCTATCCCGTATAGCCCTAAGGCCAACTCTATTTGAACGAAACCCATGTTCGTTATTGAAATTCAATCCACAGGTGTTTCTTCTTCATACTTTGAAGGGCAAGAAGTCTTGATGATTTGAGCCTCAAAAACATATTCGCCATCGAGGTAGCGAAGGACACCCTGGGCATATACGGTTCGGTTGTCTCCAAGACCGTTCGATACTGACGCATCGATATAATCCACTAAAACCGTGTGGTCAAGGCCATGCAAGAGAAATACGCTTCTATTGGAGTCGATACTTCCGTCAACCACTTCACCGCGTAAAGCCATTTCTTTGTCAATGAATTCTGAAGGAGCGTTCATCACTTCATCAACAGAGCGGGTCGGCTCAGGTGCCTGAATGAGAAGAACACCGAGGAGTCCGAGCGTTAAAGCCCCCCCCAGTAACAACATCCGGACACGTCGTGAGAACATTTGAACACCTTCATGATGAGTCACGGTGTGAAAAACCCACCGCTTCTTTTAGCGTTGGATATCCATGCTCTCGTAACTTCTTGTCCAAACCGTGAACAATGGATTTTGTCATCGATGGCCCTTCAAAAACAAATCCACTGTACGCCTGAATTAATGTTGCACCCGCTCCGATCTTAGCCCATGCATCTTCAGCATTCGTTATGCCTCCAACGCCAATTATAGGCCATTCACCATCGGTCATCGCATAGATCTTGTGAATCATTGATGTTGACCGTGTTGTGAGTGGCGAGCCGCTCATTCCGCCGGCTTGGGAAAATACTTTTTCTTCATCCCGAGGATATGAACTTGGACGTTCGATGGTTGTATTGGTAGCAACTATACCGTCGCAACCCGCACCTCTTGCTGTTTGAACAACCGCTTTCAATTGCACATCAGTTAGATCTGGTGCGATCTTAACAAGTAATGGTTTTCGAATGCTTTTGTTTGCATCTGCATGGATTCGGTTGATTTCTTGACATGCGTGGACGATTGATTCGAGCGCATCATCGTGCTGTAATTCACGAAGATTTGGCGTATTTGGAGAAGACACGTTGATGACAAATACATCGCAGAACTTCCACAAGCGATCCATTGAGGCAGCATAATCAGAAGGTGCAAGTTCGAGTTCGGTTCGTTTTGATTTGCCGAGATTCGCCCATATTGGCACACTTGGAGAGCCCGCAGAAGAGAAATGGCGTTCAAGCGTCACCGCTACTTTTTTTGAACCTGGATTGTTGAATCCCATTCGGTTCACAAGTGCTTTTGAACTCGAGGCTCGAAACATGCGTGGTTTAGGATTTCCATCTTGTTCATGCTCAGTGACCCCTCCAATTTCAATGAATGAAAGGCCCAATGCATCCCAACCTCGGAGTGCCTCTGCTCGCTTATCCAAACCTGCTGCATTCCCAAATGGGTGTTTGTAAGTTTCACCAAAGCATTCGATTGGAAGCATCTTTCGAGGTTTGTACAAAAGCGATAAAACTGGGCGTGTGATTATGTTGGAGCTCAATAAGCGTAGCATTTTCAATGCCCGTGAATGTGCTTTTTCTGAATCTTGGAATCGCAACATCGGTCGGACAAAGATACGATAGCCGATGCCCATGTTGTACTGGTTGAATCGGTATCCTTCAAGACTTCCGCCTCATCGGGTTGTATATGCGCATAGATGAGCCGCTGTGGCCGGTGGTCAGGGAAACCTCAAGACTCATCCTTAGGGAAGAGGATTTAGTTATTGAATTGCCAAAACGATATGCAATGGATTTCGAGAAATTAATACTTGAGATGAGCGATTTTCAACCTGCAAAAATAAACTATCCAGTGTACGAAGGTACGGAATCAAATTCAATCGATGTTTTTCAAATGAAGGAGAATATGGAAGTCAAGCAACATTTGGCACATATAGGGATGATTGAACCGAATGCCTCAGTTCGATGGATTAAAATGACTGCGGAAGAAGGTTGGATCAACCTCCTTGAATCATGCAGAGAATTGCATGAAGCAGGTTACCCTGGATGCGTCGGATGCGGTGGTCCAAATTCCGAATTGCCATGGGATGAGGCGAAGAATCGACGTCGGCTCTCGGAATAAAAGGTCGATGAATGACCTGATTTCCCCGAACAGATACGAGAGTATCTGTCTGCGTGGTCTGCAAATGAGAGAGTTCAAGTAGCCTCGTCGGTCGCATGCTAAACCATGAGCGTTGTCATCATTGCCGAGAAACCCAGTGTTGCTAATGACATCGCAAAGGTTCTCGGAGCATCTTCGAAAAAGGATACGCACTGGGAAGGAAAGGACATTGTTGTCACCTGGGCCATCGGTCATTTGTTACAACTCAAGTACATGGACGACTACGATGAAGCGTTTAAAGACTGGAGAAAAACCATTGACAGACTCCCCTACATCCCAGAACAATTCGAGTACAAACCAATTGGTGGCAGGGGAAAAAAGCAACTATCTGCGATTAACAAACTAATCAAATCGAAAGGTGTTACTGAAATTGTCAATGCATGCGACGCTGCTCGTGAAGGAGAACTTATTTTCCGAACAATTGTTCAACATTCCAAATCCAAAACTAAAACATCACGAATGTGGTTGCAATCAATGACCAAGGATTCCATCCAACAAGCATGGAATTCAAGGGCTGATGGAGACGAATACAGTGCTCTACGTGATGCAGCATATTCCCGCTCCGAGGCAGACTGGATTATCGGTATGAACGGTTCTCGAGTTGCAAACTCCTTCCTACCTCGTAAGAAAAATGAGCGCGTAGCAATCTCACTAGGCCGAGTTCAAACCGCAACCCTTGCAATGATTGTGGAACATGAGTTGAATGTCCTTGGGCACATACCACTGCCATTTTGGCAACTCGAAGGAGTCTTCAAATCTGGTGATGCGAAGTGGACGGGACGATGGGAAAGGCAAAACCACGTTGATGACCCAGAACAACCCGATTACAAGCCTCACCGAATCGTCGATCAGGCGGAACATGATCGCCTTCTCAAGATTCTCGAATCGGGTCAAACAGCATCAGTACGACAGACGCAAAGAGATGCAAAGGAAAAACCACCTCTCAATTTTGATTTAACTACGCTCCAACGTGAAGCAAACAGCATGTTCAGTTGGTCTGCAAAAAGGACGCTTGGTGTCGCTCAAGATTTGTATGACTCTCACAAACTAACAACCTATCCTCGTACGGATTCACGACACCTTCCAGAAGATATGCATGAAGAAATTTCAAAAATTGTCCGTCAACTTGGAGCTCAAGATGATTATAATTCCCATTCAAAACGCATCGTTGATGATGGAATGAAGAATGCAGGTCGCAACTTTGACAACAAGAAGGTGAGCGACCACTTTGCGATTATTCCAACAGGAAAAATCCCAGACTCGAATTTGAGTCCAGACCATAAGAGATTGTACGATCTCATTGTGCGTACATTCCTCGCATCTTGGCACCCAGAGGCAGTTTGGGACGTTCAAAAAAGAACTGCAACCCTTGAAGGTGAACAATTTTCTAAAGAGGCACGACAAATAAAAACGCCGGGATGGAGGGCTGTCCGGCCCAAGAAACAATCACTTCCAGAAGATTGGAATGTTCTGCCTTCCAACCCTTGCGATGCAGATGTTGAATCCTATGAATTCGCTGAAGAAAAGTCAAAGCCAAAGGGTCGATTGAAGGAAGCTGGATTGCTACGGTTGATGGAACATGCAGGAAAGCAAGTTGATGACGAAGCCCTTGCTGATGCCATGAAAGACAAAGGTCTCGGCACTCCTGCAACTCGGGCAGACACCATTGAAAAACTGGTTGACAGAGGTTACATTCAGCGCTCAAGAGCTGGAAGTATCAGTGCGACAGCCCACGGAATTCGAATCATTGATGTTCTTCGAAAGATTCCTGTTGAATGGATTACGTCCCCTGAAATGACGGGAGAAATGGAATCATCACTGCTGCGCGTGCAACGAGGGGATGAACCTCGAGAGAACTACATGAACGCAGTCATTGAACAAACGAGAGTCATGGTCGAACGAATCAAGAATCATGACCGAGCTGAATTGTATCAAAATGAACCGTCGATTGGCGCATGCACGGTTTGCTCAGGGAAAATCATTGAAACCACACTGAATTACCAATGTGAAAAGAACGAAGGAAGAGACAAAGGTTGTTCTTTTGTGTTTTGGAAGGATACTTCAGGCCGTTGGTTTGACCAAACAACTGCTCAGCGACTTCTCGTCAATCGTCAAATCGAAGACCTTCATGGATTCTTCAATCGTTCCGGCGAACCATACATTGCAACCGTCAAGATTACCGATGATGGTAAAGTTGAATTTATTGGTGGAGGGGAATCTTCCTCAGATGCCTCCGATGAGGAAGTATGTGTATGTCCATTGTGTGACCACGGCACCGTTCGCATCGGCCAGACAATGTACGCCTGCGATCACGATGAGTGTAATTTCAGAGGTGTTTCGAAAGAGATGTGCAAACGTCCAATAAGCCCTGAAGAAGCAAAATTCATCTTAGAGAACGGGAAATCTGAACTTCTGGAAGACTTCATCTCTAAACGCGGTCGACCATTCAAGGCTTTCCTCGTGCTCGATAACACTCGAATTAAGTTTGAATTCCCACCAAGAGAAGCTGCCGCTGATGCAAAACGCTTCCCGATCGTAGATGGTGTTGTTGGAGTTTGTCCAACCCACAAGGTCAACATTGTAGAAACTGAAACGCACTACCAACCTGAAGCCGGCTCAACTGGGTGCTCGATTCAACTTTCCAGGGAAGTATCGAAGCGTGAAATCACGCGTGAAGAAGCAAAGCTTCTCATCGAAAAGCGTGAAATTGGACCATTTGATGATTTCCTATCGAAGAAAACTGGAAAACCATTCTCTTCAAAACTGTATTTTAAGAAAAACGAAAGTATTGGATATAAATTTGCTAAGCGTTAGAACACACAGTTTGTCCTAAAAGAGAGCGAAGGTTGATGTCCAACCGGCTACGCACTCACAATATGAAGCAGTCCGAATGGGATGTCATCATCGTTGGCGCAGGCCCAACCGGTGGTCGAGCTGCTACTCACCTAGCAACACTTGGACACAGTGTTTTGATGCTTGAAGAGCACACTGAAATCGGAAGGCCGTTCCAATGCGCTGGATTAGTAACGCCAAAGGCACTCAAAGAAGTTGGCTTGTACGACTCAGTTCTCGAAGAAGTTGACGGTGCTCGAATACATGGTCCCAGCGGTACACTTGTTCCTGTCGGGACGGATGGTAAATTGAGGACGTACGTCGTATGTCGGAAGAAATTTGACCAAGGCGTCGTACAACAAGGCATGGAGGCTGGTGCGAGCTTATGGCTGGATTCAAGACCAGTGAATGCAACAGTGACCGATGACCATGTTGTTCTCGATGTTGAATCAAACGGAGAGCAAATTTCACTCACATGCAAACTCCTCATTGGATGTGACGGAGCGCACAGTTGGACTCGAAGACATTTCAAAATGGGAAGACCAAAAGAAATGATGATTGGATTCCAAGCAGAAGTCCTTGGATACGAAGGAAGCAACAGATGGCTCGATATGTACAGTGGTTCAGAAATTGCTCCAGGATTCTTTGCCTGGGTCATTCCATCAGGGTTTGGAACCCATCGAATTGGTGTATGGTCGACACCAGAACGGTTGAATGGCAGAAGTGTCGAACAATGCTACGATGATTTGAGAACTCACCCTCTTTGGAGAGACAGATTTTCCAAGATCAAGGAAGTGGCTCGATTCTGCGGACCAATTCCAAGCGGGATGGTGAAAAATACCGTCAAGAACCGAGTCATGCTACTGGGAGACGCAGCAGGCATGGCTAAGCCGACGACAGGTGGAGGAATCGGACCAGGATTTAGACAAATCAGTGGGATTCTAAAGCCGTTGAGTCAAGCCATATCGGATGATAATTTGTCTGAAAAACATCTTACCAAAATTAGTTCAAAACATTTCAAAGCCATGAAGAAGGATCAAGACAAGGCACGAGCGCTTCGTAATCTACTGGTGAGCGATGTAAGTGATTCTGAACTGGATGGGCATTTTTCAAATTTTGCTCGTCCAGATGTTCTCGAACTCATCAACGAAATTGGTGATATTGAGAAGCCAGTTCCGCTTGGTTTAGCGTTGGTGAAAAAAGTTCCTGCCTTCCGTAAACTAGCATTGCGGGCAGGCTCGAAACTCTTGTTTAGATGAGGTGGTGCTGTGGCTGAATTGCAAGTTGAACAGCGAATTCGGTATCCTCCCTTTGAACCACACAGATTCATTCCTGCTGAACTACCAATTGTGACCTCGGTCCAAGCTGTGGAAACCGGTAATCACGATGACCTTGTGCATTCTCTTCAATCGCTCACACCGAGTTTCAAACTCGGTGGCGAAGCATCGTGGCTTGTTGAACAGCGGTACCTCATTGATGGTATTCCAATTACCGATGAGGAAGTAGAGAGAGGGCAGCATGTGCTGGAACAAAATAAAAAACCACTTATCGTCAATAAACAACGCCAAGGATGGTACCTTACACCGAACCCAATTCATGCAGCGGTACGGAATTTTATCTCCAAAACAGTCATATTTTTACTTATTACACTCGGATATTTATTCATTGAACCCTTGCTTCGTTCCTTTGGAGTGCCTGGAATCGGCACAGGCACTGTACGTATTGGTTTACTCGACTACCCCTTACTAGCTATCATTGTGGTTCCATTCCTTTTTGTCCCGCTGGCTCTCAGAGTTGGAGCAAATTTGGCAGATTTGGTGCAGCAACAGAATTTCTTGAAATCTGAACCTGTCGACCCTATTGTTACATTGGTTGAACAACCCATTGCCGGTGAGCCTCTAAAAATCAAGGTCACTATCGATGAGGAACGCGATGACTGGAACGATATCGATATTTTATGGCGTGTCGGCGCACTACCACCTGCCCGTGAAGAAATCTTCCGCAGCCTCGGTGTTGCTGAAACAAAGCAGCCTCCTGCTGGACTCACTACCGAATTGCCACACCATTGGGAAATGGGTCTGGACGATGGCACAGGTGGAGGCGAGGAGGCACCAATGGAGACTCGAGAGATAAAGGGAGGTCTCTTTCTTCGACCAATGCGTAGTATGGAAACTGCCGGGAAACTTGCCCTCAGTGACAAAGTAATGACTCTAGAACCTCCTGAATTGAATTGGCCGGGAACGGTTTCGAGTGGACTGATACGCATACACTGGGAAGTCATTATTCGTATTCAGCGCTCCAAAGGTGGGCCACTCTTGTGGGTATTGCCACTTGCAGTTCACCACCCAAAAACAACATCAACAATCTCAATTCTACCAACCAACGATGGTCGCGCAGAATCAGTACCAGTCTAATTGGAAACATTCATGAATCTCATGGAAGTATTCATGCCATGGAAGGACGCTCACTCAAGGCCATTCTGCTTGTCGGATTGCTTGTTCTTTCAGGCTGTTTATCCGGGACTGAGACAGAAACGGTCACCCCTGACACTGATTCGGAGGTAAACAATACGGTCTCGCTAACCTCTTCTTGGGGCGCTTTACCAGAAAGCACATTACTCGATGGGACTCCAATTGTTCTTCAAATCAGTGTAACCAGTGAAGGTGAGAAATGGCAAGCACAACCGACAATTCTCACGCCAGAATTTACTGCACTTGAAGCCTATGATTGGACAACGACAGCCCAAGGTTTTCAGTTATCCTTTGTTCCAGAAAATCTCGGCGATTATACGGTTCAAGTGGAATTTGATGTTGTCGAAAATGCAGTCTTCATAGAACCTAAACCTGAACGTCTCATACACACCATTTCAGTATCTCCAATGGATGAGGATGCTCCTATTCTTAATGCGCCAGTCTTTATTGAAATTGGAGAACAACGTATTCTTTGGTTTGAAGGAGCAGTGACTCATGCCAACATTGGAACGTGCACTCTACAAATCAAACTCGATGAGAATACGATGAAATCGGCTGCAGTTAAGGATGATGGAACCTGGAAAACCCTGTTGGACCTGTCCGAATTTGAATCTTCATTTGAGATACGAACGGTCGTTGAGTGCGGTGAGTATAGCCCGAAAAATGACTCTGTAGTTACTCAAATTCTTATCGAGAACCTGGGGGATGATTCAGATGGTGATGGAATACCGGATGATGAAGATCGTTGCCCAAACGGGTACGGAGTTGCAGATGGATGGACTTCAACATTGGCAAGTGACCAAGATCAGGATGGTTGCCATGATTTAGAAGAAGACAATGACGACGACAACGATGGAGTTAGCGACGATTTTGACTTGTGCCCAACTTCCTTTGGTTGGGTGAGTTTTCCAAATGCAGACTATGATTCAGACGGTTGCCACGACGCTGATGAGGACGATGACGATGATAACGATGGAATCCTAGACATTGATGATTCCTGCCCAAGAGGTTTCATCGGTTGGAGTTCCGGCACATTTAGCGATTGGGACGCTGATGGTTGTTCGGATCTTGACGAAGACATCGACGATGATAACGACGGATTAAATGACACTATGGATTCATGCCCAAAGGGTCTTACGAACTGGATTCGAGACCAATCGACAGATTTTGATAACGACGGTTGCTCTGATGCGACCGAAGATTTGGATGATGATAACGATTCGATTGATGATGTAAACAGTACAGGCAGCCCTCTCGATCTCTGTCCTGAAACTCCAAGTCAACTTCAAGTGGATGAGAACGGGTGTGCTGCCGTTCAACGCGATACAGATGCTGACGGCGTTAATGATGACGCAGATCAGTGCCCAGGAACCCCACCTCAACTCATTGTCAATTCACTTGGATGTGCAGACCTTGATGACGATGGGGTATTTGCAAACGTTGACATTTGCCCGAATTCCCCCGAGAGGTGGAGTATCGATGTGGACGGATGTGCAGTCATTCAATCTCCAGTTCCGTGGACGAGTTCTACCTCCCTGAGCGCACCAATGCAATCTGTACCTCAGTTCACAGTACCTGCGCTTGACGGGACATTCAACTTCCAACAAGAATGGACTGGATTCGATATTTACTTTTTCTTGTTCAAATACACCGATTCGAGCGGAAATTCCAATTCTGGAACTTGGGGTCAAAGTCCCGGTCCATTCCTTCGAGCAATGCCAGACAATGTTCATGTATTCTATGGCTCATTTGATTCATCATACCACTCGGACGTCATAAATCAAAGAACAGCCGTAGAAAATGCCTTGAATCCGAGTGAAGAAACAGAATGGGACGGTCGAATTCACTACATTGACCAGAGAGCAAACAGTATTTCGGGAGGTTTAGGCCAGATGATTTCTAATTTCAATTCCCCGATGTACATGGGCATCGACCGTTTTCAACTGGCTCGAGAGACTGGCAGTTTGTATGCGTGGACTTCATCCAACAATGACCCTAAACATCTGATTCATGAACCGATTCAGTGGAATGCTGAGTTCCCAGTCGAAATCCGAAGACATGACACTGGCATTCAAGAGATATCAATAATGGATTTCGATCGCCACTCGGGTGGCTGGAGCGGTGGTTTTACCTCAACAATGAGTGCTGTTTTTCCAAGCAATCTCACCGAATACGACACAATGGAAGTTTACCATGAACACGCATGCCTTGAACGCATGAACCGATACCAAAAGAGCGATGGGACATACGGAGGCTGCCATGAATGGGATTATGAGGCCAATCTGAGAATATGTGAACGCGACAACGCCTCTGCATGCGGTACCGAATTCATGAGATGGATCACCACATACGGTAGAGAAGGCAAGTGGCTCACAGACATTTCACCATACCTTTTCATGTTGGAAAACGATGACAATCGAACATTCAAGTACCGAGGAGCGAACAAGGGCGACCTAACGATTACAGTATTACTCAGTAATTGGGGAGGTGGACTACGTGCTGCTGCAGGAGATTTTGCATTTACAGGCGGCCAATTTGACGGAACATACAACAACCTTTCAAAATACACACGAGACCTAAATTTCACAGTTCCAGTTTGGGCCGACAAAGTGGAAATTGTGGCCACCATTACTGGGCATGGATTCGGAAAAGATAATGCGAATTGTGCTGAATTTTGTGATCATGAACATCACTATTCGATGAATGGATTCACGACCTATGAATGGCATCCAATTGTCTATTCGAATGAAGGTTGTGAAAACGAAGTCCAGAACGGAGTTGTTGCAAATCAATTCGGTAGCTGGCCGTTCGGGCGTGCAGGATGGTGTGCGGGTCAAGACGTCAAGCAGTGGACATACGACATCACAAGTTGGAGCGATATGAACGGTGGGTTGAACCACCTCACATACCGAGGATTGTTCAACGGACAGGAGTATGTGCCCTCGGACGGCGTCGGCAACGGTCAGAGAAACATCCATGCAGAAGTGTGGGTTGTGTACTACGATTCAACAACAAGTTCGTGATTCAATACTGGTAAGGTGGCGGCGATTGTAAATCGTCAATAAGCGTACCACAGTCCGGAGTTTGCAAAAATGCATAGTCACTGTCTCGCCGTTGTGGCGAGAAACCGGCACGGAGAATCACGTTTTGCAATTCAATTTCTGAGGCGTTAAATTTCGTAGTACCCGACGCTGAAACAACGTTCTCTTCCATCATGGTAGAACCAACATCATTCGCACCACCAAACAACGCCATTTGTGCGGTTTTAATGCCCATAGTGGGCCATGAAGATTGAATGTTCGGAATGCTGTCGAGGAAAAGTCTCGAAACGGCCACGTGCCGTAGGTACTCCGTGGAGCCTGCACCAAGTTGAATCTTGTTTTGCCCACGGTTTCGGCGTCCAAAACTATTCACTTCCAATTGGACAGGCCATGCGATAAACGATGTAAATCCAATACCATGCTGGACAAGTGAACGGTCTTGGAGTTCTCTCAAGCGGCGCATATGTTCAACCCGTTGCTCCAGTGTTTCACCGAATCCTATGACGTTTGTAGCGCTGGTGGTTAAACCCAAAGATTGTGCTTCTTCCATGACCCTTAACCAGTTAGCAGGAAGGCCTTTTTTCGGGGAGACATCTTTGCGCACATCATCGACTAACATTTCTGCACCACCACCTGGAAGTCCATGCATGCCTGCGGCTTTGAGTCGCGTCAATACTTCAAGTGTTGATAAATTACTAACTTCTGCTATTCCTTCGATTTCAATAGGGCTGAAGCAATCAATTGCTATGGAAGGATGACGAGCGCACAACTCATGCAAAAGGTTCTCATACCATTCAAATGAAAGATCTGGATTAACGCCACCTTGCATGAGAATACGGACACCTTCGATGTTTTCAAGTTCCTTAATTCGAGCTGAAATCTCATCGATGGTTTGCGTGTACGTTTCTTCATGGCCGGGAGGTCTGTAAAAAGAACAAAACTGGCAGTTAATTGTGCAAACATTGGTGTAATTGATGTTACGGTCGATCAGGTAAGATACCTTACTCGGACCATGCATTGCATTTCGACGAAGTAAAGCAGCACTCATCAACTGGTGAAGTGGTGCATTTTGGTATAATTCAACTGCATCCTCGGGTGTTAAACGATATTCATGAGCAGAATCTTGCTGCCACGAGGCCTGTCTTTGAAGAATCGATGACCAATTCATGCTAACACCTCAAAATGCAGTTCCAGTAATAGATTCAATATCCTCAATCGATTTTGGACAAGCCGATGTTAATACATCCGGTTCACCAGAGGTTACGAGTACATCATCCTCAATGCGAATACCGATGTTTGCATACCGTTCAGGACAGTTGACATCGGGCCTCCATGCGCCAAAATACAATCCAGGTTCAACCGTAAGGCACATTCCAGCTTCTAACAATCGAGGCTCACCGTTTGGCTTGTAAATTCCTACATCATGAACATCAAGGCCAATCCAATGACTTGTGTTGTGCATGTACCACTTGCGTAAATCTCCAGATTCCATGTCAAGTGCATCTTCAACGGTTTGATCAGTAATGCCCAAACGAATGATACCTTCTGCCAATACTCGCCGTGCTGCATCGTGAGGGGCGGTATATGGTTGTCCAACTCGACAACGGTCAATAGCCGCATACTGAGCATCGAGAACGAGTTGATAAATTTCTTTTTGGGGTTCGGTAAATTTACCATTGATTGGCCAGGAACGGGTGATATCCGCGGCATAGCCTCGGAATTCAGCGCCTGCATCAATGAGAATGACTTCGCCGTCTTCGCACACATCGTTGTTTTCTTTGTAATGCAATACAGTAGCATTATCACCGCATCCAACAATGGAAGGATAAGCCCAACCTGAGGTTCCGGCGTAGACAAAGAAGCCTTCAATGGTTGATTGGAACTGGTATTCCATGCGTCCTGGTTTTGAATGCCGCATAGCAGCAACATGCGCAAAACTGCTGACATCAGAAGCAAATCTCATCTGTTCAATTTCCGCATCGGACTTTCGCAAACGTAATTCAGCAATGCGGGAACTTGGGTCTTCTATTGAGACTGGACCGGTACCGAAGTGCTGACGGGCACGGTCTCGTCGGTCAACCGATGTTCGCACGAGAGAATCAACAGAAGATTGGACGCCGGTTCGAAGCAGAATGCGACGAGATTCAGAAATGAAGTTCGAAAGCGATTCATCGAGAACTTCAATCGAATAGGCTTCATCAACAGGCCAATTGCTCAAAGCACCTTCGACGCCAGGGCGGCGTCCTTCCCAAATTTCTTTGAGGGTGTCTTTGGGTTGAACAAACAGTGTCGATATCCATTCTCCATCTACGCAACGGAGGGTGAAAACTGCCTCTGGTTCAGTCCACCCAACAAAATAGAGCATGTCGCTCATTGTTCTGTAAGGGTAGTGGACATCATTGGAATGTGTTGACTCTTCTGCAGCACAGAGAATGACCAAATCATCTGGACGAAGTTGTGATGTTAAGCGACTCTGACGAGCTACGTACTCGTTTTGAGAAATAACTGTAGGTTTTGGTCCAATATGAGCCATAGCCGCTTCGTTCATACTTGACCCACACGTTCGACAGTATTCAATAATTGCATTGTTTAAATTACAAACTATCGGAATATGAACCCTTAATCCTTAATCAAGTGACTTTTTTTCCCATTTGGGCAGAGATGTGTCGGGTGCCGTCTTTCGCGTTAAAACAAAGACCAGAGAACCACCTAATGCAAGCGAGCCGAGAATGGAGGCGGCGACCAAAGCTACGCTTGGTTGCTTGAGGTCGGAAGCAGAAGAATCCTCGATGGAGAGAGAAAATTGAGTTTCACTCGTCGCACCATTATCATCCTCAACGACCAAACGGACCTCATAGGTTCCGGGTTCAGTAAACATGGATGAATCAATGACTGATTTACCTGCGAGGAAGGTGTTTCCATTGACGTACCATGTGTAGGACAGGGAATCAGCATCGTTTGAAGTGTCGCCGCTCTTCGAACTGTTAAGTTCCCATTCCTCATCGAGTCCTAAGGAAACTGTGTAATTTGGAGCAACTACAAAAGAGTCGATTTCCACTTTAACGGTCGGGGCAATATTGGTGACTGTGAACTGTGAATCGGATACTGTAAGCCATCCAGCTGTGTCGCGAACCAGCAACTCTACAGTCCAAACGCCAGAATAGGGTGGATGTATAGAGATAATGGAACCTGAAACATACTCATCTTCAGCAACAGCTCGCCGAGTACCATCTGGTTCTACTAGAGTCCATGTCAAGCGGTTTTCTCCACCAATGTAACCATCTTCGACAATTGCTGAAAAGGATATTTCTTCATCCTCATGAATCTCCGGGTGAACTGAAACCGCCTGTTCAATCGATATTGACTGCTCCAATGGTTGTGCATCGGTTGAGAGATGTACGGTTGGTAAATTTTGATCGACGAGTAAACGGAAAAATCCGGTGTTTGAGGTGTGCAACAATGTATCGGTGACGGTGATATTAAACAACCAAAATCCATCGGCTAAACCAAGAGATTCAAGTTCAAAAATTACAGACAATTGACCGTTACTTGTTGAACTTGTAAAATTACGGAAGTGTGTCATATCCTCAAGACAATTTCCTGCCGGTGCAGAGCAGACATTCATGGAAACAAACGATTCATTCATACTGTGCGATGGCAAAGTAATCGGGACAGAGAGCGTTAAGTCTTGGTTTGACAGAAGGAAATAATGCCGGTCATGATGTTGGTGCTTGGGAATAATCGGGTGGACAAATGGTGCATGGTTCGAAGAACCGAGATAGATGACACGTGAATTCTGTTGGTCGGGGACTGTTTCCTCACCGATGACTATTCGGCAAGTACAATCGAAAGACGTGACATTGACTTCAAGATTCCAATCCCAGTTACCGCTGCTGACTGCATCTACATTCGATAGTTTACCACTTGCAACCGAGACTGTTGGCTCATTGAATAAATCAAAAATAAACCAATCTACATCTGCAAGGGGAACGGTAGAACTGCCGTTGAGATAGAGTGTATCATGTGCTTCAAGACCAATGTGACTCTGGTGAATGGTAATTTCACCAAATTCGTCGTTCGTAGAAGCATGAACATTAGGCAGATGTGATATCAAAAGGCCTGCGACTGCAATGAAAAGGAGTGCTTTCACTGGTCGCATGAAGACTGTCCCTCCACCGACAAACATGAATGTTCGTCCGGAATGTGCGTAAACATGCTGCATCATTGAGCAAATGGGTCGCACAATTCACCTTGGCCAGGGAAACTTGTGGGGTTACGAGGATTCGTGTCCCACTTGAATTCACAATAATTCACGTGGCCATCACCGTCGGTATCGATCATTCGGTCAGCGGGGTCATCTGGGTCAAATTGGAAGTGGAACTCCCACCCTGTGGCCATTCCATCATCATCATGGTCCTGATAGTAAACTTCGGGACCGTCGTTCCATTGGTCGCCATCAGAGTCATTGGTAATTGGATTCGTACCGTTTTCCTTCTCTTCGAAGTTGGTGTAGTTCTCAAGGTTGTCATAAAACCGCTTACCGTCAGGTGTATCAGGGTCAATATTACAATCTGAATTTGTGCTATCGTTGTACCCAGAGCAATACTTCTTGATGAGGCCTGAACGGTTTAGCCCATCGCGGTCTGGGTCTTCGTCACCATCCATTATGCCATCAAGATCACTATCTGGCATGGACGGGTCCATTACACCACGTGCTCCATAAGCGTCAGAAGCCCCTTCATCGACCAGCCCATTTTCGAGAGCAAGTCTGGAATAGTATACTTCCCAGCCGTCGGGTAAGTTATCCGAATCAGTATCATCATCAACAGGATTTGTATTCCATTTATCAGGTGCTTCAGCACTGTTGGGCAACGAATCGTTGTCGACATCAAAAGTATCGTCTTTGAGAGAGTCAAGCGAAGGGTCAAGAGCCCAACGACCATTACAATCACACAATGAATTGACTGGCATCGAGAATCCTGTGAGGTTCATTTCTGAAACTTCATACTTCTTTTCGATGATGAATCCACCAAGGTTGTTTTGCCAAACATAGCCACCGGCTTCCATGGAGCAATCGTTGTTCTGGGATGCAACGCATCCGGGGCGCTGCCATGAGGATGTAGCAACCCAAAGACTGTGTGAGTTGGTATTTTGCTCGGCAGATTTCACTTGCATCTCCCAACCATCGAGCATTCCATCGGAATCAGTATCGTTAAGCAGAGGATTTGTTGGGTTTTGGAACGGACGTGGGACGAATAGAACTTCATTCCCATCGACGAGGCTATCGTTGTCGGTATCTGAGTTGTTGGCGTGAGTTAGGAAATTATCCTTTCCTGCAATGACTTCTTCTCCGTCTTCAAGCCCATCGTTATCAGTGTCAAACATGCAAGGGCTGGTGAAGTATGCTACACCTTCCCAAGAGTATCCGGTTAGAGCTTCGATTTGATCAAGCTCGCCATCTCCGTCTGTATCTGGATTCGATGCGTTCGAGCCGCCTGCGCAGACGTTTGCAAACTCATCGTAGTCAGACAAGCCATCTGCATCTGTGTCAAAGAGCCCAGGGTCTGAAGTGACCCAGGTCTTGACCACACCGTTGTTGACAACAAGAATTTCCCAACCCATGACTTCAATTCCGTCAAGGAGGTTATCACCGTCAGTATCTGGATTCAGTGGGTCCGTCGAACGGCCATCGACAATGCCGTCACCGTTACGGTCACGGGCGTTGTACTCCATGAGATTGGTGAATTGTTCTTCAGGTTCAACAATCTCCATCCATTGGAACAGTCGTGATTCAATTGCTTGGCCAACAGAAACATCGATTTGGTAGACGTAACCTGAAACAGGGGCCAACATTGCGATGGTTTGCTTTTGACCGCCAGCGAGAGTGATTTGACCACGAGCCACGGTTTCGTTTGCTTCAACCCATTGGTCCTTCAAGACATCAATTCCAACAACGATTGTGGTCGAATCAAGGGTGCTGTAGAATACGCCTCCGTCTCCGTCAACATCCCATCCATCATGGTCAGGGTCGAGGTTACCGTTCGAACCATCACGAGGGTGAAGGCCGTTGGTTGATTCCCAACCATCCGGCATGCCGTCGATATCGGTGTCGAGTCGCCAAGGAGAAGTGAAATTCGTTGCGCCGAAAAGGTTGGCTACTTGATATTCTTCATAGTTATTCAATCCGTCTTCGTCCCAATCCCCGTATCCATCGGAAGAGTTTGCAGGGTTGAGGGTTTTTGAAACATCATTTTGTGGGTGGTCATTGACATTGGAATAACAGAATTCGAATCCATCAGGCATTCCATCGCCATCAGTGTCCCAATCCGAAGGCCCGTTGAGAAGACCATCGCCGTCCATGTCCATGAGGAACCAAGAATTCTCGACTCCAGCAAACGGAGATGAACGGGTGATGGGGTCAAGCAAAGGAATGTTACAGTTTTCACCGACTCCAGTCGACAGAATTGATGTGAGATTACCAATTTCTACGATGTCATCAAGTAAATCCATGTCCGAGTCACGAGCGTTTGGGTTGGTCCCATACGTTTCTTCTTGGAAGTTTGGAAGTCCGTCTTCATCGGTATCGAGAATCATGTCGCAGGAATGTGCACCGGAAGGGTTAGCAAGTTGATCCCATGAGGGCAGAGAATCGGAAGAATCGTAGAACGTCGAGAGGGTTTCTTCCATTGCTTGGTCCAACAAAAGGCAATCCCAGTTTCCGTTAAGTGGGTTGAATAACAACACATCTCCACCAGGTGTTTGAACCGTTTGTGTGTATTTTGATTCCCACAAGTCGTTCAATCCATCGTTGTCTGTATCGGAACGTTGAGGGTCAGTCTTGAGCTCTTGTTCTTGTTGGTTGGTGAGGCCATCGTTGTCTGGGTCTCCATTCGGACCTTGTTCCGGATCTGGCCATGAATCAGTTTCATTTTCGATGTTCGCTTCATCGGTGTTATCGTTGTTTGAACTGTCTTGATCGAGATCTTCTGATTCACCGTTGTCAAGAGGATTGAGTCCGTTGGCGACTTCCCACCCATCACTCATACCGTCAAAATCTGTATCAGCAAGTTGCGGATCAGTACCGTATTGAGTCGATTCCAACAAATCCGACAGACCATCGCCATCGGTATCTAAAGCAGCGCTGACAGAAGTGCCCGTACCAATCAAATCTTCTTCAGCAGCGCTCTCGAAACCACCAACACCTTCACTGGTTTGGAGATAGCCGGAAAAACCGACGAAAAGCGAGCCAAAAATCAATGTAGAGATGATTGCGGCATAGGCCATTTGGTTGTGATTAAGAGACATTTCATACACCACGCACATCAGTGCAACTTTACCGACTTGGTGTATGGGTTATAGACCTTAACTCTCGATGTGCCATACTCGATGACGAAGAACGGAGAAGAAGAAGAAAAGAAATCACTCTACATAGGACAAGAGTGATGTTATTTTAACGGACCAATTCTGACCTTTCGATTGAACATGGACCTTGGCTCTGCGACCATGACCACGTTGCCAGAATGAATACAAATAACCGACCAAGAGAGGGAATTGAGGGCAAGGTTTGAGTTCAAACTCAATACCACCCTGGGCATCTAAACTCCGTAGTTGAACCGGTTTTCCGAACCCGAATGGTTTGAGGTAAGCATCGCCAAGTTGATTCCAACTGTCCAAGTCTTGAATGTAAATCGGTTGTTCGCTCTGAGATACCAACTCATTGACCGCCATGGCTGATAAAATGAGTGGAACTTGCAATTGTGAATTTATTCCACCATCAAATTCCCAGCTTTCCAGCCAACTTGGTCGAAGTTGAATTCCCTGCGCAACCATGGTTTCGAAGAAACGTGAAAAAAGTCCGCTTGGTAGAAGGCAACACCGTTCGCCTGCATGCGTCCAACCGTGTTGGACCGTTTGCAAATCAAGGTGAAGAGGCGAACCGATTGTTTCATTGTTCGACGGAGAATCCCAACAAAGTGTCGGGCTTGACGGCGCTGGAGTAAAGATTCGCTGAACATCTACCAAGTCGAGATGGATTTGGTTATTTGTTGTCTGACTCCACTGAACTTTTTTTCGTTTATGGCTGATGTTTTCGCTGGCAGCCAGTGCAAAACCACTGCACAAAGGTCCCATCAGATGTGAATAAACTACAGATTTCGTAAGGTCAAACGAGCCCCAACCCATCACCTCCCAACGTTGGGAAAGTTTCGTCCGTTGGCGGCTCGATTTGCGAAACCAACCGACTTCAAAAAAAGAGTTGTTCAAAAGGAAATTTTCCTCTTCGTCTGCTGCTGCATTCAGTAATTTACGGCCAAGTGGGGCTCCAGAAAAGGTCTCAAAAGCGAGCCACCACCGGTGGAAGTCGACAAGATTCCAAACCATCCACCCATTTCCATTCGAATCGGAAATAGAACCATCGTTCATGCATTGAAAATTGTCCCTAATCCGAATCAAAACAGACCGTTCGGATTCCTTCGATTTGTCATCAAGGGGCATGCAAGACCCTCAAAATGGATATCCAGTGACTTTTTCTTCATTGAAACAATACCGGATGGTTTGGTAATTTGATTTGAGCTGCGCCACATCCTTCTTGACGGACGAAGGGTCGTCCGAATGCAACAGAACTCGTGCATAAAGTCGAGCGACTTCTTGCATTTCTAAAACGCCCATGCCAACTCGTGTCAGTTCTTGTACGCCAAGACGCAAACCAGATGGTGTCATCGCCTTGGTATCGCCAGGAAGCATGTTCATGTTGGTGATAATACCAGCATCCTCCAACAATTGTGCCGCCTTAGCGCCTGCGCCTGAGTCAGTGGAACCGTGTCGGGTCAAGACTTGATGGGATGCTGTGTAACCGCGAGATTCAGCCAAAACGTCGAAACCTTCTGCTGCAAGTGCTGAAGCGAATGCTTGCGCATTGCGTACGATATCTTGAGCATATGCCGCACCGTATTCTTCAAACTCAGCCAATGCAACAACTTTGCCAGCAACATGGTGAAGATGGTATGAAGAACAAACTCCGGGGAACACTGCCGTGTTAAGTTTACGTTGGAATTTTGGATCATCGCTGGATGAGAGAAGAAAGCCTCCCTGAGGTCCAGGGAATGTCTTGTGTGAAGAACCAGTCATAACATCAGCCCCTTCTCTTAAGGGATCTTGGAAAACCCCACCCGCAATGAGACCCAAAACGTGAGCACCATCGTACATAACAGTCGAATCAACTTCATGAGCTGCATCAGCAATTTCACGAAGTGGCGTAGGGAACAAAAACACGGATTGTCCGATGAGAGAAACTTTTGGTTTTACCTCTCGGATGAGAGCACACGCTCCGTCAATATCCGGTTCCATCCGTTCTTCATCCCATGGATACGTCGACAAATCTAAGTCTCTTAGACCGACTGCACCCATGCGGGCGTGAGAGATGTGGCCACCGTCAGCAGTTGATACTGCCGTGATCTTGTCGCCAGGCTTTGCCAACGCTTTCAGTGCAGCAATGTTGGATACCGTTCCTGAAGTGGATTGGATGTTAGCGAACGGTGCATTGAAAACGGATTGAGCCAACTCGATACCCATACTTTCGATGGTGTCAAAATCGTCACATCCCTGATAGTAACGCTTGCCTGGCAATCCTTCAGCGTATCGCCCATGCAAGTCACTGGCAACAATCTTCTGAACCATGGGTGAAACAATGTTCTCAGATGCTATCATCCCAAGTCCGTTTCGGTAAAGATTACCACTCGCTGCAGTTGCACTGAGCACTGCGTTGGCTTTCGATAATGTTGTGTTGCTAGGGGCCCAGGAACCACGTTCGCGCTGCATGAAGTTGGCTTGCGAAGTCGGTCTTTGAACCCATTGATTGAGCACTATGGCTAATCAAACGAGAGAAGATCGTCATCGGACTCCTTGGTTCCGGACCGATTCGGGCCCGGACGAACGTTTGGACCGATCGCCTTTGAACCAACACGTAGGTCCTTAACAGGTGAATTCAGGCGTTGTTTCCGTTCAGAGACGCGAGTGTTCTGGGGAATACCTCGTTGAGACAAATTGACATTCGAAACTTTACGTGATTGTCCTGGTGCAGAAGCGACTGGCTTACCTGGCCGTCCAGATTTTTTCTGAATGCATTGCTGGCGACCACGGTAAGCAACAGCGCCAATCAAACGCTCAAGAACTGGGATTTCGGCTCCATCCTCTTTCGGGCGTTTAAGCCACCAACCTTCACCAAGCGGCTGCAAGCGAGGTGGACGTGATTTTGACATCAATTTCGCTTGTCGTTGCAAGCGGGCCTTAACAGATTTCTCAGAGTCTTTTGGTAATCGTTCTGACATCCAGCCAGGCAATCCAAGGTCCAACACAACTCCATTGACCGTTACGAGCATTCCCGAGAGCAATAGATGCGTTCCGACTGGAATATTCGAGCGTTCGGGTGAAACTTTGAAACGTTTCATTCGCTTTGCATAGGCAATCATTGCCTTTTGGTCGCGATGGCGTATGACACGACGTTGCTGACGTGAAAACCTTCGACCACCAAATTGAATCATCGTGAGCGTGAGTACAATCACAATTCCCTGTGCTTGACCGATTTCTTGTGAGATATATATTCCGAGTACAAGCCAACATGGGAGCAGAACAAGCCAGTTGAAAACTGTAGATAGTATGCTGTCTCGATAAATAGGAGGCATTCCACGTCGAGATGCTTCATGGGCGACAACCATGACGTTCGCACTTATTGCTTCATCCATCCCACCCTTGACCATGAGGCCAGCGACCGAATTCACTGGAGCAGAGTTGATCCATTTCTTCATCTTCTTACCTTTGCCAACAGCGAGTGCCACTTCAATCTCTTCTTCATCACCGACTTGACCTAATATACTGCTAAGGGCCAATACTCGAGGGTCTTGACCGTCGCTTTCCTTGAGTTCAGTGAGGATTGAACGGGCGCTGTGCCAATCGCCTTTGTCGATCAAGCACAGTGCTGCCGCAATACGTGGTCGAACGCCAGTGGGTTCCTCGCGTATGAGTTTGAGTGACAGTGCCAAAGCATCGTCATGCTTTCGCTGTGCACGCATGAGAGAGACCATCGAGAGTTGTGAGACGCGCGTGAGGCGGTCGTTATGTATCGAATCGTCGTTCGGAGATGGAAGCCATCCACGCATCATTCGCATGAGTGCTTGTAAATGGTCAATGCAGGAATTGTTCTCCCAATCCCAAAAGTCGTCTTCGGTAACCATGCCTTGCCAAGGATCCATCCATTCACAGACAAATGCAAGAAGTTCCGGTTCATCGTAGCCTTCTGGCTGTTGCAGTCCATGCAGCGCCTCTCGTGCAGCATCGAGTCTACGCGAAGCCATATGCCCAGTCGCAATGACCATACGGGCAATGTCGTCGTCTCCGCCGCCTTGCGCAAGAACTTTCTTTGCTTCTTCAATAGCTTTGGGCCAAAGTCCTCGTAGGGCTAACTCCCACATTTTGGCTCGGGCCTTTTCATGTCGGACAAGTGCTGCATCCCCCGAAATAGAGCGGCGCTGGAACTGAATGAGGCCGTCTAAGTCTTCCTTAATCGCTGCCTCGTCAACCAACTCTCGCATCCAGTCGCCACCGGCGAATTTGACTGCACCTTCTCTACGTTCGTCAGGGTTCAAATCAAATCGAAGTTTGAGTAATGGAGAGTATCGAATGATGGAAAGTAGCCATGTGAAGAGGAAAATTGCCTGTCCGAACCCAATAAACATCCATGTGGTCAACAATCTGTTTCCTTCATCGAAACCTCGGGCTTCAAGCCATGGGGTAAATGGCATCAAATCTCCGAATTCTTTGTAACACACCAAGACCAGGAGCAGAACGGTATATCCTGAAAAACCAGCAAATGCAAAAGTCAATTGGCGGTTTTGTGCTTTAACTTCAGTACGGATTTCACGGGGAGAATCCAATGTGACACCAAACAGTCCACCAAAGGATTGCCCCCCCAAAATCAGGTTACGAGTAAGTTCAAATATGAATGCTAGACCAACAATTGCGATGTTTAGAGAAAGGTAAAGTGAAAGAAATTGCGGTAGAGCCTTGATGAATTGCCATTTGAACAACAATTCGGATATCAAGTCGATTCGAGTGTAGAGTGAATGACCAATAATACCACCATAATTCAGTACCTCTGAAGCGTTATCTGGATTATTAAAAAGAACGTAGAACACGGTGACAATACCGTTCAGTGCAGTGACTGGCATAGTGAGGAGGAAGAAGACAAGAATCAACGAAAACAATCGGTTAAAGAAACGAGGTTTCGAAGGATCTATTGGATTTGCCCGACCGTTTGCAGTTCGCCATTTATTGATGATGAGCATGTTCCAAGAAGCACCCATGATACGCCCATAAGCCATAATTGTTGGAGACATAAACGTCAGCATTCCTGCTGCCAACCATACCGGTGACAGGGTATTGTCAGTGCTTAATTGTATACCATAAAGCAATGTAGCAATGGTCACACCAATTAGAATAAGCAGAATTGTAAGCCGACGAAGTAAGCTTGTAACTAAACCTGCTTTTTTGCCGTTTGATTGGAAAAAACGCAGTTGTGTGCTCAAGGTCTCCCAGGGAGAGATGAGCACGGGGATAATAATGAGTACACCTGCTACAACCAGATTAGGTCTGTAGTAAATTTCAGCTTCGAACATCAATTCACCAATAAGAATCAAGACGCCCGTCATACCCATCATGTACAGGCCAATTCCATATTTTACATTTCCAAGGAGCTCTCGGGCATCCGATATGTTTCCTGTGATTTTGTGAACTTCGTACAAGTCATCGTCAATCTCAAAGGCAACTTGTAAATTTGCTAATTGCGTCGGAATAAACCAACGCCAAACTGGAACTGCAATGGAAAAAGCAATCAAAATCGGATAATAGTACCTGATTTGAAAATCTGTAGCATCAGCGATTTGAACAGCAGATGCAGGCTGGGTGAATAAAAATGTGATCAGCGCTGACCATATGAGGATGTGAAGCCTCTTTCGGTTGTGGCGCATGTGCTTTCGTATCAACACTCAGTCATCAAGTCATCGCCGAAATGTGGTCTAAGACCTCCGATGACGTAACAAAAACGATTCAATACGATTGAATGCTTCGTTCAACACCCCTTCATCCGGTAGATACACAATTCGGAAATGACCTTTTCCAAGTACAGGTGAAAAACCGCTACCATGAACGACGAGAACGTGCTCCTCATGGAGCAAATCCAATACAAATTGCTTGTCGTCGTTTGCCCATTTCTCATCTAAAAGTCGAACGAACATGTAGAAGGCTCCACCGGAAGATTGGACTTCAAGACCCTCGATTTGTGATATGCGTTCAACACAAACATCTCGTTGGTGTACGACTTTTTCTGCGTATGCCTCCATCCAGGTTCGATCCGATTCAAGACCAGCAAGATATCCAAGTTGCGCCGGTGTAGAGGCGCAGAGTCGAGAGCGTAGCATTCTCTCAATGCCGTCTCGGACATTCAATAATCGGTTCGTCGGGTCATGTACAGCAAGATAGCCGATTCTCCATCCTGGGGCGTAATAGACCTTCGAAACACCGTTGAGAGTGATTACAGGGACTTCCTTTGAGAGACTTGCTACACTCTTTTGGAGACCAGTGAAATCAAGTCCGTCATAGATTTCGTCGGCCACAATCATACAATTCGGCCACTTTCTGGCGATGCCGAGAAGTTGCTCAATTTCCTCTTGCCCAGCCACACTTCCACAAGGATTGTTTGGATTAATGAGGACTAAAAGTCGAACAGAGGAATCCATTTTCGACTCAATGTCGGACAAATCAATTTTCCACCCGTTATCCGGTTGTAATTTGTATTCGATGGTTTTGGCACCGTACATCTGAGGATAGGCCATGTAAGGTGGGTAGTGGGGGCCAGGAGCGAGTACCTTGTCTCCTTCAGTCAAAACCGATGCAAAAAGAATCTGCAGAGCTTCAGTCACCCCGTGACACACGTAAACATCTGAGGGCTGAGCATCCCAACCCTTCCTGTTTTCATCGTGTGCAATGGCTCTACGAAGTTCGTGGATTCCGTACGAATGTGAATAGCCATTTTTACCATCTTGAAGTGCTTTAACGTATGCATCAACCATGTGCTGCGGTGTAGGAAGACCTGGATACGCAATGGGATCACCAATGTTCAATTTGAGTATTTCATGGCCTTGCTCTTCAAGAGCGAGTGCTGGAACAACTACATCTCGTATTGCATACTCAATGTTCGATGCCCGAGGTGCCACTGGAAATTGATTGTCAGCCATACATTCGCCACCTCAATTATAATTCATTCAATTGTTCTCGAGAATATCCGCCCATACGTAGTACTTCATCGAAATCAACTTCATCAACGGATTGAACCGAAAGACGTTGTCCTTTACGGACAAGAAGCATGTTCTCACAAGAAGGGTTGTTACGAACTTCTTCAAGCGGTACGATGTTGGGCAAAGCAACAACTGCCTCAATATCAACCATCATCCAGCGAGGGTTTTCCGGACTGGCTTTCGGGTCGAAATATTTCGAGGTCGAGTCTTGAGCCGTATGGTCTGGGTATCCTTCACGGCTCACACGAGCAATTCCAACAATGTGTGGTGGTTTGAAGTTAGAATGGTAAAACAAGACAAAATCGTCTTTTTTCATATCATCTCTCATCATGTTTCGAGCCTGATAGTTTCGGACCCCATCCCAGTGCGTCGAACCATCGACTACGAGTTGTTCAAAAGGGTAGACATGGGGTTCCGATTTCATCAACCAGTAGTTGACCATGGCAATCCCAAGCGGTGGAGACTCTTTGTATTGTTGCTCACCAAGCATCGATGACATCATCGGCAAGCGCAGCATCAAGCACATCTACATCGAGAACTTTAGCTTTGCCGAGACCCAATCGCTTCGCCATTGAGGTACGTCCACCAACAGCGCCTAACCCGGCTTTTTCGAGGGTGACAAAAATGGCAGGTAACAAGATGAGTGCACTTGCAGCAGCAACCCATAAGAGAATGAGTATGACGGTAATAAACGGACGTATGGCTTCAATTGGAATACCATATGCAGTAACCATTCCAAGAGTCGTTACCACCGCAGCTTCAAGCAAAGACATACCTGTACCTATCGCAGCACTGCGAATTGCCTCAATACCTCCCCCAAGTTCTCGTATACGGTTGGATATGTGAATCGAAAAGTCGACACCAACTCCTACGAGAATGGAACCAATCATGACGGTTACCAAGGATAGGTCGACATCCATCCTCCACATTACCAGCCACTGCAAAGCCACTGTAGCGATGACCGGAGAAGTGGTCCAAATAGAATATCTGATGTCCTTGAAAACGATAGCGAGGGTGATGAGGGTTAGAATAACTGCAAAACCAAGTGATGTCCATTGGGAGCCGACAATGAGTTTGTTGACTTCGATTGTGGTTGGTGCCACACCGGTCAATTCTGTTGCATAATTGCCCGGTTCAGTTCCGGTAAATGTTTTCGTATGGCCATTAATGGCCTCTACGTTCGAGGAAGTATCTGCAACCGGGAGATACGGCATATCGACCAAAATTAAGCTCCTGTCAAAGTCTTCGCTGATGAATATTCCACGGGTTTCATCGGTGATCGATGAGTAAAATACGTTCAGGAGAAATACTTCACTCTGACGCGAAGCGGGCAAACCGTATGCGTCAGGTGACGTAAGTAAATCCCAAAACGATGCATCTTGAGTCACTGTACTGTCGAGAAGTATACTTGCTGTGTCCTTGACGTCCTGATTCAAAAACGGTAACGATTGCACGAATTCGCTGCATCCAACACATTCGACGGTCGGAGCGATACCAGATGACTTCATCAGGAACACAATTGACACTGCAGTGGTGTCATCTACATCATTCATCAGCCCTTCTAAGGTGTCGATTTGACGTAAATTCTCTGCAGGATCTTGTTGAGATACCTCAATCGAAGTATCTCCGGTTAAGTTTGCTTGAATAAGTACCATTCCGAGTTGCCCCGAATTGAATTCATTGCTGTAGTTGTCCATGGATTGAACCGATGGCTCATCGTAGGGTGCCATTTTCAACATGTCAATATTTTCTTCAACATTGGCTTGACCGTATGTTGCTGAGATGACCATCAGGAATAGGAACACACCGATAACTGCACGGTTGTACTTTACTGGTACTTCGACTAAGAGTTGGAATGGTTTCAATGGAGGATGTTTCGGCTTGCGTAAATCAAGCAGGAGGGTTAAGTTTGGAACCATGAACATTGTGAGAACATAAACGACAACAATTCCACCCGAAAGAGCAATTCCAACGGTTTGAATTGGGGCCATTGGCGTAAACACGAGCGATACGAACCCGATAATCGTCGTGACAGCCGATAAGAATACTGCTTTCCCAGTCGATGACAACGCCCCACGCATCTTTTCTGCTTTCGTTCCGGCCTCTTCGGCGTAACGGTTGGTAATGTGTAACCCATAGGAGACGCCAAGCGCCAGTAAAATTGGCCCAACAATAATGACCGTCATCGTCACTTCGTAATTTGACCAACCAATAATCCCTAGCGTCCAAAACACTGCACATAGCGTTGGAAGACCGGCAATGGTGACGACCTTCAAGCCTTGAAGTGGGCGGAAACCAGTGAGACCAGTTTGCAATACATCGCAGTGGAAGACAAAGAGACCCAATGCAACCCAAACCACTGCGAGTGGGAAAATATCCCAGAACATATCGAAAGTACGTTCTGTAACAGCATTGGTGATTGGAACCGGGCCGGTGAGTGTCATTTTGAGATCAAGAGTTTTGACACCCCGTTCTTTTTGCTCATCAGTTAATGCGTCGGCACTCCAGATGCATGTGCCTTCTCCCGAAACAGGGCTGCCATCTGCCTCGAACAAACACGGGCGCTCAAGTGTAGAGATTCGAGTGATGTTTTCTGATGTGCTGCGAATAACTTCCTTCGATGAAACATCATCCGATACTGCAACTGCCATGATTGCTCGATCCAACACACCATCAGGTCCGCCTTCTTCACCGCCCGAAACGTCACGGGCTAATTTATCAAGCCCCGGTGTTGCATCGCCATTGTCCTCATACATCTCTGCGATGACGAGATTAATGGTAGTTTGAGAGGGAATCTCATAACTACCGCCGAACTGATCGTCCGTCAGAGCAAGTGCGTCGTTGAGTTCAGAGGCTGCATTCGCTGAGAGACAGTCATCTTGGCCTAGACCACAGCCTAACTGTCCCAATTCAGTAATGAAGGCCTCTCGTATTCGTGGGGCACTTGAATTCACTTCTTTCAATACAGTAGAGAGCGATAAAATGTAAATCACCGTATCGTTTTCTGCAACACCGTTAACAGTGCATTCAAAGGCTGAAATGCATGGATTCAACTGGTTTTCAACGAAACTAATTTCTTGGAGTATGCGTTGGTCGGTAATGTTACGACCGTCCCCGAGTTCGATGTAGACTACCATGACGTTCGTGGACCAATCTTCTTCCACGAGCTTCAAGAGTTTCCCGACCTTACTCCCCTCTGGAAGATACACTTCGAGGTCACCGTTGACGTTGAGGTCTGTTTCATTCGGGTCATCATCGAATTGAGTCAGGTAGCGGTCGTAGAAACCGGAGTGACTCACAAAAAATAAGGTCATCAGCAAGAAGAAGACGACGGTTGCCAGTGGGAAACGGGTAATTGCACCAATAGCACCGTGCTTCTGCCATTCTCTTCTCAAACGTACTGGAGCATCAAGAACCGCATCAATCGCATCTTTGGTGTTGAAGTCTTTTACCCGGGCGGTAAGGTCGACAGCACCCGATTGGAGTCGCTTGGAACCCAGAGCGCGAATATCCTTCATTCGAGAGCCAGCTCCTGATTGCCCGTTCGGACCCTTGTCGCTACCTGCGACAGAATCAGAGGAGTTTTTTGGTGTACGCTCTTGTGACATATCTACCCCTCTAATTCAAGGTGAGTTGGGGTGCTTCAAATGGTTACCGCTGAAATGTTCTGTATACTCAAGAATTATCGAGTTCTACTTCACACTCCATGCGTTGGTTTCAAAGGTGAATCGTCACAGCGCTGTTTGGACCCGCATCGTTCATGTGTGTGGGGCCAGGTGAGGCACATGCCAGCCCCAATACTAAACGATAAACGGTGGTCAATCGACCTTGAAAAGCGCATCCAAGAAGCCCACATGGTTGATTCCCAAATATACGCACAAAGATATGCGTTTAAGCCCGACAGCGGCAAGGAACTCTTTGTTATCGACACACCTCCACCGTACCCCTCTGGAACATGGCATATCGGCGCAGTCGCTCAATATTCTATGATTGACGTCATCGCCCGTTCACAACGTCTTTTGGGCAAGGAAGTCTTTTTCCCTTGGGGTGTAGACCGAAACGGAATCAACATCGAATTCACAGTAGAAAAGAACACGAAGCGTAAGATGAAGACGTACGACCGTGCTGAATTCATAGACATGTGTCGAGAAACCATTGAAACTTTCACTCAAGCAATGCGGAAGACTGCAAAACGCGTTGGGCTTTCCTGTGACTATGAGCGTGAGTACTTGACGGACTCTCCCGAGTACAGAACCGTCACACAATCGATATTCATTGAACTGTTCAAAAACGGTGCCATCATTGAAGATCTACGACCGAATATCTATGACCCGGTTGAAGGTACGACCATTGCAGATGCTGAAGTGGAACGCCTTTCACGCAAAACTCGCCTTGTTGACATCTCTTGGACCTGCGACGATGGAACAGAGATCGTTATCTCGACAACACGTCCTGAATTGATTTGTGCTTGCGGCGTTGTTGCTGTTCACCCAGACGATGAGCGATATTCCCATTTGGTCGGAAAGACAATCCATCTGCCCCTTCCAGTCGAAGGACGTTCAACATCGGTCAAAGTCATGACTCATAATTCTGTCAAATCAGACTTTGGCTCAGGTGTTTTGATGGTCTGTTCCTTCGGTGACCAAAACGACGTGGCAGTGTTCCGTGAACTTGGCCTCACTCCATTTCAAGCAATCGACTTAGACGGTAAATTGACCGAAATTGCCGGACCGTTTTCCGGCATGAAGGTGATTGACGCACGCAATGCTGCAATCGACTACCTTGAACAACACGGCAAACTTGTAAACGTCGTCGAGCGAGATCAAGAAATCCCCGTATCCGAACGTGGAAAAAATCCTGTCGAAATTATTCTACTGAAAGAATGGTATGTGCGTCAAACCCATGCTCAGGACCGTATCAGTGAGCATCTCGAAGAGATTGAATTCCACCCACCGAGGAACAAACAGTTTCTCCTGGATTGGATGGACAACATCAGCATTGATTGGCCTATTTCCCGACGCAGATGGTACCATACTGAGATCCCGATTTGGTACAGTGAAGACGGTGAAAAAATTATTGTCCCCCCAAGCGGCACCTATGTCCAACCTTGGCGCGAAGGTCCTCCGCAAGGCAGTCAGGTTCTCGACCGGGCAACGCGTGAAGTCCTCGGTTCGTTTGAGAGCATGGAAGGCGAACTTGGCACCCTCATTGGTGAAGAAAAAGTATTCGACACATGGATGGATTCATCAAACTCCAACTTGTTTGTGAGCGGCTACCTCAACCATCCTGAAGTGTTTGAACGAGCATTCCCTACAGCTTTGCGGCCACAAGGTAAAGAAATTGTTCGAACATGGCTCTACTATACTCTCCTCAAATCCAATCTCTTACTGGACAAACCTGGATTCAAGCACGTCTGGATTGATGGGCTTGGGATGGACCCTTGGGGCCGTAAAATGAGTAAATCACTCGGGAACGGAATCGATGCCGACTCCGTACTCGAATGCGGCGCCGGTGGACGAACTGGCTCATGGAAAGTGAAGGGGCCGGATAAGACAGTGAGTCTTCGTGCCAACAAAATTGGCAGCGAATGCTTCCGTCTTTGGAAGGCATGCGATGCTCAAGTCGGTGACGACTTCCACATCAACCCTGAAGAAATCGAAAAGAAATACTTCGGTGTCCTAACCAAACTGTTCAATGTTGCTCGTTTCGCATCTCAATTTGAAATACCTTCAGATTTGGATACAAATCCTGGAAATCTCGATGTTGAAGATCGATGGATACTCGCTGAATTCGATGCAACGATGGAAACAGTACGGACGTCATGGGAGAACCTGGACATCTACACCGCCACTCAAGCATTGAAAACGTTCGGTACAGGTGTATTACCCAGCCACTATTTGGAGATGGTTAAATCAAGACTGTACGATGAGGATAAGGCCGCCGCTTGGACACTGCATCGCATTGTTCGTGACTTCATGTCTGCATTTACGCCAGTTTGTCCCTTTTTCACACACCACATTTCCGAAACACTCTACAATCGTTCCTCTGTCGACATCGATGCATTCCCGCAAACTGCAGACGCTTCTGTTGCACTCGGAACTGAAGATGGTGACCAACTTCGAAACCTTTCATCGCTGTTACAAACGTTCAATGGAGACACCTGGAATACAAAGAAGGAGCAAGGAATCTCTCTCAACCAGCCTATTACTGGCCTTGAGATTCCAGAGGAGCTTGCAGATTTTACTGCGATTCTCACACGTATGCATCACTTGGAATGATTACTCTTCTTCCCACTTGAGAATGGCTTGTCGTGTCGGTGGCATATCGAGTTGACCAAGCCGAAAGCCTACTAAGCGCAGACCTCGGTTATGCTGGACATTGGTTGCAAAAAGATGCTCTGCCAGACGCAAGAACACTTCTGGCTCATCCATAGCCACCGGTATCGAACGTCCATGTGTATGTGTTTCAAACCCAGTGTAACGAATCTTCACTTCCGCCAAACGCCCAGAGACGCCCATTTCACGTGAACGGGCTAGAACACCTTGAGTAAGCGAACGCAGCACTTCCAGAACTGCTTCATGGTCGGTTTGATCGGATGAAAAAGTACGTTCCTTACCGACGGACTTACGACTCCGTAACGGACTTACTTCAGAACTGGTCGTACCATCAACCACACGTGTAAGCCATGAAGCAAAACGTTCACCAGCCATACGCCCGAGTGCCAATTCTCCGAACACATAGGCTTCATCAACGGTCACAAGCCCCCATTCTGCTAATTGTGTGGCCCTCTTTGGACCAATCCCTGGCACTTCACGCAAGGAACGTCCATCAAAGAAATCAGCAATTTCATCAGGAAGTATTCGGAAAATACCTTTCGGCTTATTGACTTCACTCGACATCTTCGCTAGAATTCGAGTCGGTGCAATACCAAAGGAAGCCGTCAACCCAACTTTATCTTCAATCGCATCTTGCAGCGCACGGCATAAGGCAAATGCTGCATCCCAGTCGCCGTCAACAGCCTTGGTCACATCGAGATATGCCTCATCTATACTTGCTTTCTCGAAAAATTCTGCCGGCTCTTGTAAAATCTCCATGACACGTCTTGAGGCGCGACTGTACAATCCTCGACTGCCACGAATATAGTGCCCAGGACCAAACGGGTAACCAGGACAACGGCGCCAAGCCTCACTAATCGGCATGGCTGAATGAATACCAAAAGTTCTCGCTGCATAATTACATGTGGAAACAATTCCTCGACCACGGCCAGCTTGTGGGTCAGAACCAATGATGAGTGGCTTTTCAGGGTCCAAAGAATGATGCAAAATCTCCACTGCCGCAAAGAAAGCATCAAGGTCGCAATGAACCAATATCCTCTCACGAGGCGTTGGGATCGTATCACCCGTTGGTATCTGTTCACCTGACACACACAGAGAACGTTGCCCACAGTGCTTGAAGTTGATGTACTCCTCACAGAACAAAACTTCGAGAGTAGGGCTTAAGAACACTAATTTTTCCTTCGGTCGAAATTCAACAGGAAGTTCTTCGAGTGGTTGTGCAAAGGGGTTTTTGACTCGTTGAGGGGTACGATATGAGAGACGCATGCCGTGGATTTAGCGCGTAAGGACATCGAAGTTTCACATGACCCTCACGCCTTGATGGGGTGAAAGTATTACTTGAGTAAATGTGAATTGACGGTCGTGTCTGCAACATTTCCATCGAGCACAGTCATGACCGCCAATCCAATGTCTCTCCCAACGCGTGCTTGAGCCTCAAGAGTGGCTGCGCCTATGTGCGGAGTTCCATGGAAATTCGGATGTTGAATCAATTCATTTCCTTTCGAGACCGGTTCCTGTTCGAAAACGTCGAGTGCTGCCGAAGCCACTTGTCCAGAAAGAAGAGCAGAAAGTAACGCAGATTCGTCAATGATGCCACCACGAGCACAGTTGACAATGTGATTGCCGCAATGAATCCCATCTCGAGACTTGCCAGGCATCAAGGCCATTCGTTCAGCATTCACCAAATGGTGAGTTTCATCGGTAAAGTTGCAGTGAACCGAAATGTGAGTACAGTTCTGAAATAAGGTATCAACGTTCTTGTGCAGTGTAGTGTTTTGAGCCTTCGCCACCTTCGAAGGCAAATAAGGGTCGTACGTGTGAACATCCATCCCCAATAATTGTGCGACAGAGCCGACACCTTGTGCAATCCTTCCAAAGCCAATCAAACCGAGATCTTTTCCAAACAGTTCTGTTCCCTTCATCGATTTCTTCTCCCACTTATCTTGACGCATACCGCGGTCTGCTCGAGGGATGTGACGGAGCGATGAGAGCAAGTGCCCAATGGTAAGTTCAATGACAGATTGCGTTGAAGCGCGAGGAGCATTTACCACGGGAATGTTCAACTCGCCAGCAGCAGCCAGATCAATGTTATCAACTCCAACACCAGCACGGCCTATCACTTTCAGACGTGTGCCAGATTCGACGAGGACTTCGCGTGGTAATTTGGTAGCACTGCGGACGATGATGGCATCGAACTCTTTGAGAGCACCAGCAAGCAGGTCTTCATGCTCAATGAACTGAAGAACAACCTCATGCCCAGATTTCTCAAGCAGTACTACTGCGTCTGGGGCCATACCGTCGGTCACTGCAATTCTTGCCATTGCTCCTACGCTTTGGTATAAGGGACATCAATCTATGCCTCGGACACTGCCCGAACCCGATGATTGAAACGCTCGCAGCGTTTGGCCGAAATGAGTACGATGGCAACAATCGATACCAACGCATTGATTTGGGCAGCAGGATTGCTGTCCATTCCATTGCTCCTGGCACTACCAATGAGAATTGGCTGGAGGTTTTTCATCGGTGTTGGCCACGAAGCATCGCAGTATCGGAACACTGTTTTGCAAATTATTGATGCGGGTCGGCAAGTGGCTCCATTCAGAGCGACGCTTGACGACATAGCACGAAGTCTCCACATACGGCCCAATCATCAACGACTGATTGAAGCCGATTTGTTCCATCCACTTACAGTCTCTCACTTCATACTGCTTCCTGCCATTCTGATTTTCCCACTTGCAGCCATTATGGCCTTACCCGTAATTCTCATCGGATTCCCGGTCTTATTGGTAATTGAATATATCTTCATACGAAAAGAAGTACTCGTAAAGGCTCTCAAGTCAATTGAACGTTTAATGCACTGGCAAATCATTCACATTCCCAAGCCGCACAGAGGCCTGTCGGAAGACAAGGCGAAAATGAACGAATTTTCCCAACACGTTATCCACTTCAATCACGTCCCACAGGGTGCCTTCCTCGGATTGTTTGCATGGCTGATTGTCCATTGGACGTTTAATTTCGATTCATGGGGGGTGGAAATTATGTTTTCATCCATGTTGTACATTGTGTTGCTTGGTGCTCTTGGAGTGCTCAATGCAGCGTTTGAATCGGACCTGGTGTTCGTCGACCCGTCCAAAGGTCGATTGGTACCGGTTGACCAATGGCTTGAAAGTATCCTCAAACCATTGGTAGGAATTGGTCTGCTGTTCCTCATTGTAAGGAATCTCTTGGATGAAGCCAGAGACGGCAATGCAGTTCTCTTCGCAGTCACTGTTCTTGGTCTCCTGTATGGAGCTGCAATTGTTGGTATTGCGTTCCGATGGGGATACTCGATATGGCGAGGTTCTCAGATTCGGGATGAGTTTGGCAATCAAGTCATTCAAACTCTTAACCCACTGTCGTACGACTTAACCCGCTCGAAAGGAAGAATTGAATTCCACGTGCGAATGGTTATGAAAGAGCGAATGAGCGGTTTAACCAACTCACCGATCGAACAATTGAGCTTCGCTGACCTTCAGGAACTACCGTCAAGTGAACACAGGGGAAAAATTCCTGAAAACCCTCTATGATTCGAGTTCAATCACAGCATCGATTACTTCTTTATCGCTTCTGGCTGGATTCATGTTGTACAATGTGTAGCCGGCTCCAAGCCCGCACAGAAGGAAGAGTAATCCAAGGAATGCTGCAAATCCGGAGTGCTCTGAAAGGACGCTACCCAAATCGGAAAAGAAACCTTCGGAATCATCAGTCGATGTACTCTTTGGAAGAACTTCATTCATCAAAGCAGATTGATTGTATGCCTCGCGAGTGAAAGTTAACTGACCCATAAATGAGTCATCCCAAGCGTCTGAAGGTGTTGTTGGATCGAGATCTGAATAAAAGTCTGGACGCTGAGGAATAGTGATGTCAACTGGAGTCGACAAGTCAAGTGTAAGTGCAACATCGACCGTGTAAGGGATACTCGCTTCAAAGAATTCTGGGTCTTCAAACAATCCAAGGAACGCTGCTGCCTGTCCAGTGATGTCAAAGTGAGCCCAGGTATTCCAATGCTCCGGACCGACATCCAAATCATAAATCCAAGTATCTGCAACTCGGGTCCCTGCACCTTGCGCATCGTTTGAACCGTCTTCAGCAAGGTCAATTTCCATTTGCAGACTTCCAACTTGGGCCGTTTCAATGTCAACTTCGGTTGGTGTAAAGTATGCGAGTAAATTATTGGTACCGTTTGGAATCCAGACATAGTGGGAGTCTTCTGTGTAGTAAACAGCACCGCTTGCACCGTTGTTGAAGTGATTCCAATCACCCTTCCATGAATGGCGAACACGGTCCGTGTCAACAGGAATTGTTTCAACGGTCATCAGCGAGGTGTAAATGTCAAACGCGTCCCAAACGGTATATTCGGGGTGGTCAACAATTCCATCGTTGTTCTGGTCACGCATCAGTTGGAGCGTTCGAGCAAGGGCGACTGCCTTGTCGGTGTCGGTCAAACCATGTCCGACCCGCCAGTCGTGGCATTGGCCGGTTGCACTGCGATAACATTCTGCTGGAATATCGTTGCATGCATCATCGTCGTTGCCGGCCTCGCATGAATTTGCCATGCCATCATACCGTGCTGTCAGTTCCAGGATGAGTTCCAATTCGTGAACACGAGAAAAATTAGCGGAGTTCCAATCTTCAAATTGACCGTATGCAGCGGAACCATCGCCACCAACCAAAGAATCCCCTTCATCATGGTCATCTCGATGGTAATCGGCTACGCCCAATGAAGGGGCTGCGTCGAGTAAAAGTCCAGCAATGCCACCAACGTGCGGTGTTGCCATGCTGGTACCTGAAATGGCCATGTAATACAAATCGCCTTGGAGTTTGGTCGATGCATCAATGGCGGTACCGCGAGGTGCAGTAGCCCAAATATCCCGGCCTGGTGCACCGACGTCTGGCCATGTGTGCATTTGGTTCATACAACCACGGGAGGAAAAAGAAGTCACTGCAGTTCCGTCATGCGTAAGGGCAGCAACTGAGATTGCCGATGGCGTATTTGCATAGACGTTGGTCTTCAAACCGCCAGCGCATTCACCACCGTTTCCGCCAGAATTCGACGCTGCGAAGATAACTGCAACACCGTGATCATAAGTGAGCATGTCAGTGAGTTGAGCGACCGCACCGTTTGGGTCATAATCGCCATCGGTACCCCACGAGTTCGATACAACGCGAATGTGATATTCATTTTGGCCAGGAACAGAATGATAGTAGGTCCATTCAAGGCCTTGTTCTGCGGCAAAAATCGAGGCTCCGTCTCCGGTGCCAAGTGCAACCAATTGACCACCCTTTGCAACACCAGCACGGCGACCAGCGGAAGCATCACCGTTACCGGCAATTGTGCCACCAACGTGAGTTCCGTGACCTGAAGAGGTATCTGAATTTCGAGTTTCAGTCCATACGCCATCCCACTTTGCGGAATAGAGCGTCTTTTCACCGGACCACGGTTGCAGGTAATCATAGTCGGGATGCCCGGCGTCAACGCCAGTGTCGAGGTCAACTATCGCCGTACCGTCACCGTCCCACTCAGTGAAAGCGAGATCTGTATCGTACGCAACTGTTCCATCGGTGTTAATGATGGCGCGATGCCATGAAGTCGTTGCATTGACCACATGCGTTGTTTCATGCATCAAAACGCCTGCCTCGTCAATTGGGTCACCACCAAATTCTGCTGGTAAGTAGAAAAATTCCAACTCTCTGTTGAGTTCTAAGTATTCGACACGTTCCCATTGACTAATCGTACGAATTTGTAATGCAGTTGCTTCAATTAAGCCCCCATCAATCAGTGGAGCATCACCCAAGATTTCAGCACCGTTATCCTCGAGTACAATCCGATCAGGGGCTTGAACCTCAGAATTCAATTGGAAGATGACCGACAAGATGGTATCATCAGCAACCGAATTGAGTTCATGTTCTAAGGCCGCATCCATACGTTCAAAATCACCGATTGGATTGAGTGTGTCGGCAAGAGGTGCCGCAGATACCCCAATCAGTAGAAGTTGTAGGGTACAGACGACCAAGAGGCTGCGAGCAGACCGTAGGTGCATGGCAATGGGCATGAACGCCTCTACTAATGCCTTCGCATACGATGCGTCTAATTCATCCAAGGAATATGGTCGGGGATTTCCGCAAAAATGTTAGCAGGAAGGGCTGTCTTAATTTTTGAAACTGAACCTAGTCCGGCAGTAACCTTTTGTTGCCAAGCGAGGTATTCCTCGTACGAACTCATATTCAGCACCGGATTATGCTCACGGTTCCAGTCAAGTGATTTCATCTCGGTACCGGGTGGTTCGTGGCCTGTGCAAACGATGAGGCTGCCGTTGAGAGAATCAAGCGTCTTAAGAGAAAGCCAATGCTCATGCACTCGACCACTGGGCAAATCATCCCGACCAGCTCCACCTTCGCCGGTAAAAAGGAAGTCTCCAGTCATCAGGTGCGTGGGTGTTTCGAGTAAAATGTGGTCGTTAGTATGCCCAGGTACATGATGCACTTTTAGAGGCAAAGAACCTATCATAAGATGTTCTTCTTTGTTCAGGTAATGAGAGACGCCAAGACAAGAAGTGTCTTTCCACATGGCGTATTCGCAACCTGTCAATTCACGAAGTGAATAACATGCAGAAATGTGATCTGCATGTGTGTGCGTAGCAACAGCATACTCGAGGTTTAACTCCCGAGTTTCAAGCAAACGAAGATACTCATCCATAAAGTCGTAGACTGGGTCAATAAGGGCTGCAATCTTTGATTCCGAGTCCACCAAGAGGTACGTTTGAGCCCATCCGGTTTGGTTCAATTGTTCGAAGTGCATGCTTAAGCGATTGCGGGGTCGTACTTGAAGAATGCCCAATGCGATGGACTTGCGATACGAGGATTCATGAAACATGAGAGCAACCCATAACCATGCATCCCGTCGAAGTTGTCCATTTGGAACACGACGGAAAGGTACTGCTTGTCAATGAACGAGGAGAAGGACCACAACAGCCGGTCCAAGGAAGACAAGAGAATTCGAAACAATTACGCCTACCTACTCAACAAGAAGTTGCTGCAATGAACATTGAATGGAAACATTTGCGTGAAACGCGAGTGGTTTTTGGAACGATGGTTTACAGAATACTCAAGGGGTATCCAAAAATTGAATGGCCCAAGAACTGGGCATGGAAAGACGAAATGATTGCCGACAACGCTGTACACCCTGTTGCAAGAGAGGCAATCTACCGATCGATACACAGACTGGTATCCAAAGTTATGATTTGCAACGAAAAAGGCGAAGTCTTGCTTGGCAAAGTGGAACGAGGTCATTTCAGAGGTTTTTGGACGCTACCTGGAGGATACATGGACCACGATGAACACCCGAGCACGGGATGTGTACGGGAAACTCTTGAAGAGATTGGACTGGAAATCACGCTGGAATCCGAAGAACCAATTGTCACGCAAAAAATATTCACAGACGATGGTATTTCGTTTGTATCCTTCACCTATCGCTCGTTATGGAATGGAGACATCACTCAACTCAAATTACAGACGGAAGAAATTGCTGAAGTGAAGTGGTTTACAAAAGGAGACGCTCTAAATGTGGCTGTTTCGTACTTCGATGTTGAAGCACTAAAATCGCTCTGATTACAATCCGACTTCACTGCGTGCAGCGGAAAGTGCATCGTCAAGGCCGTCAGGGAATGAGCCTCCGCCCTGTGCGAGAGTCGGGCGGCCTCCACCTCCGCCTTTGATGTGTGGAGAAATAGCACGAAGCAGAGCAACTGCGTCATATCGCTCACTGGCAACAGTGTTCTCAGTAACTGCAATCATCAATTTCCCACCGCCCTCTCTCGAACCAAGAACGGCAAGAGTTGGAAGATTTGAATCGAGAGTGAGTTCTTTGAGCATTTTCGTCATCTTCTTCAAATCACCAGTGACTTCCATAATTGCAATACGGACACCGTCAATTTCTGAAGAGTCTGAGCCTCCGCCGGATGTCCTAAGCCGTACAATTTCAGCTTCGAGTTGTTCGATGGTTTTTCGCTGCTCTTTCCATTCAGAATAGAACCGTTCTGTCGTTTTGGGAAGTTCCTGTGTTGGAATCCCATAGACCTCGCTCGCCTTGCGAAGCAGTTCGTCTTGGTTCCGAGCGTAGTTCAGAGCGGCTTGACCGGCAACAATGTGTAGCCGTTCAACACCGTCTTGGACAGCGGCAGAGCGTACGAGACGAATGGAACCAATTTGACCTGGCTCATCATGATGCGTGCCGCCGCAAGCCTGAATGTCATGGTCTGAAATACGTAAAATGCGTATCGAATTGCCTTTTGGAGCACCTCCTTGATACAAATCAAAACCGTATTTTTTATCAGCGTCTTTTCGATTTAATTCGGTTTTTTCAGTACGCTGAACTTGTCCAAGTACTTCGTTAGCAATTGATTCAATGGCGTCCAAATCTTCACGGGTGAGGCGGTTGAAGTGGGTAATGTCCAAGCGTCCAGATTCCACTGATTTGTTGGCGCCAGCCTGGTAGATGTGCGGACCAAGAACTCTGCGGGCGGCTCCACCGACGATGTGAACAGCAGTGTGGTGGTCCATGAGTTGTTTTCTACGGTTCCAATCTAAACTACCGTGAACCAGATCACCGGTTTCGAATGAACCGTTGACGAGATGCAAAATATATTCTCCAACTTTCCTGGTATCGAGAACCTGAAGGTGTTTTGAGTCGGTTGATAATAGCCCATAATCTCCTTCTTGTCCACCGCCTTCCGGATAAAAACAAGACTTGTCCAAAATGATTGCATGCGTTGCACCCTCTGGTATTTCATCGCCGAGCAGAGGAAGACTAGCTAGAACACTTGCATCGAATTCACGTTGTTGAACATCGTTGTAATACAAAGCCACTGAGGCAGGCAACTGTGGCAGATGTTCAACCAGTGGCTTCTGCTCGACCGCTTGTGCTGCTTGCTTAGCAATACGAGCGTGACGTTCAGCCATTTCTGCAGCAAACCCAGTTCGGATTTGGAGGTTCTTCCATCCTGCATTTTGTCCGAGAGCAACGACCATATCCGGAGCGAGTCCGTGCGAGTCGTTCAACTGGAAGAGTGTTTCATCGGGGACTGTATCGGCGTCTTTTGGTATACCTTTCAATTGCGTTACGATGACGTTTCCGCCTTTACGAATCATTTCACCGTAGCGCTCTTCTTCGAGCCGAAGGATGCCAAGCAGGCCATCATGCGTTTGTTTCATTGATTGCCCATCGAGATTCACTGCGATGTGGTGCTGGGCAAGTTCAGAAAGTGGAACGGTAATACCGAGGTCATCACGAAGCCGTAATGTTCTGCGTGCTAACATCCGTGCAAGATAACCTGCCTTCGAGTTTGACGGAACCAAACCATCGCCAAGCATGTTTGCTAAGGCATGCAAGTGGTCGGGAATTGCATAGATTTTCGCAAGTGGTTCTGTGATTGCCGTGAATTGTTGTGGAGTGACAGCAATACCTCTCTCACCAAGGCGGCGAAGAAAAATCGACCGAAGTTCATCAGCATCAACACCGGGTTCAATGTTCATAATTCCATTCAGCCTACTCATTTCACCAAGCAGCGCATCCAAGTCGAGTTCAGGCCATTGTGAACTGATCGTGGAGAATCCAGACAACTCTTTGAGCCATGTAACGGTCTCCGGATAAATGGCTTCATAGATGGTCGGTGTACCTGCAGCAGCCCAGCAAAATCGCTCAAGACCATACCCCGTATCGATAATTTGTAGAGGCATTTCCCGGTAACGGTCACCCTTCAGTTCAACTTCACCGTCTGGATGTTCTTCTAAATTCATAAAAACCAAGGTGGCTAATTCAAGCCCTCCAACAATGACTTCCACTGCTGCACCGGCATTTCCTCCACCGGACCATGGGTTTTCAACGTAGGTAATCTCCTTTGCAGGAATACCAAAAGTGACCGTCATCATGTCATGGCAGTATTGAACACATTCTTCCATCCAGTAGTACATCTTCCCTTCAGTTGGTCGATTAAAAGCGTGGTGAGCCATCATCTCAAAGGTGGTGAGGTGTCGACCAGAGCGGCCAACTGCATCAACGTCTGTGAGCCGGATGCATGGTTGAGAGATGGTGAGGGGATTTGCAGGGGGTTCCACTTGCCCTGAAGTGACATGGGGCTGGAAATCAGCAATCGAAGCAATGGTGAGATGGATATCATCGCGCCATCTTGCCAAAACTGGGTACGGTTCGACACGGGTGTGTTCAACCTGCTCGAAAAACGACAAGAATGCTTCACGCATGGCATCTTTCAGCGCTTTCCCACGCATGGGGAAGCCTGAGATGAGTGGTTCTCCAATGAAGGTATATTCATCCTCGGATGTATCGCCACATGTATCCCGCTCCACATCCGTTGTCCAAAACCAAAGGTCAGTAATTCGGCACTGCTTACGGACATAGCCTTCGCTGTGAAACACGGCCAAATCAATTGGTGGTAATCCCATACGACGCATCTCCCCAAGGGAACAAACCTCCGACCGTGCAATACACCTTGAAACCTGTGGGTCAAATTTCCGTGAAACGAAGAACAATCCTCAAAGGTGAACATCGCAGCCCGTATCCATGGCAGAAGACTGGCGTCAACATCTCACCTCGCTAGGTGATGGTACGATGCGAATCAAAGCCCATGGTAAAATGAAGGTCGATGCTCGACTGGTTACGGATGAACAGCACCTAAAATTACACGCTGATGACCGAGGTCCCGAGCAACTCATCAATGCTGCAAGTTTACCGGGAATTGTTGGCGAAGCATGGGGGATGGCTGATTGGCATTTTGGATACGGGCTTCCAATCGGCGGAGTTGTTGCCACCGATACCGAATACGGAGACTTAGGAGGTGCTATATCCCCTGGAGGCGTTGGATTCGACATCAATTGCGGTGTACGAATGCTCGCACTCGATGCGACAGCACAAGACATTCCAAATCTCAAGAAACTCGCAGGCCGTATTGCAGGTAGAGTGCCTGCCGGTGCATCAGGTAAAGGTGGACTCAACATCACGATGAGTGAACTTGAGCAACTCATCCAGGGTGGCGCACCTGCCGCCGCTGAATTGGGATATGGATTTGATGAGGACATTCGACATCTTGAATCAGGAGGTCAACTGGAAACCCTCAATGCTGAACTTTCTACAAGAGCCAAAGAACGTGGGCTACGTGCGTTGGGAACACTTGGTAGTGGCAATCACTTCCTTGAACTTCAAACGGTTGGAAAAACAGTTGATTCTACGACCGCCGAACAATGGGGCTTGTACGATGGTCAACTTGTCGCTATGATCCATTCTGGCTCCCGAGGTCTTGGCCATCAAGTTTGCAGCGACCACGTACGCCTACTTGAGCGACGATACAGCCAGCAAGGCAAGGGATGGTTCAATGAGGAATGGGGATACGAAATCGCCGATAGACAACTCGCATCAGCACCGTTCCATTCAACGGAAGGACAATCGTATTTCGACGCCATGAATGCGGCCGCAAATTTTGCATTTGCGAACCGTAGTGCACTTGCACACCGACTGAGAGAAGTTCTCAGACTCGAGCTAGGCGTTGATGGAGAAGCAAGAACACTCTATGATGTCGCCCACAACATTGCGAAAGTAGAAGTTCATGAAATCGACGGGAAGCCATGTACATGTTGCGTCCATCGAAAAGGAGCCACTCGAGCATTTAGCGGTGACAGTCCAGAGATTGGGCTACCTCATCGAGCGAGCGGCCAACCGGTGTTGATTCCGGGGGACATGGGTACTGGCTCTTGGGTCATGGCAGGTCCAAAAAAGGGTCAAAACATTGCGTTTGGCTCATCATGCCATGGTGCGGGAAGAGCCCTTTCACGTACAAAGGCAAAAAATACCATCGATGGTAAAGCATTGAAGAACGAACTTGAAGGAAGAGGCATACGTGTTCACGCATCAACGCCAAACGTCCTCTCTGAGGAAGCACCTGAGGCTTACAAGAATGTTGATGATGTGATCGAACTCACGCAAAAAGCGGGTCTTGCTCGACCTGTTGTCCGACTTAACCCACTTGCAGTAATCAAAGGCTAATCACATGCAGTAGTTGTGTGCTGGCTGACCGGGTATGGTCGGTGCAGCACCACTGTGAACGCCATCAGGCTCTTCACAGATGACACTTAGCAGCGTGTTCACAAGGTCTTTCAGTTCATCAACTTGGCTCTGGAGATCACGAACTCGTTGTCGCATCTCCGTTTTTGTTTCTAGCTCTCGCTCCATATTATCCCATCCAGAGAAGTTGCCTTCTCCAATTGCTGATTTAACAAAATCACCTTATAGCCTTTGAGTAATTCCCACCGATGAAAGGTAGATTTTTTCGACATTGACTCGACGCGAAGCGGTTATATTGCACTGGTTGGTCGCCGTCTTTACTGCCACCGTGGCTTAGCGGTATAGCACCTCATTGGTAATGAGGAGGTCGCGAGTTCAATTCTCGCCGGTGGCTCCAATATCGCAAAGGCTGGCAACCGTCGCTTCTGTTCTTGCGAATCAACCAATCCAAATCAAAAGTGACATGAGCAATCAATACGGCATCTAAAGTGTGGTTAAAGGCGCCGAGAGAGAGATTTGAACTCTCGTGCCACAAGGACACGCGATTTCCAGTCGCGCGCAATACCAGGCTATGCGATCTCGGCTTGTAACCTGCCGACTTAGCATTGGCGTTTAATGCTCACCCCTCGGAACTTTTCTATTTTTGAGATGGTCAAAGCGAAAGGTCTCAAAGGTGGACCGGCTGCGGAAGAGTATGAGCGTAGAGGTCGCACCTCTGGAACGTGAAGAAAAAGACCATGACGTTCTTCCGTTCCGATTGCGTGACATCAGCCCAGTCTTTGCATTTTCGGACCTATACCCGATTGCCAAACCGCTCGATCGGATACAGTCCGAGTTAAAGTTTCAAACCAAATTAGCTGTCCGTGAATGGAACAGTGAATACTGGGTGACGCTCGCTATTGGGCTAGCAGGTTTTCTCCTTGGGGCAGTGTCAACTGAATTACTTAGTGGGGGGGATGCACAAAAAGTCGCCTGGGACGGTCTAGCCGCTGTCCGAGGTGTGGCGTTCTTCCAAATGCTCCTTTCACTGATTTGTTGGAGCATCTTCACCATGCAAATATGGAGGCTTTTCCCAGTCATACGAATACATGCCATATCTCTCCTGGTCTTGTGGAATCTCACGATGGTTTCGCAACTTTTTTTCCATGTGAACCAAATTGATTTCCCATCAGGTGCTACGCTTGGTGATATGATGCTCGGTACACTCATCCTCTTGGTGGTTCTCTTTTTCATCTATAATTTCGGAAAAGCGGTAATTGAAACACGGAACTTGCATGTCGAAGAATACCATGTTCACGAAGATGTCCGTCTGATGGAAATGGAAATGGCAGAACATTCGCTACGTGGCTGGAGTTTTGTCCTGGGTACTTGGTTTGTCATGATTCTCATTTCATCATGGGCTGGTGCCCACTTTGTATCCGAGCGTGGCGGTGACCGAATTGGCTCGCTCTCCGTTCACATTGTA
>JABGTJ010000023.1 GCA_018691345.1 Methanobacteriota archaeon
AGTGGGTTTGCTGAAAGTTGATGACCAACTGGAGCGCCGACCTGTTGCAATCCTGCAGACTGCCCATTTCGGTGGGCAGTTTCAGAAGAAATCCGCTGGGGGGGGTTCAAATCCCTCTGCTCCCACCTCTAATCTTGTTTCAACGTAAGTTGCGACTTTGCACCGAAGGCATATGTTCTTGAATTATGCCTTCGAGGACCGTTTGGGATGTCCATGCGCCGACCACTTGCTTTGCTACTTTTTGCTCTTCTCATGGGCCCTGTCACAGGGTCACTCATCGTTTCAGATGAAGGTGGTAAATCTTCATGGTCTGCTGTTGACTCCGAAGGTCTTCAATGGATACAATCAGGGCAAACATTCGACGTTCCTGCCCAAACTTCTCCCGACTGGGTCGAGGACGACACTCCATGGTGGGAACGAACCTCTTTGGATCTCAACCGGAACGAAATACACGACTCTATAGAATCAAGAATTGGTGTGACCGGTACAGCCTTAGTGTATCAAACCGATGTGACCGACGCTCATCTCGCAGCGTTAGCGGACCTCGGATTAAACGTAGTCGATGTCATCGAAGCTGTAGACGGCGTTCTCTTGGGTCAGGTCAATACGACGCTCGCTCCGACCCTTGCTGCTCTTGATGATGTAGTGATGGTCGAAGAATACGGCAACGTTGTTTTCTATGGCGATGTTCAGACTCCAGCAGTGAAAGCGAGCAACTCCAGTTTCTATCCAATGGGTGCCTGGGATCTCGGTGTATCAGGAGCAGGCGTGAACATTGCAATGGTCGACACCGGCGTCGATAACGAACATCCAGGGCTCAGTGAAAAGTTCGTTGCGGGATACGATGCAGTTTGTTACACTCCATCGGACCCAATTTGCATTGCAGCAGGTGGAGGCTTGAGGGAAACCGATGGCACATTCGACCCTGATGACGGTAACCAACACGGAACCGCATGCATGGGAATGGCAGCAGCAACGGGTATTGATGCGAGTGGAGCACAAACTGAATTCTACGGTTCAGCACCAGCCGCAGCGCTCGTCGATGTTCGAATCGGCACCGATGCAGGTGCAGGTCCATTTGAAAATTATGTTCTCGAGCAGGAGTTCTACGAATCGGCCATGAACGGCATGCAGTGGATTATCGACAACAAGGATACTGCTTGGCAAGATGCTGACGGCACAAATTATGGAATTGATATCATATCACTCTCTTGGGGAATCACCTCCCATGAAGGCGGTGGCTCCGACGGCAACGACATGCACAGCCAAATCCTCAACGAAGCAATGGAAGCAGGAATCATTGTCAGCGTTGCCGCAGGAAACGACGGTCCATCGAACGACGGTCTGTCTGGCATGGGCTCATCGGATCTCTCTCTTACCGTAGGTGCAACCGATGACCGCAACACTGTGGACAGGCAAGATGACACGATTGCAGATTACTCCTCTCGCGGTCCACGCAGAGACAACGGTGACGGAAATCCTCTCAACGAACTCAAACCTGAGATTACTGCACCAGGTACGAACATCGTCCAAGCCGAAGGTTGCGTTACCAGTGGCTTTTGCAACAATTTCCTTTTAGGTGACGCATCCGACAACGGCTACACTGGACGTGGCTCGGGAACATCGTACGCTACACCTGCCGTATCGGGTATTCTTGCTTTGATGATTGAAGCAAACCCAGACCTCTCGCCTGCCGAACTGAAAGAAATAATCAAACTCACCGCAGAACGCCGTGGAGAAGCAACACAGCCTGAGGTCGACCCGTTTTGGAACCGTGACTTCGGATGGGGTATGGCTGATGCGTATGAGGCTACGAAGATGGCTTTGATGCTCAAAGAGGAAAACCTCACTGGCTCCATTGATGTGTATTCGCAAGTTCACGTTACCAACTCTTCGTTCAACCAAACCAATGGACTGCATGTCATCGAAGGCATTGCCTGGAGCCAAGCTGGAACCATTTCTGCGGTTGAATACAGAATCGGCAGCGGAGAATGGAAGAGTGCGGCATTCGATGAAACAAGCACTCAATTGGCAGCATTGGAGCGGTTCACTTGGACAGTGGCTCTCAACCTTGATGCCTTGGCTGAAGGTAACCAAACGGTTGAATTCCGAGCTCTCAACGAACAGGGTGTGCAATCCCTGCCGGTCTCCGTTGCAGTCATGGGAACCGGTGACGGGACATCGGGTCAAGCCTCAGGATTGTTTGCTAACCTTCCCACGAGCGGCTATTTCATTTTACTCAGCATTATCGTGGTCGTGCTTCTTTGGAACTCACGGACGGACGCTCCTTTGGGAATTGTCTCGAATGAACCGAACGCTACCATCGATGCTGTAATTGCTGCTGATGCCGAAATGGCTGAAGCCATTGATGGAGTGCTGGTTGCCGAAATTGGCGACGGCAAATGACGATACGGAGACTTCGTTTGACCTCGACTTGAAAAAGACCCCTTGATTAGGTGACAGTATGCGAACATTCAGCGACAGAGCCTTGAGTATTCAGCCTACGGGTGTTCGCAAAATGTTTGACCTTGCGGGTGACGATGTAATCTCATTTGGACTCGGTGAGCCTGATTTCCAGCCTCCACCCGTCGCTATCGAGGCTTTTCATCAAGCAATGTTGGATGGGCGTAACAAGTATACGACGACAGCAGGTTTACCCGAGTTGCGTCAGAAAATTGCAGAATCATGGGAATCCTATCAACCCGGGATGGATGAAAACAACGTCTGCATCACGATGTCCGGGACCAATGCACTTCTCAACTTGTTCTTGACGTTCGTCAATCCAGGAGACAATGTTTTGCTTCCTGAACCTTATTTCCCGTTGTATGGGCCCGATGTATTAATTGCAGGAGGTACTGCGAGGTACTATTCATGTTTATTTGAAAACGAGTTCATACCTGATGTTGAGCACCTTGAATCTCTGGTTGACGAACATACAGTTGCGATCCTGTACAATTTCCCTAGCAACCCGACTGGAGGCACGCTTGACGTATCTCAACGTGACCAATTACTCGATTTTGCAAAGCGGCATAACCTTTGGATTATTTCCGATGAAGTGTACGACCGAATTGTCTTCGAGGGCCCTCATGTATCGTTCATGGGTACAGGATATGACCGGGTACTCGTCGTCAATTCTTTTTCCAAAACGTTTGCAATGACCGGTTGGAGAATGGGGTACATCGCCTCCACGAACCGTGAAGCCATGCAGCAAATTACCAAGATGCAGTATTACATTACTGCTTGTTCCAACGATGCCATGCAACATGCAATTCTTGCAACGATGAATGAAGCAAGTGATTTCCCGAGTATTCTGGCCAACGAGTTTAGGCAGCGGTGTGAACTGATTGTAGATCGATTGAATGCCATGCCCGGAGTCGAGTGCCATAAGCCGAAAGGTGCCATCTATGTGTTCCCGAAGGTCGATGTACCAAACATGACTTCTCAAGAAATCGCAATGGAACTGCTCAAAGACGGTGTCCTTTGCTCTCCAGGTTCAGCATTCGGCCCCTCAGGCGAAGGGCACTTACGCTTTGCATACACCATCAGTCTCGAAGACATAAGCAAAGGAATGGACATCGTGGAAAAGACGCTGGTTCGTCTTCAGTCCGAAAACTAAGGTGAGTCGATGAATCTTTTAGCAGCCATTGGATTTTTCTTCCTTGGTGTTCTTCTCGGTACTTTTTTACCTCGGTTTCCATTTTTGATGTTGTCTCGAACACGGGGATTCAACACCAAATTCCCTCCTCACCCTGAACCGATTCCCCTGTCGCCGCATCTCACCCAGCGCGTGTTGCACATGCGCATGTTTTACTGGATGAGTTTGGTTGTAGTAATTCTGCCCTTAGGACTTGGTTTGGCGTCGGTTCGCTGGGGTAATGCTGCTTTTGGTTTCGGACTTTTAACCTCCAGCAGTTGGCTTGTTTTCAATCGTCTCCAATATTTTGTCGGCGGTATGGCTCCTCCTTGGACTCGAGATATGGCAATTCAACTGCAGATTCTTGCAAACGAAGCAGAGGTTTCCGGCGGTTGTTGCAACTGGGCCTCTCCATACTGGGGAGTCACCGGAGTATACTGCGTCAATTGTAAGGCCAAACTCTCGAATATGCCTCGCCCTGATTTGGGCCGGAAAAGACGTGAACGACGCCCACTTGGTTTTCTGTATCTTCTGTTTACTGACGGCTACTCTATCCTGTCATTCTTTGAGAACATACCTTCGTCTGAAGAGGAATAACGGCCATCCCATCCGACAACGCAACCGTCGATTTTTATCTGCAGTGAAGGGCAATCTTTGAGATAGGATTGAATCAGCGTCAATCATGGGGAGGTATGCGCGCCGTAAAACGCTCATACCCCGAGTATGGTTGACTATTATCGCTTTTTGTCAGGTGTTCCTCACGCCATTAGCAGCGTTTTTGATCACTTACTTTTTTCAATTTTCGCTTGCGGACGAGGGTGCGGCATTATCCTTCGACTGGGACATGCTGCCTTGGATTGTTGCTGCATCGATGATGTATGGGATGATGGCTTTGCTGTTGGCGCTGCTGATTGGAGGGTTCATGCCACTTCGTGTCGTTGAGAAGGGTGGATGGCTCCGATTCTTAGGACTTAGCAGAGGCAAATCCGATGCCTTCTCAAGACGTTTTTTGCGTAAAAAGTATGCCCAGTCACCTCACGGTAGACTGACCGTTTTGGCTCATGAACGATGGGTCGATGGCCATACCATTCTGTCAACTCACGGCGGCCTCATCTTACTTGCAGTCCCGTTCCAAGTGATGCTGGCAACCGTCCCGCTGATGCTTGTCTTACTGATTCCTGACACCCTAATGCACCCCGACCGTAGACTTGAGATGGCTTTGTTTGTTTATTTGTTCGGACTTCTATCCATCATGAGGGTATTTCCCCGAATTGCGGAAAAGTACATCGGAATTGCGTCCTTCACTCGAAAATGGCTGATATCGATGACGAAACTCTCCTGGCTGGCTCCAGTTCTCGTCTTGTGGCTTCTAGGCCGTGTGGCAAGTGTAGCCGTCATCGGATGGATGGGCCCAGACCTCAATCTTAACATCAACTTAGAAAAGGAGTTATTCGAGTCTTCACTGTCCATTGCTTCAATTCCTGAAACTTCTTTCCTTGACCTACTTACGGCGTTGGCAGTCATGCCTCTTGCCGCTTTTACAACCATGGCAGTTCTTGGTGCTGGCTCAGCAGATCCGCCCGAATGGATATATGAGTTTCAAAATCCGACCGCAGTACAAAAACCGCCATCAAAAACGGCAGGGTTTGTTAGCAAAGGGGCAGGTATTGCAGCTTCTGCCGCTACGACAGCAGCTGTTGTTGCTGGTACAGCACTTGCAAGTAAAGCAACGACGGCGGTTCAGGCTGCGAGTGCTGCTGTAACCGGGACTTCTTTGGCCGTTCAAGCACCCTCACATCTTAATTCTGCAGCCCAGGGGATCTCATCGATTGAAGATGCAACAAATGTTGTTGATTTGATACCGTCGCAATCTGAAGAGCTCCAATTCCAAGGAATCAGTGATTTGTTTGACCAAAAAGAAACCGTAGAGCGATTGACTGAAGGTGTGCAAGAGGTCGTGGCAACGCCAACTTACGACCAACCAGCGATTAGCGGATTGCGCAAATCGAAGTGAATTTTGAGAAAATCCTTGTGACCCCTTTGGGGTCATAAAAAGGCCATCTCTATATGCCGCGTGAAACTGGGAGGTTTCGTTGGTCTTATGCGTCGTATCACTCCGTTGACCCTTGTTGCCCTAATGCTGCTCCAAACTCTTGCCATGGGAATGGCTGCACCCGCCAGTGCTGCTGCTGGGCGAGGTGGGGCAAACGATGATTTCCGTGTCGTTTCCATTTCACTTGGAAACACAAGTGTATCTGCGGAAGAGTGGACTCAATCGAACGGCACAATCGTCGATTACATGTTCGAGGGTAATACCATTGAAATCGGTATGGAAATTCAACGTGGTGGTAATTCTTTCACTGGTAAAGACACCATCGCAATGATTCAGGTCATTCACCCCATTGGATACGTCATGGAAACATTCACTTGGACTTCAGGGACTCTTATTGGTGGTCAAAGCGACTCGAAAACCTTCCTTTGGACACCGAATGCAGCACACTCCATACTCGATACGACCACCAACGACCTTTCCGGTGGGCTCATCTTGCGAGCTATGCTCGACAAAGACTCAAACGGTGATGACCGTAACGAGAATGACATACTCGAAAAGACGGTGCCAATCGCCATTATGAGGGATTCTTTTGATGGAACAACCACTCAATCTTCAACTTTCATCCCTGCCCGCTATCCAATTGATGGCGGTAACGCAAATGGCGACGGTTCTTGGGCTGACCTTTCGGGTGGAGCCGTTGGCTCAAAGCATTGGGGCAATGCTGAGGCAGGCAACAACTATCCATCCAATGCGCACGACCGACTGGTTAATTCTTTCATTTCAACCAACGGAAACAATTGCGGTGCAAATGGGCAACTCGATGCTGGAATGTCTCAAGTGTACGGCACTTGGATTTGTCGAAACGTCTTCTATGCATCGAACTACATCTCTTCCCAAATTCATATCCAAGCATGGGGCAGTGTTGCACCTGGAGACAGTGTCTCGATTGAAATGTGGCGTGGCTCTGGCTCTCAAAACATCAACGAATCTATCGTCTATGACATCAGTGCAGGTAACCCAAGCCAAGCACCTGACCAATGGACTCGTATCAGTTGGGACCCTCAAGTGACGTATCTGCAAAACCCCTATGTGACCAACCAAAATGTATTCCTTGGCGGAAACTCGTACGCTATGGGCATGGTTCTTCGAAGCGACAGCAGTGATGCAACTGAAGGATTCCACGTCGATGACTGGATTCAATTCGGTGTTCGTAAGGTTCAGGAATACACGTTGGATGTTGCTTGTGATGCACCAGAAAATGGTTACTCCGCACCTCCAAGCGATCTACTCACTCTGTATTGCACGGTTACCAACAACGGATACGCTCCTGCGGCAATCCGCTCGGACTCCAATATCTCGAATCTTACTTGGATGGACCCTGCAAATCCAATGATCCGTCAAGACGCAGTCTATCTGAACGGTGCAGGCTATTCGACTTTGGTTGCTGACCATGACACCAGCATACTCATCCCTCCAATCCCTGGTGGCGGTTCTATTGACCTCTGGGTCAATCTTACCATTCCACCCGGGGCCGATGTACAGCAACTCACTTGGGAACTGTGGTTTTCGGATGCATCCGGGCAGAACTCTGGTGAGAAGGCGAGAGTAACTTCGTCAGTCGGCGTTACAGAACAATTCGGTGTGTCTCTCACATCGACCGTTGGTCTACAAGCGGGGTCGTTTGGCCCCGGTCAATCGGGCATGGTTCCATTCCGTCTGCAAAACTCAGGAAACCGAGATGCTTCATTCAACCTCGCTACCACTTTCTCCGAGGACGATTGGTCTGCACTCCTTGTCAACGATACAGGTGCATCCGTCTCTAATCCAGTTTATGTTGGCCGTGGAGAGAGCGTCAATCTCCAATTGAACGTCACAGCCGCGACTCAAGCGAATCCGGGAACGGTTTCTTTTACTCTTCGAGCAACCTGTCCTTCATGCGGCGCCTTGTTTGGTAACGATGTTCTTACTCGCAATATTGAAGTCCCAATTCTACGCCAAGTCTCGCTTGAAACAGATACTACAGATATCTCTGGCCCAGCGAATGGGGTTGCGAAGAAGGTCTACATCAGCATATACAACACGGGCAACGATGATGAGCAGTACGACCTCTCTTTGACTCAACAGAACTGGCAACTTGGTGCAAATTTGGCAAGCAGCCAAACTGCTGTAATGGACGCTTGGGATGGTTCATCGATTATTCAACTCAATCTTCCTATGCCGATTGGTTTGGCTCCGCAACTGTACAGCCTTACCGTAACAGCAACAAGCGTTGATGATCCCTCTGTCAAATCCTCGATTACTCTAACCGTCGACATCCTCGATACTGCAGCAGTTCGTGTTTCGGACGAAGACGCAGACCAATCATACATTCCAGGTCAATCTGCTCAAACCATGCAATTTGAAGTGTTCAATGATGGTAACAGCGTTGACAGGTTCACAATGACTTCCAACTCCCCTACTGGGATGAATGTGGAGTTCACAAACCTCTTTGATGGAATGACTCCCGAAATTCCAACCGGCAGCAGTTACAACGTTTCGGTCCGCTTCTCCTTTGTGGATGGTACTGAAGGGCAGTTATTGCTTGAAATTATTGCAACCAGTGTCAACGATGCAAGCATCAGTTCGTCTGGCTCAGCAACCTATTTGGTTGGTTCCCAGAACTGGTTGAAAATCATTCCAACTGAAATGCTCGTCATCGACGAAGCAGAACCTGTCGATGCATGGTCGATGACCGTTACCGTTCGAAATCAATACACGACCGCTCAATCGGTCTCTATGAACCTTGACAGTGGCGAATCTTCGAATTGGGTCCAATCAAAGCTCGCTAACGGCGATCGAACGTTCTCGTTGGATGTAGAAGAGGAACGCCAAGTCACTGTCATCTTCACCGTTTCATCGACGACCCTCAACAATCTTGGAAGTGAGTCTTTGTTTACGAACCTCACTCTATGGGCAGAATCTCAAACTGTTAGCGATGCTGCAAGCACTACCCTGCAACTTCAGTTGATTAAGACCGGTTCTGATCTTTCCACCGATGGTGCGAGTGGAGATTCTGGTGGCGTTGATATTGGTTCTATCCTTACTTGGATTGGCTTCATCGTCGTGCTCCTCATCGGCGTTGGCGTTATCTTCCGCATCCTCACTGAAGAGGAAGAAGAAGACGATTATGGTGGCTGGGGCGAAGAAGGTTACGAAGGCAGCATTGAAGCAACCTACGGTGCTGTTGCTGCCGCTCCTACTGTACCTGTTGCTGGCGCAGCATACGATATCCCGAAGTCGCTTCCATCCATTGCTCCGCCTGCCGGTGCACCTCCGGCTGCGGCTCCAATCGTTCAGGCGCCTTCCGCTCCATCGCCGAACTTGAGTACAGAAGCAACTGCACCCCCAGTCCCTGCCGCAGGTTTGCCTGATGGATGGACCATGGAACAGTGGAATGTGTACGGTCAAATGTGGCTTGAGCAAAATGGCCAGGCTTGATTCTTGATTAATTCCTAAGCGTAGGGTTCAAGTCGTACTCGCCCTCGGCATAGTTGTAAGGAGACGTTCACATGTATGGAAACGGACAAGCACCTATCTTCATTTTGAAGGATGGAACACAGCGAACTCGCGGTCGAACCGCTCAATCAAACAACATTGCAGCAGCTAAGGCCGTCGCTGACGCCGTTCGCTCAACACTTGGGCCGAAGGGCATGGACAAGATGCTTGTTGATTCCATGGGTGATGTCGTGATTACCAACGACGGTGCGACAATTCTCAAGGAAATGGACATCGACCATCCTGCTGCCAAGATGATCATCGAAGTCGCAAAAACCCAGGAACAGCATTGCTATGACGGGACGACTTCCGCAGTTGTTCTCTCTGGAGAACTTCTCAAGCGCAGTGAAGACCTCATCGAACAGAACGTCCATCCAACTGTCATTTGTGAAGGATTCCGTCTTGCAGCGGAGAAGGCCGTTGAACTGCTAGAAGCGCACGGTATCTCCACTGAAAACCAAGATTCTGTACTGATGGAAGTTGCGAAAACTGCCCTTACCGGCAAGTCAGCAGGTGCAGTCAAGAGTTTCATGGCAGATATTTGCGTCCGTGCAGTGAACGCCGTCGGAATTATCGAAGACGAAGAAAGAATCGTTGACCTGTCTGATATTAAGGTCGAAAAGCGACAAGGTGGCTCAATCAAGGATTCAACCCTTATTGATGGAATCCTCTTGGATAAGGAACGAGTTCACGCAGGAATGCCTCGCTCGATTTCTGATGCTAAAATCGCTCTTATCAACTCAGCAATTGAAGTCAAGAAAACTGAAGTCGATGCTAAAATCCAGATTACAGACCCAAGCCAACTCGCTCTTTTCCTCGAAGAAGAAGAAAACTACATCCGAGGACTTGTCGAGAAAATCCAAGCCTCTGGTGCAACCGTTCTTATTTGTCAGAAAGGAATTGATGAACTGGCTCAACATTACATGTCCAAAGCCGGCATCTTTGCTATTCGCCGTGCTAAGAAATCGGATATGGAGGCCCTATCAAAGGCAACTGCTGGTCGAATTGTTACCAACATTGACGACCTCTCCGATGAGGACCTTGGCCATGCTGCAAAGGTCGAAGAGCGAAAAATTGGCGAATCCGACATGACCTTCATCACAGGATGTCCTGAGGCTAAATCCGTTTCAGTTCTTCTTCGAGGCGGAACCGAACACGTTGTTGACGAAATCCGTCGCGCCTTTGATGATGCGGTCGGTGTAGTTTCAGTCGCTTGGGAAGACGGCGCAGTTCTAACCGGTGGCGGTAGTGTTCTTGCAGCACTTTCACGTGATCTTCGTACCTATGCTGAGACCGTTGGTGGCCGTGAACAAATGGCAATCGAAGCCTTCGCTTCTGCATTGGAAATCATTCCACGAACACTTGCTGAAAACGCTGGACTTGATCCCGTAACGACCCTCATCGAACTTCGTAAGGCTCATGCAGATGGGCAATCGCACGCCGGCATCAACGTTTACGAAGGCGGCGTAGTCGACATGAAGCAGGCAAACGTAGTTGAGCCAATGCGTGTTGTAGAGCAGGCTATTCAGTCCGCTACTGAAACTGCAATCATGATTTTGAGAATCGACGATGTCATCTCTTCCAAGGGCGTCCCTATGGACGGCGGAATGGGTGGCATGGGCGACTTCCAAATGTGAAGACCCCTCCTTGCATTGGGCTCAGTTTGAGAGACTATTTTTCTCGAAATTGAAGGCCTTCTTTGATACGAACAAAAGCGAACCTTGAAAGGCCCCTCCATGGTGGGAATATTTGCTTACGACATGTAAGCGAGGGTGACCAGCATGACCATCGTAGCAAAGGTGTGGATTGAAGAAGATTGCATCACATGTGACGCTTGCCAGGATATTTGTCCTGAAGTGTTCATTGTTTCAGATGATTCGTCGAAGATTTTGGCTGCCGTTCGCATGGACGGCGTTCTTGATCGTAACGTTGGCGGCGCCGCTATGTCTGGGTCGACTGGCGCTGATTACGGTGAAATGATTCTTGAGGCTGCTGAGGCTTGCCCTGTTGAGATTATCAAATTCGAACTGCAAACCGATGGTGCTGTGGAAACAGTAGCAGAAGTGGCACCTGCTGCCGAAGTAGCAGCAGCACCCGCTGCAACCGTCGCTGTTGCTACCGGTGGTAGCGATGAATTGCAAGCACTTCTTGGAGGAGGCGATCGTTCTCTTGCCATTCTTTTTGGTTCCCAAACAGGTAATGCTGCGGGACTTGCAGAGAAAACAGCAAAACTTGCAGCCAACTACGGGCTGGTACCTACAATTTACGACATGGACGGATTTGATGCAGCTGCGCTCGCTCAACACAAGCGCACTCTCATTATTACGTCAACTTGGGGCGAGGGAGAAATGCCCGATAACGCTGAATCACTTTGGCAATCTGTTGGTACCCAAGCACCATCACTTTCAGGTGTCTCATTCAGTATCTGCGCCATTGGTGACTCCTCGTACGACGAGTTCTGTAAAGCCGGAACGGACTGGGATGAGAAGTATGTTGCACTAGGTGCAAACAAAGTACACACCACCCAATTGTGCGACGTTGACTTCGATACGCCTTGGAGCCAATGGGTTAACGAAGCCCTTCCAATGATTGCCTGCGTTGACGAGTCAGGAACTCTTCAAGAAGTTCTTCTCGATGAGATGATTGCATACGGGTCTGGTTCTGGTGACGAAGCTGTTGAAGGTGATTTCACACCGGGCGTGATTGTACAAGAAGAGATTTCGATTACCCTTTCTTTATTCCGATACTGCCCTGAAGCAGCGGACTCCGGCTGGGACACCATTGCTTGTGCTGTCCCCGGCCATGCTACCGTCGAAGACCTTCTTCTTGCTGTTCAGCAAGATGTTGATGGAAGCCTAGCTTTCCGCAGAGGCAACAGCAACGGATCTCCAACCTCGGGAGTCCGAGTCAACGGTCGAACTGTTTTGGCCGACCTTGTTCAAATCAGTGATTTGGTAAACGAAGGTGGCGTTCTCAAAGTTGAACCACTTCCAGGTTATCCAGTTGTTCGCGACCTTGTTGTTGATTATTCGTCGTATGAATCCTCTCGCTCAGCCAGTGAACCATGGATGAAAGCTGACCCACGAGACGGTCATACACTCCTCAACGGCAGCCCAATGGGTACCATGGAAGCTGCAACTGCGGCAACCCTGCACGCAATGGGGGATGTAGTCTCGTTCCAACTGCTTCAGTCGATGTCGGACACATTTGCTTACGACTCCGATTACATGGGGCCTGGCGTCTTGTTGCAACATTGGAATCGATGCGTTGACCCACGTACAGGCGAATCCCAACGAGATGCCTTGATGGCTTCGATTGGTAGCGAGCACGGTGTTTGGGCTGAAACTGATTTCACATCCGTTGCCCGATACGGCTCGGACGGCCGCACCGCCTCAAAGGCTCTCAACACTGCTCGTGGAAAATTACTGAACTCTACCAACTATTCAGGACCTCACGGACGACTTGTCAAGTGGTACGGTCGCAGCGTGAAGTGGAGTGGAAACGTCAACGAAACCACACTTTACCGCCAGGTCCTCGGACCAGTTGGTCTTTTGAGTAACATCTTCGATGGTGTGTCTGCTCGAATGTTCCTTGGTTTCACACGTACTGGTGCTCCTCCATTCCGCAGTCTGCAAGCCCTTCTTGCACCACCTGCAGGAATCGGAAAAATCCCGAATATGATCAACTCTAAGGTCGTTGCACACCATGAAGTTGTCAGCCTTTTCAATGAAATTGACCAGAGGTTCTGAGGTGAAACTATGGCTGTAAAAATCGCATATTACCCGGGCAACGCTGCACGCGCAGCATCTTCAGAGGTTGAAGATTGCATTCAACCGCTGTGCAAGACTCTTGGTATACATTTGACTGAAATTCCTAAGGCAAGCAGCGACGGTGGCAATATCATCAAGCAATCCTCGCCGAAGCTTCAGCACGCATTGGTTGCTCGTAACCTTGCTCTTGCTGAATCTAAAGGCCTTGATGTTCTCACAACCTGTGCGACAAGTCACGGTATCATGTGCGATACAATTGACGAATTCAACGAAGACCGCAGTTTTGCAAACCACGTGAACAACATCGTTGCACGTACTTCAGGCATCGAATACAACGGTGAATCTCAATCCCGTCATCTTCTGCATTTCTTGGTCGAAGAAATTGGATTGGAAAAAGTCCGAGACGCAGTGGTTAATCCTCTACGATTGAA
>JABGTJ010000037.1 GCA_018691345.1 Methanobacteriota archaeon
TGAATATGCGCAGTGACCTGTTGCCATGGCTTGGAACAGAACGTATGCTTCGGCACCACGAATCTCACCGACAATGATGTATTCTGGTCGCTCACGAAGCGCTGCTTTGAGCAACTCGAACTCCCCGATGACACCATCGGTGGATTCTCCACCGAAACCTTGCCGAGTGAGACCTGGGACCCAGTTTGGCTGTGGGATGTTGACTTCACGGGTAGATTCGATTGAAACGATCTTCATTTGCCAAGGGATGAAAATACACATGGCGTTGAGCGTTGTTGTTTTTCCGGACGCAGTACCACCGACAAACAGCATTGGGACTTCATTTTGGAATCCAATCCAGAGATAAGCGACCATCAAGGAAGACATAGTTCTGAATGCGACGATGTCAGCAGGTGAGAACGGGTCGTCTTTGAACCGTCGGATACAGAAGGCTGAACCACGGGTTGAGATTTCGTGTCCAAGTTTCATGACAATTCGAGAACCATCCATCAGCGTTGCGTCCAGCAATGGGTCGGCGACAGAAATGTGCTTGCCACAACGCTGAGCGAGTTTGATAACATACGATTCCAGTTCATGGTCCGTGTTCCAAACGCAAGTTGTTTCAACCGATTCGAACTTTCGGTGGTAAGCGAAGATAGGAACGCCAGTGCCGTCAAGAGAAATGTCTTCCACATTGATGTCGTTCATGAGGACGTCCATTTGTCCGTATCCAATCAAGTCTCGGCGCAGGTAGTAGAAAATCTTCGACTTTGATTTCTTGTTGATTTTCATGCCGTATGCTTTGATGACTTTGTCCATTGCCGTTCGAATGTAGGCTTCTGGATTTGCATCGATTTCTTCGATATTAGCCGTAAGAGAGCGAATGAAGATGTCGAGGATTTCATCTCGGTATTCCTGTTCTCTTTTGGTCATCGGTGGCTCGATGATTTGATAGATAATGTTGAGCGTTTGCTTGTCACGGACGATGCGCGCAAAGGCATGCGGTGGCAGGACTGGGTACTTGTCGAGCTCGTCGTATTGGGCGCGTTGTTTGGCTCGCTGACGCTTGCCACCACCTTTGTTTTGTTTTCTTGCCATACGTGCACCCTCTGCCGAAGCATTTTATCACACGCTGTGGCCGACTATAACTCTTGGGTGAACACAACCCCCAAAACCGTTACCTGCGAGGAGAATATTTTCTCCACAGTCTTCGTTTTGCTGGCAGAGTTCATTCCTCGTTTTCAAACGCAGAAAGCCACTTTTCACACGCTGCTTGAAACTGGTTGAGTTCGACGTTGTTATCAATCAAATAATTTGATTCAGCGATGATTTGTTCAAGTCCCCATCCACGTTCACGTGCATCACGAACTTCAAACGATTCTCGGTCACCGTCTTCAGAACGGCCTCGGTTCTGAATCCGAGTAAATCGTGTGTCAGGTGATGCATCAACGGCTAACGATGAGAATTTCTTGTTCCAACGTTGTTCAAAGACGATGCGCTCAGCCGTTCCTCGCATTCCTTCGATAAGGACAATTGAGTGGTTCTTCAGATGTTCATCAACGGCATCTGCCAGTCGTACTGCGAGCACATCTTCGCCGTGCTCGGCACGTAACTGTGCTGCGATTTCACCAAAAATCCCGGGAGATTCTTTCAACTCAAGCCGTCGGACTTCTGCTCGAACCATGTCTCCCATCGACAACACTGGGATGCCGTGTGAATGCAGTACATTGGCGAACTCGCCTTTGCCTGAGCCCGGCATACCGCACACTGCAACGACTCGGGCCATGCTTGAACGGCGCAGACCAATGCTCATCAAGATACCTCCTTTCATAGGTCAAAGTTTGCGTTTCAGTTTGAGAATTCCGCTTTGCCCCAGCGTCGATCCATCAACTTCCAAAGCAGCGCTGAGGCGAGTATCAGGCCGACCGAAATGGCAATCATGCCTTTGTAGCCTTGCTCAACCATGCTTTGGTCGTACATGGCAGCAGTTGCAGCCAATCCGTCTTGAGATGCCCGCTCCCACCAATTTCCGTACAACGATACATCGCCTTGAGTGAACGACAGAAGGAACAACAGCAACAGCGGGACGACGGTTCCAATCCAAAACCAGATCATTATCGATGCATCGAAAATGGCCCTATTGGGTCGCAGCCCCATCAAGAAAGCCGTTAGCGCAACGATGTAAACGGAGTTGGCAAACATGACGATGATGCTTGTTGGAAGTGCGCCCCATTCGTCCAATCGCCATGCCATGAGGATGATGAAAATCAGTGAGATCCATGACGTGGCAAGGAAATAGACCACCACTTTGGCTCGAATCAGTTGCGGGACACGAAGAGGAAGTCCGTTCATGAATTCTGGTGAGTCGAGTATGGTCAGCCAGGAATAAAAATTGAATCCAAAGAAGCCGAGGAAAGGGGCATAAGAAAGTAAATTGATTGGAATAGGGGCTTCTGCAAAGTCCACTAACCACGCCATTCCAAGCAGCACAAGCAGCGGAATGGCGTATGAAACGGTCATTTTCTTGAGCGAGCCGGAACGGAACAAGTCAACAAATTCTTTAGCAACGATAAGGCGAATCTCACCACGGCCAAGGAAGCCCAATCGATTGTAAATAGGGATGAACAGCTCTTTCCGTTCGACAACTGATACATCGAAATCATCGATGATGAGGGTGGATGAAAGCCAACCCAATCCGACGCTACCTGCCAGTGCAAGCAGAGCAGTGAATGGATTCTGTGAATTCTGTACACCAAGTCCCCAGAGCATCGAGCCAATATCGAATTTACCTAAGCCAATAGCGATTCCAAGTGCAACAATGATGGCGGGTCCCAGAATGGTGTACGGTCGTCCTCGCATCCACAGTGCTGAGGCGAAAAAGGCGATAGCGAGGCCTTGTGCGAGGGTAATAATCATCGCTAACCATGTCCATGGCAGGCTTGACCATACCAGCGGTGTCGTGATGTTCGCAGCCGATTCGAGCAGTATCCCGAGGGCCATTCCAGAGACCACCGGAGTGAGAATCAGCATGACATAGAAACACAAGTCTTTGACAAAATAAGCGAAGTGAGCAACTGAATTCGGCAAGGGTTGCAACGCTGGAGCTGCGAGGAGGTAGTTTTTGGTTCCAGCACGGTGAACGATGGCGTCGTGACCCATGAAAGCAAACGTACCCATTCCAAGACTGAACATCAACAAGGGGAGGTGGAGAGCAAATCTGAGTTCATCCCAAGTGAACGTTTTCGATTCCAGGTCGCTCACTTGAGCGGTCGAATCGCCAACTAAAAATTGCAAACCAATCGTCGTCACGGCGGTAACCAGCGTCAGTAAAAGTGGAAACAACACAATTTGGCGCTTTTTGGCGAACTCAATGCTCTTTCTTCCTTCTTCTTTGAACATCACTCGAAACGTTGCCGAAAAAGCGTTCCAGCCTCGCAACGGTTCATGCAAGCGTTGTTCATGGGAACTTGTGCCAAGCGGTTCTTTGAGCGAATGCCCATCGCCAACCGCTTCTTCCCAATCCCGAGAGACAACGCTTACTCCTGGCACGGTTACTCCTCCTCAGTTTCTCCGTCCTTGACGCCTTCGTTGCTCAGCCGTTCAACATCTTCGATTGAGCGTCCGACCAAGCGAATGAAGACATCTTCGAGCGTCTCTTCATCCGAAGTTTTCAGACCCTTTACAGTACCAGCTGCGAGGACTTTACCGTTGTTGATAATCGCCATTCGGTTGCACATGCGCTCCGCCATTTCCAGAACGTGCGAACAGAGAAAAATTGTCCCACCGTTCTTGACATGCTCCAGTAGCCATTGGCGGCATTTCCGTTGATATATTGGGTCGAGATTGGCAAACGGTTCATCGAGGAACAGGAGTTTCGGCTTGTGAATAAATGCGGCAGCAAGCATGACTTTCTGACGTTGACCTTTGGACAAATCTTTGCACATTGTGTCTCGCTTCTCATCCAGTCCAAACCAGTCGATCCAGTGTTCAACATTGTCATCGATTCGATCCACACTCCGGAGTTTAGCCACAAATTCAAGGAACTCAACAGGGGTTAGGAAGGACGGTGGTGATTCCGATTCGGGGACAATTCCAATGTTGGCTTTGACCTTCTGAGGATCGGATACTGCATCGACCCCCAAGACTTCGATTCGACCTTTGCTGGGCCGTAATTGGCCGGTGAGGAGTTTGATGAAGGTCGATTTACCAGCACCGTTGGGGCCAAAAACGCCGAAGAATTCCCCAGCGTGGACTTCGACATTCAGTGGATGAAGTGCGATGAAGTCGCCGTATTTTTTGGCCATGTCTATTGCCTTAACGAGAGGTGCGGACGATTCAACCATGCACTCTGTAAACGGTCGTGGTCTTTGAGTTCTTGGTTTACAGTCCATGAACGGTGAAATGATGAACTGAAACCGTTTGGGACAACCATGAGCGCACCACAGTCGGATGTATTGTCCATAGAAATTCTTCCAGTAAACGCCGAATCAGAACTCGGTTCGATCGCTTGGGTGACCATCAACCGACCGGATAAACTCAATGCACTCAATGCCGATGTTATGTCCAGTCTCAAAGCAATGGTTGCGTGGGTCGAAGCAACAGATTCGGTTCGAGTCGTCGTACTCACTGGGGCTCAACCTAACGAACCTCCTGAAGGAAAGCGGGCGAAACCCAATGCATTCGTTGCAGGTGCCGACATCACCGAGTTCGTAGGTAAGAAGAGCGATGAGATCCGAGTGATGTTCACCGACAATGCCGTTGAAGCACTTTGGAACCTCAGTAAACCAACCATTGCCATGGTCGATGGCTTTGCATTGGGCGGTGGCTGTGAAGTTGCTTGCTCATGCGATGTGCGAATTGCCAGCGACCGTTCACGGTTTGGAACGCCTGAAATCAATCTTGGACTGATACCCGGCTACGGTGCTACACAGCGTTTGGTTGGACTGGTTGGCTATGGCAAAACCATGGAAATGGTCATGACCGGAGAGATGGTTCATGCGGAGGAAGCACACCGAATCGGCTTAGCCAATCACGTTTGCACTCCAGAGGAACTCCATTCTTTCACCCTCAAGATGGCACAAACCATTGGCAGCAAGTCGTCCAACACACTACGTGTTGGAAAGGCGACCATTCGAGCCGCGCTCGATATTGGTTTGACAGAAGGCGTTGCTCTCGAAGCTGAAGCTTTCGCCAGTCTCTTTGATTCGAAGGACAAAGAGATTGGCGTCAACGCCTTTCTCAATCGGACAACCCCCGAATGGGAACACCAATGAGCGTAGGCCGCTACCCTTCTGATGGCTTTCGCCACCCCAATCTATCGGCTACGGTAACCGTTCTTGCGAGCAAACTCGCGGAAGTGCGGCATGTGCGCGGCATTCTTGACTACGAATGCGCGAGGCATGACACCATCCCAGCGACCGAACGTCTCGTTCCATACGCGGTTGCAGACAATGGACTGCAATTCGCGAAGCAGGCGAAGGTTTGTTGCGTTCTTGGCAGCATCGTTTGCACAGCAAGGACCCATTGCGCGAGCATCAGCAGCAGCAGCAGCTTTTTGCTCTCGCTCGAGTAGCTTTGCAGCAACCCATGCTAGGCGAATTTCTTCTGCGCGATCGCTGTTTGCTGTCGCTGGTCCCTTGCTTACTCGTCGTGCTGTAGACTTGCGGCCAGTTCGTCGGTTCTTACCGTTGTGGTGGGGCTTAATATTGCGGTTCGTTTTCATGTTTTATCTCCAATTTTTGCTTATGGCTTTGCCATGGCTTAGCCATAGCATTGCGATTTCAGCGTATTGGAGATTATTCGTTCATGTCTTCACCGGAAAGTAAGGCTGAGCACTATCTTGCCGTCCTTACAATTTACAGTAGCGTCCACCCTTTATCAAAGACTTGAGGGAAGTCCCGTTTTTGGGCGCTTTGAGCCGTTTTAGAAACCGATAACGATGTCCCAAGCGATGGCGAAAATGGCCACGTCTGCACACGCATGAGCGACCCAGGCGACCCAAATACTGCGGTATTCAAGATACAACCATGAGAATATGGAGCCACCGATGAACACACCCAACGAGGCGATGAACGCACCCAATGGGTCAAGGAATAACATGAGGGCGATGGAGTGATGAAACGTGAAGATCGCAGAGGAAACAAACGTCGAGCGCCATTTCCCGTCCACGAATTGTTCAACTTTGGACGTGATGAACCAGCGGAATACGTATTCCTCCAGTACGGAATTAATAAACACCCAAAACACGATTGCTGCTGCCAATTTCCAAGGTACTGTAAGTCCCACCGGGTCGAGTATTGATTTCAACGCCTCGGGTTGCAGCATTTGTTCTCCGAGCAGGAAATAAGCCAACCATACGACGAACATCATGCCGACACCAAGCATCAACGACATACCCCAACCGCCTTTTTTTGCTGGCGACCAAGAGAACGGTTGCTTTTCAATCTTCAAGTGCCAAAATCCAGGGAGTCCAAACATCCATATTTTCGTGAAGACAAAAACGAAGACGGAGAGAATTCCGGCTTTGAATACAAATCCAGTCGTTACCGATATACTCGGGGCAACGCTCACCAAAATTAACCCAAGCAAGGCCGTGTTGCGAGCGCTGTTACCAGCATTTTTCTGCAATGTGGCTTCACTGGACATGACGCTTCAAGTTGGTATGTGAATCAAAGTGACTTCAATGTTGACCCGTATGAGCGGCTCAATCATTCATTTCTTTCTTCAACTGAGCCAATGCACTGCTTGCATCGGGCATAGGGAGAGCGGGAGCTGGAAGTGCTGTGCCATCAGGGCCAATCAATGAAGGTAAAGGCATTCCATCGAGTCCGAGCAGAGGCGGAAGCGTTGGTTCTTCCTTTTTATTGACCTGTTGGAATCCATCGTCAAGTGGCGTGCGTAGCTTGAGGATACGCCCTTCATCGATTCGAACGAAAGTTGCGCCGTAAATGTGCCCTGGTGTTGGATGTTCTGGAGAATCGAGAACAGAATGGCCGTGGCCCGGGGTTTGCAAGAGTTTGACGAGATCTTCGCCCGCAGTTTGCTCTTCCCACATTCGTGCTGTTGATGCCCGAATGTCCGCTAATTGGCCTCGGCGTCGCATTTCAATCTTCTTTCGAATCTCGTCATGCTTGATTTTACGTTGCGAAATAGCCATTTCGATATCAGCGTTCTCCACTGATTCAGGACTGACTTCGACGACGAATTCGTCAGCGACATAGACATCCTCCATTTGCATGGTTACTTCCACAAGGTTTTCTTCGGATGCCTCGACTTGAGCGATCAGAGTTGCCGCACTGATTTCGTCTTGTTTTGATTGGGCGGATTGGATTTTAGCCAGTTTCCGTTCACGTAATGTGGCTCCATCAAGTTCCTTTTCTGTGACCGGTTCTGGAATGTCACCACTTCCTTCCCGCACTTCTACCGAAGGCTCAGGTTCAGAAGATTCCGATTGAGCGACGATTTGAGCAGGGCGAGCAACCTGTTTGGGTGCTCCCATGGTAATCCATGCAAAGGTGAGTATGAGGATTGCTCCAATGCACAACCACTTGAAATTCGAAGTGAGAGAGCCTGCAAACAGCAGATAAAAGGCAGCAATACTGAGGGCTCCAAGGCCAGTGACAGTACGTCCGAATCCCATGTCCCTCACATCCATCCAATTGGTTTTAACTTATCATGCTGATGGCAATTGCCGCAGTAAGTCATTCAATGCCTTCGTTCGATGACTGAAGACTTGTTTCTCATTCAACGGAATGGCACCAAAGGTCTTTCCATGGGTGCTTTTTTCTCCATAGTTCCCAGGTTGGAGAGGTTCTCCTAGAGCATCAAGGTCGTACGGTGTGAAGATTGGATCGAAACCGAACCCTTCACCTTCACTGCTTTCAAGAGCAATCCATCCAGGACAACTTCCGTTGCCGTAAAGGATTTCACCGTTGTTCCAAAGCGCTGCGACCGCTTGGAATTCTGCGGAGCGTAATTGTGCAGATTGGACCGTATCTTCACTGTTCAAGTGTTCAAGCAATTTCAGTATTCCATTGCATCCAATGGTCTTCAATGCATAGGCCGAAATGACGCCAGGAAAACCGTTGAGTGCATCAACAAACAGTCCCGCATCTTCGACCATGAGTAAATCCTCTGAATCTTTGCCACCCGGAAGATGTGCAATGGCCTGAGATATTTTCGATTGGGCCACTTCTTCGAGTGTGTCTGCTTGGGGTTCGATAATTGTGACCCCTTCCACGACAAGTTGCTTGACCGTATACCCTAACGGTTCCAAGTGGTTGGTTGCTTCACTGAGTTTACCTGCGTTGCCGGTGAGGAACCACACTGTCCGAGCCATGGGTCTGCTAAGGCTTGTGCATATTGAGGTATAGGTTCGAAACAAGTGATGATGTCTGCAGAAGAAGCGAGGTTTCAAGTCCTCTCTTGCTGAGCGCAAGTCATGTTACAACAGATTGGACTGGTGGCGCTCGGCGGAGCACTTGGTGCCGCATTACGCTATGCTGTCAGCGAGTTTTTTTCTTCTGATTCGTTTCCATACGCAACCCTTTCTGTGAATCTTGTTGGTTCTTTTTTGCTCGGCATCTTAGCGGTAGGACTTGCTCAAAATCTCCTTTCAAACAACATGGCCTTGTTGCTCGGTACGGGTGTTCTTGGTGCTTTTACGACCATGTCCACTTTCTCAGTGGAAACCATCCAGATGTTTGACCAAGGTGATAGCACTTCAGCTATGGCCTATGTACTCATTACGATGGCGCTAAGTCCAGTTTTGGCGCTCTTGGGCTGGAAACTTGCAGAATCTGTTTTTGCATGATGAAATGACTTTATGTAGGACTGAGTTTTTGTGTGTACTACTGAAAGCGGAGTCATACGATTTCGTTTACCCTAAGAGTTGATACCATGACCGAACACAACCTCATTGAAACGCTAAACGAAGCCCTTGGTTGGGAATTACGAGCCGCAAACATGTACGCCCACTATGCTGCCAATATTCGCGGCATTCATCGTCTGCAACTTTCTCCAATGTTCACCACTGAAGCAACCGAATCCACAATGCACGCTGACATTGTCCGCAAGGCAATTGTCAAACTTGGTGGTATTCCGGTCACGGAACGTAACACTCACCCTATCATCCACACGACACTCTTCGACGAAATGCTGGTTCATTCCTTGGAAACTGAAACCAAAGCGGCAGCGGTTTATGCCGCCATCATCGTTGAAATTGATTCGATAGGCGATCAAGAAATGTACGATGCCATTGAACAAATCTATCTCGCAGAGTTGCGCAGTTTGGAAGAACTGCGTCTTCTTATGGAATAATCATCCATGATAACGGACTCTTGAACGAACATCGTCAAGTCGCTTCAAGACTTCTCCAGCAGTTGGTACTGCTCCACCGGATTGCTCCGGCGGTGCGCCGAGCAAGGTTTCTTCCGCCGTATATCCATCCAGCAGTGTATCGATGGCACCTTCGTGTTCTGGGTGAGATGCGCCGAGAATTTCATCGATGACGTGGAGGTCGATTCCGAACCGCTCAACCTCGTAGTCAACGGCAGCCAAACCAAAGTCAATCAGCGAAGCAGTTCCATATTCATCGACAAGAATATTGTTGGTCGAAAGGTCGCCGTGGGTAATCGCTTCACGATGCAATCGACGAATTAAGGCACCCGTATTGTGAAGAACAGTCGAGATGAACTCCGTCGATTGTGTTGGGTCCCTCAACACTTCAATGAGCGGAAGCCCAGGCATGCGTTCAAGAATCATACGACCGTTTTCAGGGTCGAGGTCTAAGATTGCAGGTACTCGAACGCCGCATCGTTTGAGTCGAATCAGTAAACGAGATTCACTCATCATTCTCCGATGCCCCAGGCGATGGTCAAGGTCTGGATGTCGCCATTTTCTTGGACGGCGAAGTTTACGCACGGCATCTTGGCCCATCCATGTCCCGGCCCATACTTCTGCTTCCGCGCCGAGGTGCAACCGTTCAGTCGGTACAAAGGCCATACACGGCGCTCTAGGTCCCTATTTATCAACGCTTCAGCAAAGGTTTGATTCAAAAAGGGTGGCATCGTCCCTTCGATGAAGCGCATGACTGTATCACTGCCAATGTGTTCCGTGGATTTCATGGATACCTCACTTTCGCCCGAGGAGCAAGCGATTGCCGATCGAATCGAAGAATTGCGTGCCGAACTTGGAGATGAATTACTCATTTTGGGTCACCACTACCAGCGAGACAGCATTGTCCTGCACGCAGATTTCCTCGGAGATTCGTTCATGCTGAGTCAAAAAGCCGCTGAATCAGATGCAAAATACATCGTCTTTTGTGGCGTTCATTTCATGGCAGAATCCGCTGACATTCTCACCAGCGAGGAACAAATCGTGGTGCTGCCAAACATGCGAGCGGGTTGTTCAATGGCCGATATGGCTACGCTTCCTGAAGTTGAATCTGCTTGGACCACACTGCTCGAAGAAGCTGGCCTTGACGACCCTATTGATCGAGATGAGCCAACTGCTGTTGCTGGAACAGACGAAAAATTCCTTGTTCCTGTAACCTACATGAACAGCAGTGCAGACCTCAAGGACTTCGTAGGACGGCACGGTGGAATCGTTTGCACATCGAGCAACGCACAAGGTGTTCTCAACTGGGCTTTTGAACGAGCAGGTAAAGACGGAGCAGTTCTTTTCTTCCCTGACCAACACCTTGGTCGTAACACTGGAAACGCAATGGGTATTTCTCTCGATTTGATGCCAACATGGACGCCTGGAATTGGCGCTATGGGTGAATTAAAAGGCAGCCGAATTATTCTTTGGCACGGTTTCTGCTCGGTCCACAAGCGCTTCACTCCTGACCAAATTGTTGATTTCCGCTCTCGTCATCCAGATGGAATCGTCGTTGTTCACCCTGAATGTCCAATTGAAACGGTGGAAGCCAGCGATGCCAACGGCTCAACGCAATACATTCGAAACTTCGTCGGACAACAAGCCCCAGGCTCAAGCATTGCCATAGGTACCGAAATCAACATGGTGGCTCGCTTGGCCGATGAGCATCCTGACAAGCACATCGAATGCCTTGATGCTGAAATTTGCCCGTGCTCGACCATGTACATGATTCACCCAGCCTACCTCATGGATGTCTTGGAACGAATTGTTGAAGGTGAAAAACCAAACCAAATCCAAGTGCCACCTTCGATTCAAGAAGGTTCACTGTGGGCGCTTGAGCGAATGTTGAGTATCAAGAAGTGATTCTTCGTCACGACCGTTCTCTGCCGAACCTCTCCATTCAGATTGACGTTGCACCACATAGGCGAAGACCAGCAGGACACCAACAACGATTCCAATTTGTAAGATGATGTTGGAGTATACCGTGAGTTCAGGCTCCCACGAATGAATATGAACTGAAACGTCACCTTCGGGAGATTCTTCGAAATACACGAGGTGGTGTTCGAGAACTTTCGGATTCCATTGATGCAATGAATCGGCTGTCAAGGATTGGGTTTGATTCTCGGTGAGGTTGACGTACTGAATCTCACCGTCGAGGTATTTTTCAAGAGGATTGGTAGGGTCGAGATGGTCTCGTATCGACCAAGCCAATATTCCATTTTTCATCGAAGGGTCACTTACTGCATATTTTGCGTCGCTGGCTAACCATTGTTCATCGGTCGAGCGATTGTAGACGACCAAGCGTTCAGTGGCTGTGACGTTCACCGTAACTGCGAGATATGCATCGTCGTAAACAAAGTCAGTGATGGTTGCGTTTTCCATATCTGCTGGCGTGCCCCATAATTCGAGAATTTCATCTTGTTCAGGAGGTCCAGTTGCATTGATTTCTTTGATGGTGATAGAGCCAGAAGAACCGATGCGAGAGAAATGGATGCTGGTTGGTTCGTTCTCCATGACCATTGCAAGTTCAAGGCCATTAGCACGGACAAGTTCGATTCCTGTTGCTTCAAACCCAAGCGTGAGTTCATTGCCTTCAAGATCGAACGCCTCCAATCCCCCATCCGATTTTGTAATGATGTATTCAACATCGTCTGCTCCGGTCAGAATCACCTCATCTGCTCTGGGCATCTCCATCACCATCATTGGTTGGGCAGAGACGCTGATAACGTTGAGATTATAGATCGATAATGTCGTTTGATTGGAGATGGCCATTAGAGAGCCAGATATGGTGTAAGGAGAATCTACTTCGATGCTTCCGTTCATCACTTCCCATGTAGTGTCAAGATCGGTTAAGTCGTGTATCACCATGACTGGACCTGTGCTCCGGTTGTCAATGGTAGCCATCCAGCCATCGTCTGCAGCTACAACTTCAGGTGCTTCAATTCCCCCGGCAGGCAACGATTGATGGCTCAATTCCCAAGTGATGATGCTGAACATCAGCAAAAACACGACAATTGCCATTCGGCCCGTTTCTCTACTGCTCGGATTTCGATATCGCTTGAAAGTGGAGGAAATTCGGCTGGAAACAATGGAATAGGCCTTGTTTGGATTGGTTAACAGCGTGACGATTCGTGCGTTCATTGTTCGTTCGTCAAACACTTTCCACCAACCGTCAGAGGTTTTGTCTGCAAAGGATACAGCCAACGCAGCAATGAGCATGCCGCCGATGATGTCGGAGAACCAGTGGATTCCCAGATAGATAATGGCAAAAGCGGTTACCAGCGTGTAGGCCAAAACCATAGCGCGGTATCTGTTCCAACGGCGGTCTTCATCAAACCGAGTAAGGCACAACCAAACGGCAAATGGGATGCCTATGTGCAGGGATGGCATGCCGTTTGTGAACGGGTCGATACGTCGGAACCAGTCGCTGATTTCAGGTGTTAAATCATAGGCAAGCGTTTCCATTCCCGGGACATAATCACCCGTAACTCGAACATTGAAAAACAGGTAAAACGGTATGGCTAAAATGTAAACCCAAGCGATGCTCAATGTTATTCTGTCAGCAATCCAACGGTCGTCAAAGAAGGCGAAGTAAAACACCGAAACGTAGCAAATGAACATGAATCCTGCAACATAAAAGTGAGTCAGCGCAACGGTAAGCCACTTTGCTTGAAACGTTTGTTGGACCTCCAAAACGAGGCTGCCCTCGATGCCGTAGATGAGTGGCGTCATGTCAAGTCCGGTGTTTGCGATGATGATTCGGTCAACCTGGTCCAACAGGTCTTTGGAATTGTAGATGATGAACACGATGGTCAAGTGCATCCAATACCTTCGAAAGAAGTCAACAAAAGTGGGCAGTGTAAGTTTTACCCAGGGGGGTTTGAACACTGGCATGAGGAGTATTCCCAGCGTCATTGCACTGATCATCCAAGTCAAATAGATGCCATCCATAGTGAACCCCAACCCCTACGGAGTTGTATACTGCACATGAAACCTCGCAGGTAAATATCACCAAGGAGCGTTCTTTTTCACCAAGCGCCATGGACGTACGGCTTGCCGTTGTCAGGGTCTCTGCGGTTGGCTAAGTCCCAGATTCGTTCGAATCGGTAAATCCCGCTTGAACATCCTTGCGTCCATTCAAAGCCGAGTGCGTAGTTTCCAACGATTCTGACTTTTGGTTTTTCTTTGGGCAGTGCTTCGACCTGTCGTCGAAGCGTTTTGCTTGCTTCGTCTTCATTGCGCATTGGTGAACATTTAGCGCAAGGGCAAGAGTGGCGTAGGTCGTCGTATGTGACGGTGAATTCCGAGTTGTCAGCATAGGTGAGTTGGACATCGAGTTCCCTTCGTTCAAAGCGCGTCAACTGCGGCATTTCGTCGGTCATAATTCCACCATCAAATAATTTCAAGCCCGACCGATTCACTGTCAACAATTTGTTCTTGAAGAGCGGCTACTATTTTAGCAAAAGCGATGGCAGATTCGCCTTCTGGCTCACTTACGATTCGGTGAACACCGTCATCGCCGCCACGGACAAATCCAGGGTCAAACGGCAGTGCTCCGAGGAACGGTACGCCGAATTCTTCCGCGGTTGATTTCCCTCCACCTTCTTTGAAAATGTCCAATGTGACGCTAAATTTCCCTTCATCATCAGACGTCGTCTTCAAGGTCTTACCAGCCGGTGCTGCGATTTCGATATCCGTACCAGGTGCTGCTTTACCAGAAATGGTGTAACCGCTCATGTTTTCGACAACGCCGAGGACGGGTACTTTCAACGATTCCGAGAAGGTGATTGACTTTCGACTGTCGAGCAATGCGACATCTTGTGGCGTGGTTACAATCACCATTCCATCGATGTCCGGTAGCGATTGAGCGACCGTCAAAGGCTCGTCAGATGTACCCGGAGGGAAATCGATGATGAGGTAATCCAAGTCACCCCATTCTACATCGCCGATGAATTGCTGAATTGCTCCGAGCTTAATCGGCCCTCGCCAAACGACCGGCGTATCTTCGTTATCGAGTAGAAAGGCCATCGAGATAACCTTGACGCCCAAGTGGCCTTGAGCAGGATGAATGCGACCAGATTCGACGTGCAAACGCCGTCCGTCAAGCCCCATCATCTTCGGAACATTCGGTCCAGTGATGTCGATGTCCAGTATTCCAACCGACAGGCCTTGTTGGGCGAGAGAAAGTGCGAGTCCAGTTGATACTGTTGACTTTCCAACGCCACCTTTTCCTGAAAGAACCATGACCTTATGCTTGATTTTCTTACCGATTTCTTGCATGGACATCTTACGCTTCATTTGTGCGTATGCCTGTTCCATTTTCTTCTGATCTTGAGGCGTTGGCTCAGCAGATTCCTCGGGGGCTTTTGGGTCGTGTGTTGATACCGGTGAATCCGACATATGCTGAGCACCGACTGGCTCTACTTCAACCCATCTTCCAAGCCATGCCTCGTCGAAGTAGCGTTCGGTCACCAAAATGAACCGCAACAGTAACCGCAAGGAACAGCAATGTGAGCATGATGTTGAACGATTGTTGTGCATACGCCCAAGAGAGGCCTACGCTTAGGGGGAGTGCGAATCGTAGGCCGATGATGTTGGCTCGTAATTTGACATCAGAATTCTTGATTCTACCGATGAAGCGAATGCATACGCCTACACTGAAGGTAAGAATGGTAATGAGCACAACAATTGTTCTGAACGCAACGTCCGAGTCTTTAGCTGCTGCGACGATGTGCGCTAGGAACAATGCTGCGTAGAGAGTTGCAGTGATGCAAGTCGCTCGAAACAACCTTGATCCGCCCTCTTCCATGGAGATTGTATTTCCTCCTCCCTTTAGGTTGTTATCACCCTTGAAAATGAATATATACACTCGACGGCATGGCAGACTATGCGTCTCTTGTTCGTCTGTGTTGGAAACTCATGCCGCTCGCAAATGGCTGAAGGTCTTGCCCGTTCTATGGGTCATGTCGCTGATTCGGCAGGCACCCACCCTGCACAAAACATCGCATCAAATGCGGTTAAAGTCTTGCAGGATCGAGGTATTTCTGCTGAAGGTATGAGGCCGAAAAACGTGAATGATTTTTCTGCCGATGATTACGATATGGTCATTTCAATGGGGTGTGGAGTTCATTGTCCATTGATGCCAATCGAACAAGATTGGGAGCTTGAGGACCCTGTTGGACAAGCTCTTCACGTCTATGAATCAACAGCGGATGAAATCGTACGTAGGCTTCAGTTGCTTGAATCCTAATCATTCTTCTTCAGTAGGTACATCACCAATTCCATCCAATTCAATGGTCAGTACACTGACGGTTCGGTCTTTTTGACCTTCATTGGTGAACACTTCCGAAGAACAGAGGATTTCGCCGATGTTAACCGTTTCAGGAAGCCCTTGAGCGATGATACCGTTTCTGCGGCGACAGATTTCAGCAATATCAACAGCGCGACCTATGGTCGCACCTCGAGCAACCAATTGCAATTGGCGCTCACCTTTTTCCATTGCCATGACAACAGCCCGTACGTAGGCGTGAAGTGGTTTTTTGCCGATGAAGATGGAACGTCGCTCAGTCATGGAACTCCCCTAATTGAACTATTTCGGCCACAGCCGTTAATATTTAGGGACGGATTGATGTGCTAAAAAAGGTCATTTTCACCATGCAAAAGGGGTGCTGCGTTGCAATGGTGCGAGCGCCGGGATTTGAACCCGGGTTCAAGCGTTGGCAACGCTCGGTGATAACCGCTACACTACGCTCGCAGGGATAATCACCCCAAAGAACGGGGGTATAAACGGTTGTCGGCTCATCGAAGTGCTCAATTAAATCCGAAACGGTCTTGCCCGTCTTTGTTTTCAGGTCGGTTTCGTATGGTGATGAAGATGACAGCAACTCCACCGATTGCACAGACGACCAATAGTCCGATGAGTACACCAGTGGACATGATGGAGCCTTCAACGCCGGGGAGAATCCCATCCTCTTCAGTGAGTTGTACTGCTAAGGACTCGGTTGGACTGACTTTTCCAAACGCATCGGATGCCTGGATAAGGACTTCATGGGTTCCCAATGGGATGCTGTTTCGAACCTGCATTTGGACCGAGTAGATGCCATCGCCTGCGACGGCATCGCCGTTGGTTCCATCATCGTACATTGTTTGCCAAGTGTCTTGAGAGGTGAATGGAGTAAACACACCAAGGTTTGCTTGCGCCACGAGCACGCCGTCGTAGTCGCTGATTGGGACTTCCAGGACGACGGTTCGACTTTGTTCCTCTCGAATCACTGAGAGAACGCCTGGATTGCCGACGGTTGGAGGCGTGTTGAGGACATCAATACTGATGTCCATCATGACAAGGTCCGATACATGGTGCGGACCATAAATGGCCTGTAGTGTAGCGTTCATGCCATCGGCGTGCCAAAGAGTAGTGAACGTTCGTTGCCCTAAATTGTCTGTGAGCACAAAGGTGAGCGACTGTTGGCCGGGGACAGTTGATTCAGGTACGGTGAAATTACCAGCCCATACGCCGTTCGAGTTCGTGAGAGAAATCAGTTCCCCGCCGAGTTCTCTCAGATCAATTTCGACGCTGGAAACGCCGTGTCCATCGTAGGCTTGTGCGTTGACAATCATGACCGTTCCTCGAGGACCTTTGTTCGGTAAAATCTCAAGTGCGTGCAATCTTGGACCTTGATTGATGATTTCGAGTTCCCCAGAGCCAATGGTGGTAAGGCCCCAAGCATCGGTAGCAGTAACGTTAAGCGATACATTGCCGACTTCCAAGCCTTGTACGAGTATCCGTGTAGAAAATCGATTGTCTCCTACGGTTGTGTCTCCATCAAGTCCTCGGTCGTTGAGGACGGTGACTTCCCCACCGATTGGAGAAAGATCGACGGTGACCGATTCGACGTTAAACTCAGCATCGCTGATGTGGGCAACAAGAGTTCCTGTGCTTCCACCTTCACCGTACATGACCCCTTCAGCGACGTACAGTTCAACAAGGCTTGGAGCACTGTTGTTTTCTGCGGTGACAATGGATGGAGAAACGATACGCTCGACGACCTGTGATTCTGAAAAGTTTGCAGATTCATTGCCTTCACCGTATGGAAGTTCCAAAACTCGATTTACACTTGAGAGCAAGCCCATGAGTGGGCCTTGGTCGACGATTGATCCGGAGGCAGTCCCCACGTTTTCATACGACCCAACCCAGTTCACAACATGCAGGTTGAATCCGTCACGAGGGTCGTTACCTGTTGATTCTGCAGTAATGATGAGGGTGAGTCCATCTTGGTCAGCAAGACGCACGGTATCTCCAGGAATCAGAGGTATTGGCATCAATCCCGTTTCGCGAGAAATAGTGATGTTGCCAAGAAGGTCTTCGGTTTCAGGTTGAGTCGCATTGACCTGCATCGGGCTGTTCTCCGGTCGTTCATCGCCGCTTGAGGGGTCAGCGCCTGTTTCGACCCAGACCAACCGAACAGTTCTGTTCTCCCAATTGGATTGAACGACTTGGTAGTCCCACGATTCGTTGTGGGTTGCACCAACGCCTTGGTCATCGAAGAAGTTTCCACCGTTAATGCCGGTGATGTTGAACCACGTGTCTTGATGAATCACATTGACAAGGAACTCGACTTGTGAAGAATTGGCTTGCATTCCAGTCTCTTCAATCGTTCGAACGATTCCAAAGGTACCTTGTGCATCACCGGTAATGGTTCCATCCATGTGCAAGTCGTCGATGACGGTTAGCCCGTCTTCGGTTAACACATGGAAATCGTGAATGGTACCGTTGATCATGATACTGGCATTGTCATCTTCATCGTTCAGGCCAAATGTGCCTTGGCCGGTCAGTTCATTTTTCTCTGCAGTTCGCACGCCTTCTTCCCATCTTTCCAAAACAGTAAGTCCATCGAGTGAAATGTCCATGGCAAAATCATCTTCAGTTAATCGCATGTCTGCGAGGGCTTCAAATTGCGTATGCTGGAGCTTTCGTTCACCGTTCTCATCCCAAGTTTCAAGGAAAAAAACACTGATTTCACCAGTGACGTTGAGCGTTTCACTGCCCTCTTCATCTGCGTCAGTAATGTCCAAGTCTCCAGTTGCTTCAATTCGTAACCGTTCTGAGATGTCACCGTCAATCATCGAACGGTTGAACCAGCCTTCGGATACATTGGCAGTGATTTCGCTCATCGATGTACCATCGAATGTGACCAGGTGAAGTAAACCGCTTCCCCTGGCGTCAAACACTTGAGAGGTCAAGACACCCGATTGGACCGTTTCGTTCTTCCAAATTGAATCGAGGTTGAGCGTGAGGTTGGTCGAACTGTCTTCTGTGTTCTCCAAAGTGGTGAGGGTGCCGTTACCTAATTCCCACGAATTGAGGACAACCCCTTCTCGCATTTGCCAACCTTGTCCGTTGAACGCTAAAGAAAAGCCCTGTTCGCCGTCTTCGGTCATGTACGTCTGGTCAAGGTCCCAAGAGGTCTTCAACAGAACTTCATGGTCTGCCATTGGTTGATTCCATGTGCCAACGGTGAACGAACGAACGGTTTCAAGCGGTTCGGTCAGCGCCGTTCCATCCCATGAGAGGATGCTGACGGTAACGGTCACTTCATCGCCCCAAGACAAGGTCGAATTGGTAACAGCACGAGCAATACGCTTCTCATCGACTGAAGACCACGAAATGAACACTTCGTTTGCCAGTACTTCACCGTCGTGAAGATGCGTAATGTCAACTTCAATCTGGTACGAGCCGTTATCGGCAAAAGTGACCGTGTACGCATGTTCATTGAGGCCGTTATCACCCTTTATCCACGAGGTGTTGATGGTCGGGGGCGTAGGTTGTCCTTCTGCTGTCGCAGTGTAGACCAACGGCAAGAGCATCATCGTGAACAACATGATGGCGAGCGCAGGTTTTCGCATGCTCATGGTGAGTTGTCGCATCTACTCCTCTTCAAGACTTGCGCCTCCATGCATTCGAACCGGTCAATCGCGTCACAGGTTGAGGACGTATCCGAACAGCAACGGTGCAACAATCGTAGCGTCGCTTTCGATCATGAATTTCGGTGTTTCAATCGAGAGTTTACCCCACGTGATTTTTTCATTCGGTGGCGCTCCAGAATAGCCTCCGTACGATGCACTCGATTCGCTGATTTGACAGAACCAAGACCAGAGTGGAACATCACGTTCCAAGTCTTGATGCAACAAAGGGACGACACATATTGGGAAATCTCCAGCGATTCCTCCGCCTATTTGTACAAAGGCCAGCGGATGTTGCATGCTTTCATACCATTGCGTTAGTTGAATCATGTATTCTATTCCACTTTTGATGGTTGACGGTTTGACCTTGCCTTCGACGCAACGGGCAGCAAAAATATTGCCGAGGGTCGAATCTTCCCATCCCGGGACAAACAGCGGTAGTTCGATTTGTGCAGCAGCGAGGAGCCATGAATTCTCAGGGGCCGCTTCGTATTCGTCGTTCAATACGCCTTTTGACAGAAGTTCATAGAAAAACTCGTGCGGCAATTTGGATTCACCTGCTGAATCTGCTTGCTGCCAACTGGAGAGGATGTGATGCTCAATCTTACGGAATGCTTCTTCTTCAGGAATGCACGTGTCCGTGACTCGGTTGAGTTTATTTTTCAGCAGGGCCGCATCATCCTCAGCGGACAAGTCACGCCAATTTTGGATACGAACATAGGAGTCGTGAGCTACCAAATTGAATACATCTTCCTCCAAGTTTGCTCCAGTACACGATATTCCTGCAATGTGGCCGGCACGAATCATTGGAGCGAGGATGCGTCCAAGTTCGGCTGTACTCATGGCGCCTGCCAAAGTGAGGAACATCTTTCCGCCGTTGCCCAGGAACTCCGTCAACGAAGCAGCAGCAGAGGCTAATTCACCTGCGTTGAAGTGTCGATAATGCTCGTTAACAAAGTTTCGAACCGACATCTCATTCACCTTCATGCAGGAACCGTTCTTGGTGTTGCCGTTGTTTCAAGGAAAGCATAGGCATGCACTCCATCAGCCGTTGATGAATTATGTCTGCAAGTTCGTTTGGGTTTGATCCTCCACAGGTAAAACAATCCAATGCCAACCAACCTTTTTCTGAGTAGCAGTGAGCCGATACATGGCTTTCATCGAGCAGGACAACTGCAGCAAAACCGGGAGGAGATACCGAGCCATCGAATTGCTCGACGTGTGAGTGAACGTTGCGAATCTTACATTCCTCAACGGCTTGTTCCATGAGAGTCAGCATCCATGCTCCGTCGTCTTCTTGTTGCGGGACATATCCTGTATAATCGAGGAATACATGGGCCCCATGTGCTTCGAATTGATCCATACATTCACCTCCGTATTGCTTGTCTAGGCGCCTTGAGCGTTTCCAATCTTTTCGACAAAAAAGCCGGAAGGTTCAGCATCACGGTTTTTCCCTGCTTGTTCTGCGAGTGCGACCCATCTGCCTTCTTGCCGAGCTTTAATGTGCGAAACGATGGCTTTGGTTGCCAACATCGCAGCGGTAAATTCAGTGATTGGCGAGCCTTCTTGTGCGACAATTTCATTGATGTCAGCACTGATAATAACGGCGTTTGGAGCGTTGAACACGGCTCGAATTGTTTCGATGGCCTGCCAGTAGGATAAACCGCCCGGAACAGGAGTCCCGGTCGCAGGAACCAAACTGCCGTCCAGGCCATCGATGTCCACCGTGAGGTGGACCGGTCCTGAAAGCGATGATAGTTCTGACAGCCATGCTTTCCAAGATGCTTGTCCATGCGTTGGAGATTGCGTTTCACGTGCAAAGAACGTGGTGATGCGCTCGTCGTTTTCGATAATCTCCGCTTCTTCTTTTGAATACGCTCGGATACCAACTTGCAACAAACGACCCACACCGAGGTCTAAACTGCGACCTGCAGCGCATGCATGCGAGTATGCTTCGCCATCCAATTCTGGTCGAAGGTCGGCGTGTGCATCGATTTGAACAACGGTTAATCGGCTAAGGTCTCCACCAATCAAAGGATGCTGTCGAGCGGCATGAACCAGCGGTGGTAAAATGCCATGTTCGCCTCCCAGAACAACTGGAAAGCAGTCACCTCTGAACCATGGCCGTAGGTATGAACTGATGTTATCGAGTTGTTCGGCAAGGCTTCCTCCTTCGCCGTTCCATTCTGGCGCAGTGTACAAATGAACGAATGCAGGTAGGTCAACGCCGAGTTCAGCATCGAACAATTCGACGTGACCACTCGAGGCAATGCATGCGGCAGGGCCTTGTGCAGTACCTTGGCCATACGAAGTCGTGAGCTCATACGGAAGAGGTAGTACGACAACGTCTACATCTTCGCCCGTTTCGGGCAACCCGAGGAAATTACCCTCGAAATAGTCTTCGACCACAACCCCGCCCTTGCGCATATGTTCTTGAACTTGTTGTTTGATTTGGTTTAAGTCAAGTCGCCGACTGGACTGGTTGTTCGGGGGCATAGCGGCCTCCGGATATCCGGCGTTGGAGTGGCCAAAATTACTGATTTTTCCTTCTTTCATGAAAAAACAGCGATGGGTCTATATGGGTTGGATGACAATAAAATATACTGTCTGCGAAGGAACTGAGCGGCGACGGGGGAATAAAAAATGACAATGACATTATCAGAACTCACACGAGCGATTCAACAACACATCGATTTGGATATGGATTCAGAGGTTGCTCAAGGCATGGCAGAACACGCTCTTGGATTCTTTGGATTTTACAACCGAATCATCGATAACGCTCTGGAGCCTACCGACCGTAACCTGTTTTACATGTTCCAAGACTACGACCTTCTCACCACTGAATCCGAAGAAACAACGCTTTGGGATGGACGAGAGTGGAGGATTCACTACTGGAAGTTCAAGCCGGACTTGCGAGAGCGAGTCGAGGCCTACATGCAACGTAACCTTGAACCAGAGGACATCGATCCGTTTGCAGATATCTACGGTGGAAAGACCGATATCAATTCCATTTGGACCCGTGAGTCCGAGAAAGTAACCAACCCAAATGCTTTCACCAGTGACTGGTGAAGGTACCCGTTAGGCAAGCGTTTTTGATGTTTAGTCGGTAGGGATGTCCATGAGAGTTGCTGTAGGATTGGTCCTGTGCTTGTTGCTGGCGAGTTTTCCAGTCGCATCCGCTCAACCAGACTCGAATGAAGATGAGGCGTGGCCTGGAGACCCCATCGACAGCCACGTCCACATGACTTGGGCTGCATTGACGCTCGAAGTGAACGGCTGGGCGGATGATTATCCCGAAATTGTTGATTTGACCAGCGTTGGTGAGTCTGAATTGGGCAAGACCTTGTGGGTCGTTCGGTTGTCTGATTGGTCTATGGATACCAAAGCGAACGGTAGCGCAAAAGAAATTGTTTACATTGACGGCGGTCACCACGGTAACGAATACTTGGGGACTGCATTAGCTTGGTTGTCTGCAAAGTGGTACATTCAAGGATGGGCTGAGGGCAATCAAGAAGCAATCGATGTATTACAAAACACGGAAGTTCATATCTTGATTATGTTGAATCCAGACGGAAACGACATTGATACCCGGTGGAACATCAATCAAGTCGACCTGAACAGAAATTACGATCACTACTGGAATACATGTCCAACAACGCAGCCGGGAAGCAGTGCATTTAGCGAATCTGAAACCGCAGCGAATTCGAATTACATGAACACGGAAGTCCCGAATGCCGATTTGTACGTGACCATGCACACAGGCGTTTGGATTATGCTCTATCCATGGGGCAAATGGCCCGAACAACCTTCGGACTGGGAATTGTACCACCAAATTCGAGAGGATGTGAACGACGACATCTCCAGCATCCCAATTCAAAACGCCAACCAAGGTTTGTATCCAAATTGCGGAACCAGCAGAGATTACGGTTACGGTGTCATGGGTTATCCTACATTCACATTCGAAACCGATGACGAACAATTTGTCCCGGGTTCATTTGAGAATCTTAACGACCGGTTGGGAGAAGAAATGGACGTTATGAGGTATTTGATTTCGAACGTGTGGTATTGGCGCGCAAGATTAGATGTTCAGTCTCTTGAAATCTCGGACGATGAAATCTCAATCGATGTTGCCAATCAAGGTCAAGCATCTTCATCCAATACCACTTTGCGGTATGTGGACACGGATGGTAATTCATTGTGGGAATCGAATTCTTTCGCTGTGAATGCAACCAATTCTTCAATAATCTCTCTTGACGCAAGGAATCTATCGTTGACCACTGATGGATCATGGGAATTATACTACCAAATTCGAGTCGTGGACTCTGCTCGTTGGGTATCTGAGCCAATAAACTCCTCCGTACTTGTTATGGTCGAAAACGAAGAATCGAACTTCCTCATCGGATACGGTCTTTTCAATCCGGTAACGTTGATTGCTGGATTCGCTGCAATTGCGGCCTTTGTTCAGCGTGAAGAGTCGGATGAAGAGTAACACTTTTCGCCATCTTATCCTGAAAGCCGAGCGCGAGGTTTCAAGTGCTTCAAGTCCTTGGTCGGTATAGGTGAACCCATGAAAGTAACAGTAAGCCCAGGACACAACATCGACGGAACTCTACTCTTGCCCCTTTACGAAGGCTCTGAAAGCGTACCTGCCTCGCTTGAAGCAGGCCTTCATAGTGCCTTGAAGAGTCAAATCAATCGAATCCTCTCCGAAGGAGATTTCAAGGGGAAGGCCAAGTCGACCATGTCCATTATCGGCAGTGAAGGCGGAAAGGCAATGCTTGTCGGACTCGGTAAAGAAGAGGACATCAATGCCCATGCATACCGAAAGGCAGGGGCATCGGTCATTGCGAACCGAAAGAAAGCACACGGCACCGACTTTACCGCAAGGTTCAGCGGTATATCCGTTGAATTGATGGGCGCTTTCGCTGAAGGTATGCTCTTGCGAGACTATTCTTACGATCACTACAAGCAGAAGGACGACGACGATGAAGAAAAAGAAATCACCGTCCGAATCACCTGCGATGAAGGTCAAGAGAAGGAACTGAATTCACTCATCTATACCCACGCAGGCGTCGCTTCAGGTGTTCACCTGTCACGGGACCTCGGCAATTGTCCTCCAAACGACATGTTCCCAGAGGCTTTCGCAGACCAAGCATGGGAATGGGCAAAGCAATACGATAACGTCGAAGTGACCATCATCAATTACGACCAAGCTAAGAAAGCAGGTATGGGAGGATTGGTTGCTGTTGGAATGGGCTCTGCTCGTAAACCATGCATGGTTATCTTCGAAATGAACGCTGGCGTGAAGGGCCGTGGACCAATGTTGGTCGGAAAAGGAATCACCTTCGATACCGGTGGTATCTCACTCAAGCCAGGTGCAAACATGGACGAAATGAAGTACGACATGGGTGGCTCAGCCACCGTCTTCGGAACCATGCAAGCTCTTGCATCAACTGGATTCGCTGGAAAGGTCACAGCAATTACCTGTATGGCAGAGAACATGCCGTCATCGAACGCTCAACGTCCTGGTGACGTCATCAAGACGCTATCGGGTAAGACCATTGAAGTCCTCAACACCGATGCTGAAGGCCGACTTGTGCTTTCCGACGGATTGTGGAAGGCTGGAGAATTCGACCCAGAATACATTATCGATTTCGCTACCCTTACCGGTGCTTGCGTCGTTGCCCTTGGTCACGAAGCGACCGGTCTATGGTCAAACGACGACGACTTCCGAACCCGCATTCATGATGCAGGAAACGCAGTCGACGAACTTGCTTGGCCTATGCCGTTATTGCCTGCCTTTGAGAAGGAAATGACCAACTCGAAGATTGCAGACACTCGAAACCTTGGCGCTGGACGCTATGGCGGTGCAAACACTGCAGCAGCGTTCCTCAAGCAATTCGTTCCAAACCGTGGTTACGAAAAGGACGGAGAGCAAATCCCTTGGGCTCACATGGACATCGCCGGAACATACTGGGGTGCAAAGACCAACTCGATGGTTGGCAACGGTGCAACAGGAATCCACGTTCGTACTATGTATCACCTCATCACCAACGGATGATCCTTGTTTGAGTTGACTCTCATGCAGAGGCGTGCATCAATTCCTGCACGCATCAACATCATCGGTGAGCATACAGATTATGCCGGTGGCAAGGCAATGCCGTTTGCTCTTGATGTGCGAATGGTTTTGCATGCTACATCCCTCGATGAAGGATATGAGGGAGGGGCAACGGTCGTTGCCTTGTGGAAGTCAGCAGGGGGTTGGCCCGCTCGACTTACGATTGAAAGCGACATTCCAATTGGTGTCGGTATGTCATCTTCTGCAGCATTATGCCTGGCTGTTGTCTTATGCGTCAACGGGCCGATGAAACCATTTGAGGCTTGTCTTGAAGCACAACGCCTTGAGCATGAAGTTCTCAAAACTCCGTGCGGTCTCCTCGACCAAATGGCCATGATGTTCGGAAAAGAAGGCCATGCGAGCGTCATAGATTTTTCAAACAACTCGGTTGAATCGCACATTGTTCCGTCCGAATGGATGTTCAAACTTGTTGATTCAGGGATTTATCGTACGCTCAGTGATGCATCGTATCGAAGTACAACGGATGAATCGATTGCGTCGGCCCACGTTTCTTCTGAGAACGAACGTGTTGAACTTGCGGTTGGAGCGACCGCCAAGAAACTTGGTGAATTGCTCAACCAATCCCATGCCTCGTTGAAACGAAGGGGAGTGAGTCACCCAGAAGTGGATGCTCTGGTCGCTGCTCTACAACAAACCGAAGGCGTCTATGGTGCTCGAATGATGGGTGGCGGTTTCGGTGGAATGATTCTCGTGTTGGTCGCCTCGGAAGACATTCTTCCGAACCAACGCCTTTACCGTCCTTCACAAGGTGGTTTTGTCGAGGAATTCTTCGAGTAAAGCAAGCCCTTCAGGCGTTCCCATGTCCCAGAACTTGGTGTTGTCAACATGCACTCGGGCTTGACCGGCCAGTGCCGGATAGACCGCTTCTTCCCAACTCCATTCCCCATCTTTCCCGTGTTTGAGGAGTGTTGACTTTTCCACAACGCTTGTTCCAGCCTCGTACCCGTTCAGTTTGGATGAGTCTTTGGTTCGTTTGTCATAGTCCAGCAGTAGTTCCCCATCGTGCTGCAGGTTCGATTCACTGTGCGCTTCAGTAATGGTCATGGTCATCGGAGCTTGTTGCGAACGATGTTTCTCCATCAGTGGCTCATAGTCGATTGGATGCAAATCATCGCCCCAAACCAGAATAAAACGTTCTTCAAGTCGTTCCCGAGCGTTCCAAAGTGCACCGCCTGTTCCAAGAGGTACATTCTCTCGATGGAAAGTAACGCTCATTCCTGGATGCGTCATTCCTTCGAATTGCTCTCCGTGGTGGCCGGTTAGTACCAAGGCATTCATGCAACCTTGCCGCTTCGCCCAATCTAGAATATGGCTGAGGATGGGCTTTCCGTTCACCTCAATCAATGATTTTGGAACCTTCTCGGTCATGCTACCTAAACGAGTTCCTAAGCCCCCGGCCATGACGACCAATTGTGGCATTGTGTGGGCTTTGACAATTGCAGCATACTCTTTTCCACTCTCTTTGAGCGTTCTCTCCTTCGTCTCAAAGTCGACGTGATAGAGCCCAAATCGCTGGTCGTATCCCTCGGCCCATTCGAAATTATCCATCAAACTCCAATGGTAAAATCCTCGAATGTCCAATCCATCTGCAATGGCCTCTGCTGTAATCTGCAAATGCCGTCGAATGTGTTCTGGGCGCATATCATCGTCATCATCAGCAACTCCGTTTTCCGTGACGATGATGGGGAGATTGAGGCTTTGAACCATGTCGAAAGCTCGACGCAATCCAACAGCGTACATTGGATAGCGGAAGTCTGTACGCTGTTCCCACGGCCGAATCAACGGGTCAATTTCGACTTTAGTAGGCATGAACGGAGTGGTCAAGAGGTGTGTGTAATAATTGACGCCAATGAAATCACTGCTGCCTTTGAGGCCCTCAATACGTTTGGAGAAAAGACCCGAGGGCGGTTTGAACCGGCCTGTAGTAAGCCCCTTCAACCAACACCGATTGAACATGCCATCAAGCAGCTTCGCTTGCATCCAATGCAGCGGATTCCATCGTCGATACGGGTCAAACAAGTTGATATTTTTGACCAGACCAATCTGACATTTGTTGCCGTTTTTCATGGCTTTGAGTTTTTGATAACAACGTGCATGGGCTCTCATAAGATTCAACGAGACAATACGGGTTTTCTTGAACGAACGGACGCCAGGTGGGAACTCTCCAAGCACATACCCCATCGAGGCATAAACTGCTGGCTCGTTGATGGTGCACCACCATTCAACACGATCACTCAGTAATTCAAACATCTTCATGCTGAATTGAACCCAATGTGCTACGTTCTCCTCGCGCTCAAAGCCACCCATTTCATCCCACCACAACGGTTGAGTGAAATGGTGGAGCGTGGCCATGGGTTGGATGCCTTGTGCGAGCAATTCATCGACGAGGTCAGAATACCATTGCAATGCATCTTGATTCCATTGACCTTGCTGCGGTTCAATTCTCGACCATTCAATGGAAAACCGATAGTGTGAGACGCCCAAATTCTTGATGAGGCCGACATCTTCAGTTCTGTGATTCCAATGGTCGCATGCCTCACCGCTCAGTTGTTGGCTTTTGGAACGAGGTTCAAAAGCAGACCAATTATTTGTGTTGCCACCTTCAATTTGATGAGAGGCAGTCGCTACTCCCCACATGAATTGCTTAGGAAACGCACTGCCGTCTTTTAGTGTGGAGAAATCAACATTCTCCCAATCACGGTGTTCCTCAGTCCACACAGTTCATTCCAACTACGATGTCGTCAAGAGGGTTTGGTTCAGGCGTACGCTCTGAATGCACATGGTATGAGGTGCGGATAGCGGGAGTCGAACCCGCGACAAGAGGTTGGAAACCTCCTATGTTACCACTACACCATATCCGCACGATGTGATGTTCTTGCCGAGAAGTCTCTCCTCTTTGAGTGAATCGGTTGTACAATCACAAATCAAGCACGAGGCGGTGGTGGTGGTGGTGGTGGTACTCCGCCTCGCATGTCCAGACTATGCCGAACCTGAGAGGTATCATTGATGCGATTATAACGTGCCGTCAAAACTTCACGAGCTCGCTCTGCTCGCTGTTCAGCCATCCGTGTTTCGGAGGCCTTTCCACGAATCATCAGCATTCCCATGAGGAAGAACAGAACCAATGCTCCAATCATGGCTTGAATAATCGGCATTTCCATGACCTTGTTGAAAGCATTTGCATCATCGATAATCAGTGAGTCTTCATCAACAATACGGGAGTCAAATACATTGAGTATAACCGAACCAGAGTCCATTGCCACATCAGCACCAGGCTCCCTGATACTAACGAACAACTGGAACTCACCAGCATTGCGCCCTTCACCTGTGAAAACGGCAACTTGTGTGTCTCCTGTTGTCTCTGTAAAGGTCAGGACCTGAACTTGCGTTGAGCCTATAATCGACGAAATCGGTTGCCATTCTGCTCGAATGGTGACGTCTGTTAGGGCGCTTACGATGCTGCAACTGAAGGAGAAGTAATCCTCAGCAGCAAGGTCCAAATCGATGCTTGTTGGACTGCATGTGATCGAACCTTCAGCAGCGTTTCGTGTTGGGTCATTCGGCCAATGGTCAGGTCGAATAGCCCCTGCTGAAAGGTTCTCACCCCATCCATCACCGTCGGAGTCGAGCCACTGAGTTGGCTCGCTCGGGAAATCATCGTTGATATCTGCATACTTGTCGCCGTCAGAATCAACACATCCTGTAGCAGTTCCCAGCGACGCAGTTCCAAACTCGTCAGGACAAACATCGCCGTCGGTACCTTGTGGGTTGTCTCCCCAGCTGTCGCCGTCACTGTCAAACCACTGCGTCGAATCGTTCACCCACAAGTCGTTGGTGTTGCTTGCACCGTCACCGTCGTTGTCGAGGCAGCCAAAAACATCGATTGTCGAAGTGCCAAAAGTTGAGGTACAGTTGTCCGGTTGACTTCCGTTTGGATTGTCACCGTATCCGTCGCCGTCTGCATCGAGCCATTGAGTTGGGTCGTCTGGAAAAGCATCACCGTTCTGTGAGGAACCATCGTTGTCTTCATCATAGCAACCAAAGGTATCAAAACTGGAATATCCTTCTACAGTTGGGCAAGAATCCGGTTGGAATCCACTGGCGTTGTCGCCGTATCCGTCGCCGTCTTGGTCGGCCCATTGCGTTGGTTCAAACGGTAGAGCATCTGCACCGTTGGAAGAGTTCCATCCCGGGTTACCATTTTCAGGCATCGTTGGGTCGGAATATCCGTCACCATCGGTGTCAGGGCAAGCCTTTCGGTCTAGGGTTGAGTTGCCAGGTAGGGTGATGCAATCGTCTTCAAGGTCATCAAATCCATCTCCATCGGTATCTTGGGTGCGAGTCGGGTCGTTTGGGAAGGCGTCACTCTCATTGGACATTCCGTCGCCGTCCGTATCGACGCAACCGAATCGGTCTAGTGTTGAGTTTCCAGGTACACCTGGGCAAGCATCAGGCTGCGGTCCAGTTGCGTTGTCGCCATAGCCATCGCCGTCTTGGTCGAGCCATTGGAATGCGACGTTTGGTAATTGGTCGCTGACGTCATCCCATCCGTCACCGTCTGCGTCTGGACAACCCATTTTGTTACCCAAGGTTGAGTTTCCAGCAACGGTTGGACAAGCATCTGGTGTTGTTCCACCGAGGTTATCGCCGTATCCATCGCCATCTGAATCGGACCATTGGCTCGAGTCGTTCATGTGTGAATCTATGATGTTCGCCCATCCATCTTGGTCGTTATCAAGGCAACCAAGGACGTTGTTCTGCCAGGAGTCGCCGAATTCATTCGGGCAATGGTCAGCGAGGTTTCCTGAAGCGTTGTCACCAAAACCGTCCCCGTCAAAGTCTGTTGTTTGTGTTGGGTCTGTTTTGAAGGCGTCTGAACCGTTATCGTTCGGCGTCCAGTTAGGGTCGGCATCAGAAACGCCGTCACCGTCGGTATCAGGGCAGCCTGTTCGGTCGATGGTCGAGTTGCCCCAGAAATTTGGACAATCGTCATCGACTTGGTTGTCAATACCATCGCCATCTTCATCCGACCAACGCAATGGGTCGTTTGGATGAGTATCTGCACCTTGTGCAACGGTGTAACCGCTGTCTGAATCAGAGTAAGTATCGCCATCCGTATCGAGGCATCCGTAACGATCTGAAGATGAGGTTCCAGCGTCGTCCGGACAACTGTCCGGGAATACTCCAGCCGGATTATCTCCGTAGCCATCCAAATCGGTATCAACCCACTGCGTTGGTTCACTCGGCCAAACGTCTGCACCGTTCGCGACGGTCCATACCGAGCCGTTGTTGCCCAATGGGTCTGGATCGGAGAAAGTGTCTCCGTCCGTGTCAGGGCAACCAAATCGGTCGGATGACGAAGAGCCGTGGGTCGTAAGACACGAATCCGGATTGAATCCGAGCGGTTCATCACCGTAACTGTCTGAATCGGTATCGTTCCACTGCGATGGAATAAGCGGGAAGGCATCAGCACTACCGACTGGATGTGCGGGCCATCCTGAATCGTAGTCGGAATATCCATCTTCGTCGCTGTCAGGACAGCCGACACGGTCAATGGTTGAGCGAACAGCTAACAGCGGCAACCCGTCGTTAACACACGCATCGGGGTTTGTTCCTGATTGGTTATCACCGTATCCGTCACCGTCCGAATCGAGCCACTGGGTGGCGTCATTCGGGAATGCGTCTGCAGTTCCAGCAGGATGCGCCAAAGCCGTACTATCGGCGTCAGAGTAACCATCGCCGTCTGTGTCAAGGCAACCTGTTCGGTCTGCTGTCGATGTGCCGAGAACGTTAGGGCAGTCATCGCTGTTCGAGGCCGGCGGAGGATTGTTTCCGTAGCCGTCTCCGTCCGAATCTTCCCATTGTGTGCTGTCGCCAAGGAAGGCATCAGCACCGTTAGAAACCAACCAAACCGAGCCGTTTGTTCCGCTCGGATCAGGGTCACTGTAGGTGTCGCCGTCTTCATCAGGGCATCCGTTTCGATCGCCACTGGACGTTCCGAACACGGTCTTGCATCCGTCTGCGCCTTGGAACACGGTCCAACCACCAAGGTTGGATTCTGCATCAGAATAGGTGTCGGAGTCAGTATCAGGGCATCCATAACGGTCTCCGCTCGATGTTCCAGATAAACTCAGACAGGAATCAGGATTTACGCCGGCAAGATTGTCACCGTATCCATCTCCATCTTGGTCTGTCCATTGTGTTGGTTCGTTGATGAAAACGTCAGCGCCATTTGCAATCGTCCAGTTAAAACTGGGGTCGGAATATCCGTCGCCATCGGTGTCGGGACACCCTTGGCGGTCAATGGAGGAAATTCCGAACGTGAATGCACAATCATCATCCTCATCGACGGTACCGTCAAAATCAGCATCTTGAGTGAGGTTGACCATTGCGTAGCCAGAGTTGACTGCAACCGAAAAGAATTGAGGTCCTGAAGGGACCGATGTGCCGATAATATGAATTTCCCATACGCCTTGAGCAGGTGAGTTAAACGTTAGACCTTTGAGATTGTTGATGCTGTCTGAAAGGTTTGTCCAAACTCCACTCGGGTCTTTGACTGCCAAATCTACATCGTTGACGAGGTTGGCAGATACGCTTGGGCTGCTCGTTTTGTCGTTGTACGAGAGCATAACTTGCATGGTTGGTGCTGAATTCGGAACGTTGATGCTCCAACCTCGCTCATCACCGGTGCTTAGAGATTCACGGTCGACGAAAGACGCTGAGATGGCGCTTGAGAGATTGATTCGTCCCCAGCCTTCGTGATTGTTTGGTGCAGTTTGACCGGCACCATCCGTGACGTCATTGTACTGCCCCATCATGTCGACCGAAGTTGCAGCAAATATACCTTTGACAAGTGCTGATGATGGGTTGGATACGTTTTGGTTATCGATGAGATGTTGGAGTAAGAGTGCAGTAGCACCGGCAGATACCGGTGTCGCCATACTCGTTCCACTCATGAAGGTGTAATCTCCACTGCCTCCTGCACCCGGGTCTCGTGAACGGGTAGAGAGAATGTTGGTTCCAGGTGCGGAGAAATCAGGTTTCAATCGTCCGTCATCGGTTGGCCCACGGGATGAAAAGGTGGCCATTCCAGAAATGTTGTTCGAAGCCCACACTGGCCATGAACCAGTTGCATTCGAACGTAGGTTTTCACTGGCTCCAATGGAGATGACGTTCTTTGCCGTAGCAGGTGAACCCATGCTGTCTTCGTCGATTTTACCGTCGCCATCAGCATCTACGCCTTCGTTTGCTGCAGCGAACATGATGACAAGTTCATCGTTTTTCAGTGCGTTCAAGTCCGATTGCATAGAACTTGTTGTATAGAAACCTGCAACACTTGAACCCCAAGAGTTCGTATGCACGCGGCTGCCGTTGGCAACTGCAAGGTCGAACATGTCACCAAGGTCGTTTGGAATACCTGAGAGGGTTCCGCCGTGTTCGATTGCATGAACCAACAGTTGGGCTTCTGGTGCCATGCCTTGAACGTCCGGCCAAGTGGTTCCATCACCGAGTACAGACCCAGCAACGTGTGTGCCGTGGCCGTGGTCATCGTTTGCACCGTCGTCGCATGAGCCGGGGTTATTTCCATTCCATGCGCACTGTGAAGGTGGGACTGGGAAGGAGTAGATTCCTTTGATGTGGTCTTTGAAATCAGGGTGCGTGTTTGAGTTGTTAACCCCGTTGTCAAGTCCAGTGTCGCCTACGGTAACCACGATTCCACTTCCGTCAAGGCTGCCCCACCCAGGGTCACGAGCGGTCATGAAGGAAGAATCTTGGAGGTCATCCGCATGAATGATGGTTGCCGCAACGTCGTTGTTCAATACGAAGTGCGGGCTTGTTTCAATCCATTCAACAGCACCGTTGGAGGCAAGCCATTCGATTCCAGAGGTTTCGGCTACGAGAGTGACGAATCGGCCTGAGTGCGAGTCGAGCACCAAATCGTCACGGCTTTCGATGCCTTCAGGCAAGGCGGTACCCGAGAGGACAATGCTGACGATGGCTTTGCCTTCGACGGAGTACGGATTGAAAAATTGCTTCTCCTCTCCCAGAACTCCACGCACCAAGTCTTCTCTTAGCTTATCGACAGCATCGAGTTGTACCATCCCTTCAACATCGAGTCTTTCGAGTTCGCCGGTTGTATGGCCGTTCAGTTCGCATTGGAATCCATTCGGAGGCATGAACGTGAAACATTCGATTCCAGCATCTTCCAGTTCATAGAACCACTCAGTAGGGATTGGAGTTTCGTGCGTGAGGACATACCATCCGTTCAAAGCAGAATTCTGCCCTGTCCATGAAGACCAGTCCTCAACAGCAACGACGCTTGCATCACGGTACAAGAGGCCGATTTCACCCACGCCGTCACTCGAATCAAACCATCCATGGGCCGCGTCGGCACTTGGTGCAAGTCCAATTCCACTTAACAGAGCCAAATCCACATCCGTATCAATCGCTACAGTTGGTGTAGATGAGGGTGCTGCATAGGTAATTGGTGCCAATACTTGAATGAGCATCAGTGCGGAAAAAGTGATTGCACGCATACTTCGCTTGGTCGTCATGCTACGCCACACTCGCGGCTCCCTCATCAATGATTTGTTCACAAGGGTGAAATTACGATGTTCGGTGGTAGCGATATCCATACCGAGGGTTCAAGAGCATCGCATCCTGCGATTGAATTATGTCGCGACGCTCAAACCGTGGTCCGAAGGTTGAATCACTCGAACCTGAAGAACTGAATGAAAGCGTGCAAGTTCTTGGCAAGCAAGTCTGGAGAGTCGTCCCCTATGCCTTCCGCTATCCTCGTCGCCTCTTGGCTGGATTCATCGGTAACGCTTGTGCTCGTGTTGTCGATCTGGTGCCTTTCGTCGCCATTGGATGGGCAGTTGACTACTTCACATCCGATGTGATGGTTGGACCCATGCTCGTTCAAAATGCTGTTAACTCCATTCACGCAGAACCAGCAGTTGGTTACGGTGTCATGATTTTCATGGGCTTTGTAATGCTCGCTTTCTTCCAAGGAGTCTCCGAATATTCGTGGCAAACCCTCGGCTACAACATCCAACACGACTTACGAATGGATGCCACTCGCTCACTCATCGCTATGGAGGCTTCGTACTACGACATGCGTCAAACAGGGCAACTGATGTCGGTTCTCTCAAGTGACGTTAACCAGTTAGAAGACGTCGTTTCTGATTCTTCGACATCGATAATACGAATCGTTTTCACGTTCCTTACCGCTTTTGTAATTCTCGCCTCGATGTCACTGAAATTGGCTGGAATCTTGTTTGGACCTATTCTGTTCATCATCCCTTGCGTCTACTGGTTCTCAACCAGAGTTCAGCGCAAATACCGCAAACAACGAGAATCGACAGGAGACATTCATGCCGTTCTTGAAAACTTGATTTCTGGTATTTCTGTCGTGCAGGCTTACAACGCCCAGACTTGGGAATCCGAGCGTGTTGCTCGTGAATCCGGGAACTACCGCGACCAAGCAATGGGTGCAAGCCGAGACCGAAATCGGTTTTTACCAATGATTTACGTTATCGCAGGGGTTGCATTTGGCCTTCTTGTCACTGCAGGTGGATGGTTGGCTGGTGAAGGTGAAATATCCACAGGCGAATTGGTTACCTTCTTACTGATTAGTACTCGAATGACCATGCCGATGTTTATCTTCGGTATCCTCATCAACCAACTTCAACGTGGAGAAGCAGCGGCTAAGCGCGTCTTCGCAACCATTGACCTCGAGCCCACAATCTTTGACCAACCGGATGCAATCGAATTGAACACACCGATCACCTCAGTTGAATTCCGTGACGTTCATTTCACGTATCCCGGTACCTCCATCACTGTGTTGAGCGGTATTTCGTTCAAGGCAGAAGGCGGAGATTTCCTTGGCGTCATGGGCCACACCGGTGCTGGGAAGACCACCATTCTCAAACTCCTGATGCGATACTATGTGCCTGACAGCGGCGATGTACTCATCAACGGTCAATCGCTCAACAATTTCACACTGCACTCCGTTCGTGATAAAATTGGATTCGTTAGTCAGGAGCCGTTCTTGTTCTATGGCACGGTAAGTGATAACGTGAGGTACAACCAAGAATCCACAGATGAAGAACTGAGCACAGCCTTGAAACTGGCAGGTGCGTGGGACTTCATCCAAGATTTGGAGGACGGTTTGGACACCATGGTCGGTGACCGTGGCGCTAAACTTAGTGGCGGTCAGCGCGCTCGTGTCTCTTTGGCTCGTGCACTCCTCAAGCAACCAAGTTTGTTGATTTTAGACGAAGCCTCCAGCGCTCTTGATGCGGAAACTGAACGCAGAATACAAGAAAATCTACTCGCCAGCGGCAGCGACCGGGCAACCATTGCCGTTGCTCACCGTTTGAGTACCATTCGAAACGCCAACGAGATACTTGCCATGGTTGATGGTGCAGTGGTCGAGCGTGGCTTGCACGATGAATTGGTCGAAGCAGACGGTGTTTATGCCAGCCAGTGGACCATTCAAACCGGTGACATGGCTGGACTTGCAGACCCTGATGAGTGAGTCACA
>JABGTJ010000046.1 GCA_018691345.1 Methanobacteriota archaeon
CGACTTTGATTACGAGTCCCTGCTCGACCGAGCACGGGAAAATATACCTCAAGAAATCTCTTCACGTTCGAGATGGCGTTTGCCTGAACCTCAAATTATGATTGAGGGTCAAAACACTATTTTTCGAAACTTCAATGAAGTTGTCTCAATGATGGACCGCGACGACAATCATGTGTATCAATACATCTTGAATGAACTTGGAACATCTGGCTCAAGAGACGGTCCTCGTGCACGATTCAAGGGGCGTATCCCTCCGAAGAGAATTAAGAAGACAATTGTCAACTACGTTAATTCCTTCATCAAGTGCAGTCAATGTTCTGCCCCCGATACGCACTTCATCAAGCAAGACCGTACAACTCTGCTCAAATGCCAAGCATGCGGTGCAACACGGCCGGTCAAACTCTGATCATTCGGTTAAATCAAGCATGAGATGCTTGGCTACTTTACCCGTTTTAAGGTGCTCAAGGACATCTTCTATTGATTGCTCATCGGGGAGGGAGTACCATACTCCTTCGGGATAAACAACACATGTCGTTCCGAATTCACAGAAGTCGAGGCATCCCGATTTTTGGACTCGAACATTTTTGATTCCGGCATCCTTCGCTGATCGTTTCAACAAACGCATGAGGTCAAGACTTCCACGGTGTGTGCAAGATGGCCTTGATGCACCCTCTGGGCGTTCATGTCCACACACAAACACATGCCTCTCATAGCCTGGCTCAGTCCGTCCTTTCGGGTCGTTAGGCACCGTGCTCACTCCGGTTTGAGAGAAGATATTTTCTCTGCGAGTTGATAGTCAAGTTCAGTTACTTTTTCTTGGTCATGGGTGAACAGTTCGATGACGACGTACCCCCATCCGAAGTGAATGTCCGGGTGATGATTTTCCTTTTCGGAGAGTTCGGAGACTGCATCAACAAATTGTTTTGCAGATGCAAAGTCAAGGAATTTATACTCAGCCATAAGCCGGTCTTCAATCAGTTCCCAGCCTTTGGGGGCATCCATAACCTCATCCCCAAAGATGAGCATCATCGCTGCCTTGGCTTTCTTTCTCCACCTTTTCATGGAGTTTCGAACGTCGCTTCATATCAGCTCTTTCGAATGCGAGTAGTGCTTTGTCATCGATGTATGCTGGGCGGGTGTGGGCGATTAAAACAATCTGTGCTATGATATCACGTGCAAGAAACACGGTTCTTCCGTCATCGGTGAGCAGTTCAATATTGGATTTGCCCGAGGCAAGTAGTCGGCCTCGCATCCACGACTCATCGTTAGATGGTGTAGAGCGGGAATCAAGTAGAATCTCGACCAAATCATCACGTCGAAGCCCATGTCTGCGCTCAAGCAAGTCGCCATTGTGGACGTCTTCAAATTTTGAAAGGTCAGGAGAACCCATGTCTTCCCAAAGGGGTGTTGCCCAGTCAGGGAGCGTGATTTTCAGCTTTTTCTTAGCGGCCATGTACCGTTCAAGAGCCGAGGCTACTTGAACCTCGCTCCTCGACTCCAATGAAACCATTGTTGAAGACAAGTTGAACGGATGTCTTCTTGAAGGGTGGGCGACCGGCTTAGAACGGGGAGAAGGGTATGAAAGTCTCGTGGCGAAAACTTCCAACCGTCCTTCTCGAAGAGGAAATTCTGGACAAAGCATTCTCGCGTGCCAAGAAAGCAGCGGACAGAGTGGACGACTCCGACCGAGTTTTCCGTGTTCGTAAGCAAATGAATCGTATGGTGCAAACAGCCGCAGACATCATCTCTACAACATTCCAAGACATGGTCAACATTTGGCCTTCACTAGACCAATCGCCTCAATTCGATATTTCTATGATCGATGCCTGTGTTGGTTGCGACGATTACCGTCATCACCTGTCAATGCTGCAATGGGGTAGCAAGCAGGTAATCAACATCGCAGGTCAGAACAGCAAGAAGATTGTTCGTACAGGGCGTACAGAATTGATGCACGATGCACGTCGTGAAGCCTATGGACGGATTTCTTCCATCATGCGACGTGTTGGTCCTTCATTGACATGGTTGAGTGAAGCACGTGAAGTACTCAAGCGTCTGCCAACCATCGACCAACTTCTTCCGTGCATTGTGGTATGTGGCGCACCCAACGTTGGAAAATCCGCCTTCATCTCTGCGCTGAGTTCTGGTAACATGGAGGTAAATCATTATCCGTTCACCACGAAACAAATCCACGTAGGCCATTTCACTCACCGCCGTTTACAATTCCAACTCGTCGACACACCCGGTCTTCTTGACCGGCCGTTGGATAAGCGAAATGCGATTGAACTGCAAGCGATTGCCGCTTTGGAAAACATCGGTTCGTTGGTACTGTTTCTGATGGATGAGAGTGAGGCCTGCGGAACTTCCATTGATGAGCAGAAGCACCTTCTGGAAGACGTCCGGGAACTCCTGCCAGGCACTGACCTGATGGTTGTCACTTCAAAGGCTGACCTTCTCACACCTCTTCCTGAGTTGTGGGACCAGGTGAATGCCGCTGAACAGGAATGGAGGGATGAAGGCTCTGAAGGTGAACCACAATTGCCATTGCTGTATGACCCTCAAGGCAGAATCACAATGTCGGCAACAGAATTTGTAGGAATGGACTCTATGCGTTTGGAAATTGTCCGTAGAGTTCGAGTTGCTCGTCCAAATAATCCTCTGGAATTGCCAGAGGGTTGGTACCGCAGAGACCAATGATCTCACATTTGTTCTACAGGAACGATTCCAAGTCCTTCCATGCTCGTTCGCATTAGATTTCGTGCCAGTTCGGAGAGTTGAAAGTTAAACACATTCAATTCCCCTTCTTGCAGAATCATACAATCGCGGTAAAAGGCGTTGAATGAAGTCGCTAATTGCAACAATTGGTTTGCAAAAAGATGAGGTCTGCGTTCTGTTACTGCTTTACTCAGCACATCTTGATGGACGCACATTGTTCTCAGCAATTCGACCATACCCTTGGGCATGGAGGTCGGTATTTCGACACTGGAGTTTGATGCTGCAGCGATGTCGATGCCTGCCTCAGTGCATTTTCTTGCTATAGAACATGCTCTTGCATGACTGTACATGATGAATGGAGCGGAGCCACCTTCGAAGGCAAGTGCTTCTTCCCAACGGAATGTGAATCCTTTATCGGGGCTCACCTTGATGATGTTAAATCGTACAGCTGATGTTCCGGCAGCCTCGGCAATTTTTTCGACCATTTCTTGTGAGTAATCAGGGTGAATATCTCCGACGACTGCAGCGGCTTGCGCTTGCGCTTCTTCCAGCAAGTCGTCCATGTAAACCACATTCCCTTTGCGTGTTGACATTTTTCCTTCTGGAAGTTTAATGAAGGAGTAGAACAAGACATCAGGTGTTTTCTCGCCCAGTTCATTGAGCGTCATTCCGACTTGCTTTGCTTGTAATTTATGGTCTTCTCCAAGCACATTGATCAGGAGGTCACATTGCTTCCATTTCCAAATGTGATATGCAATGTCTCGTGTCGCATAGAGCGAAGAGCCGTCGCCTCTTCGGAAGAAGAACTCAGTTTTTCCTTTCAAGCCACGTGCTCCAAGGTCGAGGAATTCAGCACCGTTGTCTGCAGTTCCATGGATCTCAAACGTCTTGAATTTCTCCATCAGTTCTGATACATCACCGTTTGTGACGAACATAGATTCTTTGGTGAAGGTATCAAAACCAATCCCGAGCCGTTTCAACGTCAACAGCATTCCATCCAGAACGGGCTGGTAAGCGTCTTGAAACGCCTGGAGGACGACTTCATCACCGTGTTCACTGGCATGGACCATACGTCCAATTTCATTTTCAATCTCATCTTTGTCTGCGCGTTCTTGACGAATAGCCTGAGCCGCTTGATACCATCGTACGCGTTCATGGTCGGCTTTACCTTGCCATTTTTCATTAATTGGTTCACGGCCGGTGAGCGTTTTTTCAACTTCTTCTTTGCCCAAATGTTCCAGTGCCCATGCAAGAACTCCGACTTGTTTTCCCATGTCGTCCACATAGTACTCGGCACGAACGTTGTTGCCGAAAAGCCGATGTAACCGTACCAATGTGTCGCCTAAAATTGCATTTCGAGCACGCCCAACATGGAATGGACCATTGGGATTTGCTGATGTATGTTCAATAAGAATGTGAGTGTCATTAGCGGGTTTCTTTCCGTATGCATCTCCTATTCGGATTGCATCGTTCATGACTTGTTGGGCTAGCCAAGCCGGGTTCGCTTTGATGTTCAAGTACCCGGCAACGGCGTTGACTTCTCCTATGGCTTGATGCGATGCTAGGGAGTCAGCGATTTGTTGAGCGATGTCCATCGGTGATTTACCGAGTTCTTTAGCGAACGGGAAACAAGGGAGGGATAGGTCTCCTTGATCGTGCTCTCGGGAGCGAACAAGCATATTTTTCCAATGTTCGTTTGTTATGCCGATGGATCGGAGGACATGCTCAAGCAACGGTTCGAGTACTTCTCTGAGCATATACATGATTTCACCTCACATCATAGGGTATCGACAAATTCCTGCTAGGCCACCGAATCCATAAAGGAGTTGCGAGCCTTCTTCGGTATCTATCGATATATAGACGACTTCGGTATTGCTTTTCGAAGCCATGACGATTAATTCGTCGATGAGTGGGACGTTTTTCAATTCTTTTGCATTGTCTCCTGATGCTTTACATGACGGGCAATCAGGTATTGCGTCACTTCGGCCGATGCTCACATCCCATTCGTGATTGCATGAGCCACATTGCAGGGTCAGCGAATTCTTTCTCAATGCTTCAGAAATGAGAAGTCTTCCGACCGCACCTTGGTCGAGTGCCTCTCGAACCATCTTTTCACCATAGGTGGCTTTCGGTGCGGACTTTACGAGTTCTCCCAAGAATACATTCATCACTTGACGTTCGGCATCAAGTTCAATTTCACCCATCATAGCGCCAGCGTTTTCAACCAATTCACGTACTCCGCTGTCGTTTGAATAGCCGACGTCAAATGTAGTTTTAGCAATCTTTTTTCCTATTTCGTGATGGAAATAATCGTTCTTAACCACGAAATCTTTTGTTGCGCCGGGTCCTCCAACAATAATCGCTTGGATGTCTTCGAGGTTTGGTAGCCAATACGATGATGCGTGTTCAGAAGCTCGCTTGAAAAAATTGTGGGCCGCTTCTTCGATGAGCCGTTCGAAACGCTGAGCAGATTGACCACCTTGGCGGTGCTTACCCATGATGTTTGATACAAGGTGTTCTTGAACGTGGATTCTTTTCCCCGATGCAATTCCAAATGCTGCCTCAGAACGGTCAATGACAAAGAGTCCGTACGATTTCTTGTCAACCAACATATCTTCAAGTTGAGTTAATTCAAACACAGAGTCGCATCGGTAGCGGAATGAAATCAAAGGTTGCGGCGGTTCTTCAACAACCACATTGATCATTCGATTCTTGTTGTTGCCGATAATAATTGAACCGACGAACAAAGCGATTCCGTTTTCGCCTGCATTCTTGTAGTTCGAAAGCGTGGAAAGTGCCGATTCAATCGCCCCTTGGACATTCTTCCGTGTTCCTTTGGACTTGATGTTAGCGGCTTGACCGTGTTCGTTTTGCAGAAGAGCACGAGCATCAGAGACTTGTCGGTCAGGAGGGATGATGATGGTGACCAGTTCTGTCCCGAACCCCTTCATTTCTCGTAGGTCTTCCAGCGCCATCTTGAGGCGAAGTCTGCGCGTTGCCAGAACTGCTTCGTCAGACATAGGGTTGGCCTCATCCTAACGGCATCGTTGAGGGGTCTTCAACTCTCTTGTGCTACCGAATCAATTCGACAGAAGTTTTTGCTTGCAGGATGGGCTTGCTCGGTCTTTCTAGGGGGATAGTCTCAAAGTATGGACGCGTGAGGATGGTTTGATGACCCGTCGCCAAGTTGTTGCTCTCGGAGGTAGTCTGCTTCGGCCAGAAGAATCGGAGCAGCGAACGGCTTGGTTTGGACAACTGCGGCAATTAGCCGTTCACATCGAAGGTAATGGGCGCCATCTTGGAATTGTTGTGGGGGGGGGTCTGCCTGCCCGAGAAGGTATTGATTTAGCAAAGACCATGGTCAGTGATGCACATCGACTCGATGAAGTAGGTATTGCAGCGACTCGTCTTAATGCGACCATTATCCAACAGGTTCTCCTTGACATCGGCTGTGATGTGGCGCCTGTCATACCAACCACGACCCAGCAAGCGGCGGAACTTTTGAACCAACACCATTTGGTCATAATGGGTGGTACTACTCCAGGTCACACGACCGATGCGGTCGCTGTTGCGTTTGCTCGAGACGCTGGCGCAGGACACTGCATTATCGCTACGAACGTTTCACATGTCTTTGACAAAGACCCACGAATGCATGATGATGCTAAATCATTCAGTATGATGACGTTTGACCAACTGGCTGAAATCACTGGAATTGGAGAGCCACTTTCTCCGGGTGCCTCAGCTGTTATCGATCCAATTGCAGTCGGTTGGGCAAAAGACGCAGCCATAACACTCGCAGTTCTTGATGGAAGGGAAACACTACGCCTTGAACAGGCGTTGGATGGCCAATCGTTTGAGGGTACATTGATTCAATGAGGTGGACATATGGTAGATGCATCAAAAGTTAAAGAGAACATTGCGAAGATGACCAACAAGGCTCGAGGCTCACTCTCAACAGGTAAAGTTCAACCTCACAAACACTGCCGAGTTTGTTTCACGCCCATCAAAATGTCCGCTGAACCTCGAGTCTGTAAAGACCAAGAGTGTATTGATAAGAACAGCCGCGACGAAAGAAATCAAAAACAAATGCGAATTTGGATGTTTGTTTTCCTTGGTTTATTTGCCTTTAGTTTCATAGGTCCACTTGTCCTAAACTCAATATTTTGAATCGCTCTTGGTGGCGCTTTCAAATTCATCCATCATGGCCTGAGGTTGTTGTTCTCCGAGAGAGTTGACACGAGATACGGCTCTCATCTTGTCTCCAATTTTGAACAATTCACTGAATGCTTCTTGGATGTCCTTGGCTTGTTTGAGGAATCGAACCGGAGGCCAACCACAGTCGATGACGCCGGGTTCAACCGTGCTTTCTTCGATCCAAGCAGCGCAAGCATCACCGTGGCACAGTGCAGAGAAATTATCTAAATCCAACCAAAACGTACGTCGCCCACAAACTGGACAATCTTTGCACTCCATTGTTGAGAGTACTGTAATGCCGTTTTCTCCAATCACATCGATATCCCATACCACCACTGAAGATGACACCAGCAGCATTTGATCGCTTTTTTGGAGGAAACTACGGAGGACTTGCCATGCAGTTTCTTCGCTCGAGAAGCAGCCAAGGGCAATGGAGCCCCCACCCTCCTCGATAGCAGACGGTACAAACACGCGTTGAATTTCATCCGCCATGAGGAGGCGTGGATGTTGTTGTGTTTCAAGGCTCGCTCAGTTTCGACTCCATTCGAGTTCAACTACAGCTAATCCTCCAGGATGCGGCAATGGCGCCTCTGGTTTTTCTATTCGAACATGGATGGATGCGACGTTGGATTTTAATTTCAACATTTCAGCAACCCGATGCGCCATAGTTTCCAGCAAAAGAATAGGTTGTTTGGCATTTAACATCACTTCGTCTATAGCCATTTGGATGTCGGCATAATTCAATGTGTTATCGAGATTCTCTTCGATTGGTTGTTCGGTCAGTGTCGTCCAAACACTGAATACAAACGGTTGTTCATTCTCATGTTCATGGCTAAAGTATCCGTGTTTTGCCATGACTGTGTAGGATTCTAAGGCTACGCGAAACGTCATTCAATCACCTATTCGTCTCTCTCATGGACCCATATCAGGTGATATCCAAATTGGGTTTTGACAGGTTCAGAAACACTTGCCACAGGAATGGTCCACACTGCTTCTTCGAATTCTCGAACCATCTGTCCTTTGCGAAACCAGCCGAGGTCTCCACCTTTTTGGCTCGAAGGGCACGTGCTCTTCTTACGAGCAAGCTTTTGGAAATCTTTCAACTTGTTCACTTTGTCTTTAATTTGAACAGCCTCAGATTTGGAGGTGACCAAAATGTGAGATGCCCATGCACTCGGAGCGACCATGCGTCAAGCCACCTGCTTCAGTTATTGAAAGTCTCGCTATCAAGCATCTAGGTCGTAAGCGAGCAACCGCATGTATGTACCGTACACAGTCGTTGAAACATCCAGTGATTCTTCATTAAACCGGTCCATCGTGTCAAGATATGTGTGGTATTCCCAGCTGCCGCTGCCGTAACACACAGCAGCCCGTCCGTTCTTACCGCCCAAGTCATAGACAAACGGACAGTGATCCGAATTGCACGGCATTTGATCAGCATCGCCCTGCGCTCCATCGAGTAAACTGAATTGGATATCGTATTTGTCAGCAATTTCACTTCTTTCCTGTTTGTAGAGGTTCGTAATTCGGACGATGTGGTCATAGTCATCTTTGTTGTTGGTAAACAACTGCAACGAATTACCACGGTTTGCAAAGTCCGCATCAACATGGTTCATATCGAGGTTGATGTAGAGTCTTAGGTTGTCCCGTAAACTGCTCTGCATTTGGGCTACATATGCTCGGCTACCCCACAGTCCTTCTTCCTCGCCACCCCAAGTGCAGAATCGAATGGTACGCTCTGGAGTTCCTGTTTCATTGATGACTTCAGCAAGTTGTCGAGCCATTTCGAGGATACTTGCGCTGCCCGATGAGTCATCCACTGCACCTTGTGCATGGTAGACAGTATCGTGGTGACCTCCGGCAATTACGACCTCAGAAGTACGACCTTGAATACTACCGCACGGCACATAGATGGTTCGTTCTTGATCGTTAGTAACATCGATGATGAGTTCTATAGAAGCAGGCTCACTAGAGTTGATCACCATGGCTTCAAAAATTTCTCCAGCGTCTTTTGACATCGAAATAAACGGAATGTCAGTTGGAAGGCTTCCACCGTTTGCTTCGACTAAGGCGTCGTAGTTCGTTCCCTTGAAAATCGGTACACAATCGTTGCCCTCTATCTTTCCGCATTGGTAGTTTTTGTTGACGCTGATGAGTCCTGCCAAGTCGTTGATTGCAGCGTTGCTGTACAATTCTGTGTTACCGATCTTGGAACTGTCTCCTCGAACATATCCGATGGTTCCCGTGGCTGTTTGCCATAATGCTTCATCGGTGCCGTTTCCCAAATCCGTGACTGAAATTTCTTCATTGAACATGTATTCTGATTGGCCAGAGAATCCTTGAATCACATAGTCGGAGCGATGTTGGAAAGGTGTCACTTGAGAATTAGCCGCAAAAAATCCCTCACACGCTAGAGATATTGGTCCACGTACACAGAGCCTAAAACTGGGTTCTGAATTCACATGATGCATTGGGACTTGAAACTCGTTGTTTTCAGGCGTGTATCCCATGTCTTGCAACTTGTCAAGAATGTACAGTGAGGTGTTGGTTTCCTCGACAGTCCCACTCATTCGACCTTCCCAATCGGGGTGGCCAAGATTCACCAGGTCTTGAGCGAAATTTCGAGCTTGGTCTTGGTCGAAATCAATTAACTCATAGTCGTATTCGCGTTCAAATCCAAGCCAAGTTGGCTTGAACACAAGGATTGTGGCAGTGACCATGATGACGGCCATTGCAATGGCAATGACTGCTCCAAGATTCAGAGGCCCGTAAACGGGCGTTCTTATTCGTTGTTGGAATGTTAAGGGGCCGGCCTGTACGTCATCATCTTCGAGACTGACCATCTGTTCCTGAATCGAGAGATCTTCGAACACAGCGTCGATATCGGTCGATGACTCGCTCAACCTTGCGATGAGGTCTGCCTTTCTTCCACCAACAGCCATGCCTTTGTTGCGCAGCATTTCTTTGAGTTCTGCCACGGAATGTTGGGACAGTTGCGTCTCGTCCATGAACATCACAACCAGTTATGGTTCAAGAAGGCCGTGGTTGAAAGTTCAGTCGATTTCGTCGCCTGTCCAACGTGTGCCGAGTTTATGTTCAATCCCGATGTGGTCGAGGATTCTTGCGACAACAAAATCAACCATGTCGTCAATGGTTTTTGGATGGTTGTAGAACCCTGGTGATGCAGGAATAACGATTGCACCCCATTGCGAAAGTTTGTGCATGTTTTCGAGATGAACAGTAGCGTAAGGCGCTTCACGTGGTACGATGATGAGTTTCCTTCGCTCTTTCAGTGCAACAATCGCTGAACGAGTGATGAGGTTATCTCCGATTCCTGCGCCGAGTTTGCCGAGGGTCGTGCCAGAACAAGGGCACAGTACAACCGCATCGATGTTGGCAGAGCCAGATGCTGATTTGGCGCCGATGTTCTTGTCGTTCTCCAGCAGTGCTCCTGTCTCCTCAGCGAGTGCCTCTTTTGTGGTATTGCATTCGTGCTTGAGGGTGATTTCTCCTGCATTGGTGACGACCAACCGAACTGGAATATTTTTGGATGAAAGCACTTCTACCAGGCGTTTACCATAGATGGCACCGGATGCTCCAGAGATTCCAACAACGACTTCGCCCATGTTACTAGGTAAGTGTTCTGCCTTTTATGCACTTGTTTTTACAAAGTACATGCAATGAACAAAATACTCTATAGAACGATGTCATGGATTCTCTCTCGGCCAATGGATTCAAACATGGTCGCATAGAGTGCATCGATGAGTTCATCTCGCTGAACCTCAAAACCCTCTCCTGCCAACGAGGTTGTGGTATTTTCATCTAACCCACATCCTGCGAGCATTTCTACGC
>JABGTJ010000025.1 GCA_018691345.1 Methanobacteriota archaeon
ATCTGGAAGTGCGGCAAACTCTGCCAGTGCATCAATAACCTCTTGTTGCCAGAGTTCAGATGAATCGTTGAGCGTATCGTGCCGTACAAGGTAAACGAATCCTTGAGTGCTTTCGACGTTGGTACCGGATTCGATGAATGCATTGTCCATAATGGCCAGTGCATCAACCGACTCGAGATCGCCTTCACCCCAACCCTCTGCCCAGTCAGGACCGATGGAAATCAATGAAGCCATGCCCAAACAAGCAAGAATTCCGAAAGCGAGGACCTTCTTACGATGGTCGTGAGTGAACTCTCCAAGTCGGAAAAACAGCCGGCCTTCAAACAGCGAGGAGTCGGTGGACGATTCCATAATCCGTTGCCGGACAATGGTGTTTATCAAAGGATGTTTCAGAACTCATGCACTCACTAAGTGTTCATGCTAACACTGAAATCTAAACGTCCAGAATTCCACCTTTGACCGCTAATATTCAGCGGACTGAAGTGCCTTCCGTTCAGAAGGTGAACGAACAAACAGAACACGTGGTTGCATCAGCAGCATTCATTGCAGCACAAATTGGGCATGCTTTTTGTTCAGCAGCGGCTTCTTCAGCGGCTGGCTCCTCAGTTGCTTCTTCAGCACCTTCGGAGTTCCAAGCATCAGCAGCGGCTTCAAGTTCTGCCTTCTTGAGGTAACCGTTGTCATCCAAGTCGAAGTTTGCAGCGTGGGCCACAAATGCATCACGGTTGCTTTCATCAATTCCAGCGGCTGCCATGACACGGAGTAAGACATCTTCTCTCCAGGAGACCTTTGGTTCAGCATCTTCTTCAGAATCTTCGACAGCATCCTCTTCAGATGCTTCCTCAGCGGGCGCTTCGGTTGTTTCTTCAGCAGGCTCTTCGATTGATTCCTCAGCTTCTTCCTTTGCAGGTGCAGGTGCATCAATGGATTCGTCTTCGTCACCGAAATGAACACCGTGGAAGATGTTTCCAAGTTCTCCATCAATGGCTCCAGGACCGGTGATTTCGAACGAAATCATAATTTCTTCGTCCTTGTTCACCAATGGGATGTTCCAAGCAAGATGAGTTCCATCTTCGCCTTCTTCACTGGTCATTTCACAGTCATCTCGCTTCTCTCCGTTTCCACGGATAAGCCAGTCTTTAATCTCGAAGTTTTCGGGGATGACGTCCTTGAGGGTAACGTCTTTGAGTCCAGTGTCGCCTTCGTTGTTGAACATGATCAAGACTTCATGGCGTCCCTTCCCACCGATTTTCTGTGTCATCTTACCTGCACCGAATTTTCTTCGGTTGTGGATGATGTTGACGGAAGGTGCTTCTGTTGCGTCTCGTGTGCAAACTGGACCATACCGTTCTGCGCTGAATTCTGTTCGGGCAGGTGCGCTGACGGTGAGGCCTTCGTGTTCAGTTGGGCCTGGTGCAACCAATTCGTATTCAATGGTCATGTTCTTACCAGGCTTTAGACCAACAGGGCCTCGGGCTCCGACGGTAATCGTGTAGGTGTAACCATCACCATCTGGTGAACGGTTGTTCTTTTCAAGCGTAATGCCGTTGTTGATTTCTGCTTTGATTTGATCTGCATCGATATCTTTTCCATTCACCTTGATTGAAATCTTCGAAGCATCAGGTGCATCGAACAGTCCAGGGATATCGTCGGTGATTCGCATCAAGTTGATGTCGGCTGAACCGTTGTTGGTTAAGGTCAATGTAGCGTGAACTGTTTGCTTTCGGAACGACCGAAGTCCAGTTGTTGAATACGACTTGGACAAGTCTGCTTCTACGACTTCGAACTTCTTTGATTGCAAAGAAATGGAACCTTCGGTACTTCGTGAGGCTCGAGGAAGGATGGTGTAAGCGAGATTTGTGGTGAAATCAGGCTTTGAAAGCGCCATAACAGAGCGTTCGTCGCTTTCCCACTTACCATGAGGCTTGACATCTTGACGAACATCGCCGATGTCGAACAGCAAGTCTTCGCTTCCCTTCATTCGGACTTGGAGTTTCACCAAATCTACAGCGAACGAAGAACGGTTTTCAAATGTGGTTCGGCAAAGCCAGTTGTCTGGGCGTTCGTCTTCACGTACACGCATGTACGAGAATCCACGGCAGAATGCATCGAGTTCCCGGAAGTTCAAGTTCGAGAGCGTCGAATCGGATGTGTAGGTCGCAGACGCAACACCTGCGTCGATTGCTTTTGTACCGGATACGACGATGGTTCCCTCAATACTGAGGACTTGCTTTTCACCTGCAGCCATATCGCCAACATTCCATACGAGTTCGCTTCCTTCAACGGTAGCAACTCCGGTGTTCTCAAACGTCAATTCGTCTGGAAGCGGGCGAGTAACGGTGACACCTTGGATTCCCACAGGGGCCGTGTTTTCAACTTCGAGTTCCAGTGCGACAGGGCCACCCTCTTCACCAGATGCGACTGACATCGAGTGTTCTTGTGAGCGTGCGGGGTTGGTGTCGAGACGTTCTCGTAGAACCAACATTCTCTTTCCGGAGACCTTGTACTTCATGCTGTAGTTCGATCCTGCTTCCAATTCATCAACGGAAACATGGTCTCCGCCGATATCGGTTGAATCAGCATGGTCGAGCAATACATCGATGTCGTAGATTCGGTCTTCAGCAGATGGATTGTTCACGGTAAGTAGACCCTTAACCGTCTGTTTGATGATTTCACCGTCAGCGTTCAATGTAGACTTTTCGACTTCGTGCAATGTACCTTCGAGTTTGTCTCCAAGGACGTCATCAACTTCAGCACTGCTTCGAATTACAGCACCAGCTTGTTCTCCGACGAGATTGTCGGGAGCACCAAGAACTGGGTCAGCAGCAAGTGTGCTCGGCAAAGTAGGAATCTCCTTTGTTTCTTCAACTGATTCTTCAACTGGTGAACCAAGCAATGCTGCACTACCGCCAAGCGTAGAGGCAGCGTCAGAAGCAGGTTCGGCTTCCATTTCAGGCATAGGTGGTGCTGGTGGTGCGCCACCGAGCAGTGCGGAACTGTCAATCGCAGGTGGTGCTTCTGGCATTGGTGGCATAGGTGGCATGCCTGGTGGAGCAGGTGGTGCATCCATTGGCGGTGCATCCATTTCTGGCATTGGAGGGGCTGGCGGTGCGCCACCAAGAAGTGCTGAAGCATCAACAGCTGGTGCAGTGTCCATTTCTGGCATTGGAGGTGCTGGTGGTGCGCCACCAAGAAGTGCAGAAGCATCAACCGCTGGTGCAGTATCCATCTCTGGCATTGGAGGCATAGGCGGCATACCAGGAGGTGCTGGTGGTGCATCCATTGGCGGTGCATCCATTTCCGGCATTGGAGGAGCAGGTGGCGCATCCATGCCAGGAGGTGCAGGAGGTGCATCCATTCCAGGCATAGGTGGCATTGGTGGTGCGCTCATTTCGGGCATGGGCGGCATTGCTGGCATGCCTGGCGGAGCAGGTGGTGCGTCCATTGGTGGAGCAGGCGGAGCGCCCATCTCTGGCATTGGAGGCATAGGTGGCATAGCAGGCATACCCGGTGGAGCAGGTGGTGCATCCATTGGAGGGGCAGGAGGTGTGTCCATACCCGGTGGAGCAGGAGGCATTGGAGGCATTGGTGGTAATCCGGGTGGCATAGGTGGTTTTTCTTCGCTCATATTCAATTCCTCCGTGTAGGCTGCTTAAGCAACAACACCCCCATACTCATTGAGCACATAACCGTTCGCCCCCTTAGTTTAGAAAAAAAACGCAGTTTGGTCGGTAAAGGTGCGTCAGTGCCATCATGTTGATGTAGGGTGGTTTAGAGGATTACACATGGTCGGAATGGATAGTGGCACACCCCCAGTGCTTTTTGTTGTTGGAACTGCAGGTGCAGGAAAGTCGTCGTTGGTAACTTCATTCCAGCGCTGGTCACGCTTTTTAGAGACCGACGCCATTGCAGTCAACCTCGATCCTGGAGCAGAACGCGTTCATTATGATGCTGAGTTTGACGTTCGAGATTTAATTTCCTTGACAGAAGTCATGGCAGAGTATGATTTGGGACCAAACGGCGCTCAGATTTTGGCTGCCGACTTGCTGGCTGCTCAGGCTGGCGATGTAGCTGCCCAACTTCACGCATTGACCGGCGAGGTCATGATTGTCGATACTCCGGGTCAGG
>JABGTJ010000045.1 GCA_018691345.1 Methanobacteriota archaeon
CCATACGGGTCTGGCGGAACATGTGAGGCGTAGCCTCTTTTGGTTGCTTCCAAGTTTCACGAACATGTTGATACAATCCCCGAGTCATAATGAACACCTGCGCTTCTCAGCATCCTGCCGACTTAACTCCCCTTTATGAGTTTGTCCACGCGATTGGAGTGCATCGTTTTGGTATAAAACGCGTGCTGCTCGCGTAAATCGTAGGAGAATCTCATTCGATTGGGAGACCTTCTGCTTGGATTCCACGCCAGCCACCCCAAAGAGAGAAAGCCTTACTGTAGCCCATTTCTTTCAAGGATTTGGCTGCGATTGCACTTCTGAAGCCACCACCACAATACAAAACCATACGAGTATTCTCTTCGAATTCATGCTTCTCGATATCACGCTCAAGAACACCTTTGCCGATGTGAACCGAACCGACCAGATGTCCGGCTTCATACTCATGCCGTTCACGAACATCCAGGACAACTATCGGTTGTCCATCAGCAAGCATCGAGCGTAATTCTCCGGCGTCGCATTCTGGAATCTCTGCTCTTGCCGCCTCGACCACCGCTAAAAATTTCGCACTGTGTTTCTTCGCCATAGCCACCCCAGTGCGGATAGCCTCATGAGGACTGCGGACCACGGCCATCCATGGCAGGTCAAATCACAGGCGCTGCGGCTGTGCTGGCTGCGCTGCACTCTCGAGATGACCTCGAGATGGTTTTGGTTGACAGAGACAAAGATACCACAGAGATCCGACGGCTGTGTGAAGAAATGAATATCCCGCTTGAAGAAGGTTCGACCAACGATCTTTGGCGCATGTCAGCGGACGGTCATGTTGATGCTTTAGCACTCATTGGTAGAACTCCGAACGGTGATTTAGAACAGGTGCTTAAGCGAGGCGGCACAGTATGGTTTTTCGACGGCGTCACGTATTCAACGAACCTTGGATTTGCAATCCGTACTGCCGAAGTTTCTGGTGCAGATGCAGTCGTTCTTAACGTCGCCAAGACCCATGAAGAGCGACGAACAATTCGACGCTCAAGCATGCGTGCCGACCGATTTATCCCAGTGGTCTACAGTACGACTGAAGAGATTCTAAAAGCCATCAAAAACACAAACTTTCGATTGATTTCAGTTGAAGATGTGGGCACTCATGAACCCTGGGATGAAGACTTAACGGGCAATGTAATGCTTGTTGTTGGAGCAGAGAAAGAAGGCATCAGTGCTGAGGTATTGGATGCTTCAGATGCTTGCGTGTTACTTCCAATGGACGGGTTTGTTCCATCGTACAACCTACAAGTGGCCGTCAGTGTTGTTGCTTTAGAAGCGCTGCGTCAGAGGAATCTCAACTCCAATAGTTGAGAGTATTTCTGATTGCGAACCTTTTAAATCGGGTCAGCAAGACATTCCACTGAGTTCCAATCTGTTGGAAGGTGAGATGCATGGATGAGGGTTTGAAAACACTGTTCTATGCACACCTCTCAGAAATGGTCTTCCAAGCGGCACAAGTGAATCCGAGCATGAAAACGTTTTATCGGCAGAACGGTTCAAAGCAAGAAGTGTTCGAAAAGTTGGACTTCAAAGGGAACCTTACCCTTCAGAGTAGACTTGACCGTCTTTTTCCGGATGAATTCCGAGTTAAAGATGGACTTGTTTCTTTCACTGAACGTTCCAATCACGAGAAAATGGTCGAAAAGCGGGCTATTCTCAGGCAACAGCGCTTAGAAGCACACATATTGGCAGCGCAAAAAGCTGTGCAAATACACTTCGAAAACCATCGACCGCCGACGAGACGTGACCAAACGAAACTTCGGCCATTGGTACGGAAATCAAGAGGGACAGATTGCCCAACTTGCGGTGTTCAAATGCTTCCACGAAACGGAATACATGGATTCACGGTTGAGCACATTGTTCCAGTGCGATATGGAGGGAAAAACGCCTATGATGGAGAGTTCCCACAGTGTGTCGGGATGTGTTATCTCTGCAACCAAACCAGGAACAACATCGTCCTAGCCATCGGCCGAGAAGAAATCCGTGGAAGAACAAAGATTACTGACCAAGCAATTCGTTTTCTCATCACCCAAGTCTACGGCGAAATCGATGAGGTCGACCGCCAGATGGCACAACTTTTTTCGGAACTTCATCAACTCGCTTTATCGCAAGAAATCGCAGTGGAAGAGTACGACCTATGGGGCATTGGAGAATGGGTTGAGTACCAAATCCCCCCCGAAGAGAGTTCGGCCACCCTTGCGGCAAACGTTCCTGTAACAGAGGAAGATGAAGTTGAACCGGTGTATCTTGAGCTCGACAAAGAACAAGCCATCGCGTGCTTGAAGAGAGATTTGAAGAAAGCAATTCAGTTGAGTAATAAGAATGGAAAACCGTATTCCGCCAAAAGGTTGGAACGACTTTTCCTCAAGCACGGTAGTCTTGAACAATTCAAAGAAAAAACCGAGATGATGGGTGAAGACATAGATGTCATCCTATTCCGACTTTATCCACATCAGTTCATTCTTGAGACGAAAGGTACTGTCCGATACATCCACGCTCTTGAAAATGAAGATCGTCATTTTTATGACTTTTCAGCGGAGGTTGCCATCCCACCGTTGAGTAAGGCGCCCCTTGAAGACGTGCGCATGGACGCTGAAACAGTTCTGGCCCCCCATGTACCCGTCCCCATGCCCGTTCTTTTCGTGCGAGCAGGTATCGCTTCGCTGCCGCTCTCTACCGAACAAAATCAAATGCCACTTGAGAGAATTAGAGAAGTTCTCGATGATCTACGGAAAGAAGACGGAATGGATTGGGAAGCCTATTTCGAAAGTTTCAACATTGAACACAGCGGGAGTTTAGCTGATGGAATCAGTATGCTCTTGACGGAATGCGGGTTCAAATGCCTCCTTAAGGAAGACAATCAAAACCTCTACTTCGTCTTTGAACTGCCCCACGGTTTTGAACAACATCAAACTGCCTGAGACCAAAATTCGTCGATGACGCTGGTTTCGGTCATCGGGCCAAAATGACGGTCAATCATTGAGCCATCGCTACCAACGAGGATAAGCGTAGGCGTATTGTTGATTTCCAAAGTCGATGAAAGAGCAGCATTGGCCGAGAAAGGTGCCGCAACGGTGCTGTCGGCTTGGCTTTCATTGACTTGAAGATGCCAATCTGAAAGTTTGGTTGAGTCCGAATCATCGGTTGAAACGATGAGGTAGGTGTGTTCGGAAAGTTGTGCATCCACCGCATGCATTGTTGCTCTGCACTGACTGCACCATGAGGCTGAAAAATGAAGAATGTAAGGTGTTCCAAGCAAATTATCAGAAGAATAAGTCATATTATCGTCAGCGACAACTGAAAATGCAGGTACAGGTTCCAACTTTTCAGCATCGTCACCGCTAATGCAGCCTGGTGAGAAGGTCAGCATAAGCAAAAGAAGAGAAAGACAGATTGTACCGGACTTCATGGTTTGGCGTAGAGAATATCCCTCTTGATTCTTACGCCGATGTGGCATGTAAGCAGTTGGTTTGATAAACACAATGGGTGTAAAGCAGTTGTGCGTAACAAAGCCGTAGTACCCCTCCTCCTGACCTTGGTCATGTTGTTCACTTTCAGTTTGAGTGAGGTTCAGTCTGACATCACCGAACTTAAAGAAGTAAAAATTTCATTTGTCGATTCCGATGATGATGGATTCGATGAAATGGATGCATGCCCTGAAGTTGCTGGAAATTCTACTGAAGACCGGATTGGTTGTCTTGATTCTGATGGAGACGGGTTTTCTGATGCTGACGATTCTTGGAATTACACGGATGGAGCCGATGTTTTTCCACTGAGAAAGGATGCATGGAGCGACCAAGACGGTGATATGTGGGCAGACCAGGTTAACCTCGACATCACCGATGATTGTCCTCTAAAGTTCGGAACGAGTCGAGAAGTTTTGTTTGGTTGCTCAGACATGGACCTGGATTGGATTCCAGACGTACTTGACACGGACATCGATGGAGATGGTATCTCGAACGAGATGGAAGTAGCCGCCTCGTTGGTCCTCACATACTACGACCCGATGGACCCGAATTCAGTTCCTGAAGATTCCGACTTCGATACGTTACCGGATGCTATTGATGATGACGATGACAACGACGGTTGGCCGGACATCATCGAACAAGACCGTGGCTCAGATCCATTGGACGTCGAAAAAACTCCATTCAACCAGTATTTTGGCATTAATACCGGCTTCTTTTACCTCGGGGGTTTCGAAGCCACCTCATCCTATGATGCTGAAGCCTTTGAAATCTCAATCTCAGGCATCATTGAAGTGGTCACAGAAGAATTGGTAATCCCGTTTCTACTTATCCCAGTGTATCTGTATTTCTTCATTTCGAAGAAAAGGAGATTTGAATCGTTGCGCTCTGAAATTCGTGAGACAAAAGACAATGAAGAATTGTATTTACTTGAACGTCAAGTGAACTCTCTCGTTGAGAACAGGAAAATCAACACCTTACACGGACTCATTCTAAGAAACACCATTGAAGAACAAGAAACTTTGGCGCGCCAATTGAATGGAAGAATCAGTCAGGAAGAGTAGTTCAGCCTACCATGAATGCTGAACTGCATGGATTTGGGCGGTTGAGCGTAGTGCAGATTGTCGAACACCGGGTGAAACATCTTTCAATGCAGCCTCAAGGTATTTGAGTGCCGATTCATGGCCTGTTTCGCCAAGATATTCGGCCGCATTTCTACGAACATAAATCGATTTGAACGCTAAGAGATAATTGCCAATGGCCTTGATGGCTTGTTCACATCCAATCTTAGCAAGTGTGGAAATTCCCCGTACGATGATGGTGTTTCGTTGACCGTTCAACAGATGAGCAATGTAAGGTACTGGAGAGAAACCGTCGGTTCTCTCAAGTGCTGAAAGTAATGCTTGGTGGAGGTTTGGACGTTCATAATACGATGGGATTTGAGATTCAAACCATGGCCCAAACGATTCAATACTCTGCAGAAGGCAGCGAATCACGGCATCATCTTCATCGTTCAATTTCGAAATCAATATCTGTTCAGTTTGCTCACTACCTGAGTGTCGCAAAGCGCGTATTGCGTTCACCATCTGATCGCTGTTCCCACTTTCAAGGTAGGGCTTCAGGATTTCAAGCTTGGTCGTTGGAGCAATCTCAAGATGGCCAATGTGGGGTATGGCCACATTACATTGTGAATCAAGAACTGGTTGAATGAGGTCGAGTTTCTGTTGAGCATCGATGGGCAACGAGCGTATTCGCGTCATGACTCTGTGCAGAACCGTTGAAGCAGAATCCTCAAGCATTGGTACCATGAAGTTCAGTTGCTTCTCTGTATCATTGGAACGTAAACTCTCTACAGCCCATGAACGCAAAGATTGGTCCTCATGGTTTAGAAATCGTTCAATATCTCGTTCGGTGAAAATATAATGACAGGAATAAAACTTTTCGACGACCCAACGGTTCATCCCGTATACAACGGCATCATCCGTCGCCAAATGGAGAAGAATCCATCGCAGCGTCGTCTGATGCCGAGTGGGAGAAAGACGGCGCGCATGATGAGGCCATTGTTCAACCGGTTGTTCCTGGATGTATTGTCGAGCCTCACCATCGTTGCATTCAAGCGGTTGGGTTGGCAACCGTGGAGCCTGAACATAGTCGCGAACGGGCTCTGAAGGCAAAAGAGCCTGTTGCTCTTCGGTTAGAATGGCTTTGAGGGTGCGTGGCACCTCAAGCGGATCAAAATTTTCGGAACCGAGTAAGAGAATCATGCTGGCGACCATGTCGGTGTGTAAAGGCCGAGGGCGCGTCGCTGAGTGAGCGCGTACACAAGCGCTTTCACCGTTCAGAAAAATTGGAAGGTGGTATCGCTGGTGCAGATTAGGGTTGCCGGCATCAAGAGAGGCTGCACGAAGTGGGAAAATCTCAACGGATTGCCCATTGATGGATTGTATAAACGATACGAAGCCCTCGCGTTTGGATTTTTTCCATAGGCTTCCTTCAGCGATTGCGTCGCACCAGTCGAGGGCGCGAAGAATAGCCATGACTTTTCTTTTTGAAAGATCCATGCTAACGAGAAGTTGTCCGAAGGGCGTATCGCATAACATCGAGAACTTGTGTGTTCAACCCCTAATAAACTCAAGACAATGGAAGTGACGCCATATTCCATGTCCCGGAATAAACTTCGTTCGAGTGTACTTAGACTCGCATTCATCGCCGGTGATGCTCAAAACAGGCGGGTCTGAACAGCATATGTGGGCTCAGATGGATGAGCATGCGCCTCGAACATGAATCGAGCAAGTTCCCATGCTGCATCGTTCAATTGCTGGAGGGATGGTGCCGGTAGACTCGATTCGTCGCTCATCATCGCAGATGCAGTCGGTCGAAGGGTGTTTGAAGCGATTTCAAGCCGCCCCACTACGGTTGTCATAACTCCCAAAATTGGATGCTGTAGACCATTGATGCGAACCGTAAATGTCCCTTCCTCTTCTGAAGAAGACGCATCTGATGCGGGGAGAATACATGAATTCTGAGCGAATTGAATTTCACTCAAAGCAGCGTAATGCTCAACCAGCCAAGTTGGATGCTGTACCAGGTCTTTTTCTGTGAGAGTTGGCGGGATTCCCTTCGATTTGGATCCATGTTCCAACTCAATAAAATGGGAGCCATATCCTTGTTCTGTAAGGATGCGATCAACAAAAGCAGTCAGTGGATTTCTCCCGTTGAGAAGGTATACGCCTTCGACAAGACTTGGACTGCGGTTCACATGGGCGCCGTAACGTTCGGTGTCAAGACGCGATGAATGCGTCACAATATCCCGCTTCCTTACAACGCCCATGACCGGCTCTGAAGGAAAAAAGGCCCGATCAAACAGACCATGGCACCATTGAACGCCAACCACTGAAGAAGGGTCTCTGCCATCAAGGGCGTATTTGTCGTTCAGCAACTGTGATTGTTCCAACGAGGTCTCGAGGTTTTTGGTCCAAAGTGGGAAGGCTTTCCCCCATGTCATTCTGAGGTTATTGTGTAATTCGCCATGCCGAAGGAGGGATTGCTGGCACAGATTCCATAATTCAAAGGGTGAGGCGGCGTATTCGAATTGACGAGGGGTGAGGTGAACTGGTCTCGGGTCATCGGAAGTATCCCTCCATGATTGCCTGGCCCAATCTGGGAGGTTCGAGGAAGCATAGGGTTCCGGGACAGCGTAGATGTGATGCCATGCATGTTCACGGAATACCAACAACTCGTCGAGGTACTTATCAGCTGATTTTGTGCCAACTGCAGCCGCTTCCCGAGCAGCCCTCATCGGTGATAAAAATCCGTAATGAAATGCGTGAGATAGCCGTGAAACGCCCGTCGAATCTGCAGCATTGTTTCTCCTCTTGGCATAGCCGTTAAGCCCTTTATCGAAGAATTTCTGCCATTTTTGTAGAGCAGCATTCTCGCCGCCACGTACGGCCCAAATTGGTAAAACGGTTGGGTCGATGTTGCATTCTTGAAGCAAGGCAAGCCGCTGATTCGGGTCTTTTACGCGGTTGGTTACATCTACAGGCTCGAACGGAAGTTCGCCGGTGTACTTCTCCGCCTGAACATCGAGAACCGGCCAAGACGCCTGCAATCGTTTCTTGCGCAATTTTTTGGTAGCATCACGGTATTTGTACGGACGGTCAACTGATTTTCCAAACAAAGGCATCGGGACGACACAGTGGCAATCAACATCAAACACTGGCCCTTTGGCTGATGCCGATATGGTCTGAAGCCATTCGGTCCATGGTGGAAGGGGGAACATGTCGGTGACAATGCAACTTGCGGTTTGACTGAATTGTTTCAGTACAGGTTGGCGGTGACCTTCACGTGCGAGGTGGAGCACATAACGCAGGCCGTTCTTTCGGCAGTTCTCGTCCATATCGATGGCAGCCTCGAGCAGCATGTTGTGGTGTCGAAGGGAGGCGTGTGGATAGCGTTCATCGATGCCGTGGTAAATCAAAAGCGGAAGGCCGTTTTGTTGAGCAATGGTGGCACCAACTTCGATGGCAGGATTCTCATGAACGCGGAAAGAGGACTTGAGCCAAACCACGACCGGCCCGTCACCGTTGAGTGAATCGACCCCGTTGAGTTGCCGAGTACGTTCAGCCAAATGATTCGGTAGTCGGTCAATCATGTCTTACCCTTGCTCTTATTGGATATATACCGCTGTTTAAGCCACAAGAAATTGACAAAAAATCAAATAACGTTCAGTTACAACACGGAATTATGAGCAAGAACATGTTCTTCAAAATCGTTACTGACCCCGAAGTTGACCCACGAAAGTGCATCGTTGGAATGGCTTGTGCCAATCAAGCGATTAACGACGGCCACAGTGTGAATGTCTTCTTTGCTTCATTCGGCGTAAAACTCTTGCAAAACGACTACATTTCGACGCTTGATACTCGCGTAGGCACACCCGAAGGATTCTGCTTAGGTATACTCAAGGAACTAGTAAAGAATGCAGAAGGCATCTACTGTTCCACCGGCTCACAAGCGGTCGTCGGTCTAACCCCAGAAAACTCAGACGGCATGTTTGTCGAAGGCTTGGACCTCATTTGGAGTGGCCCACCTGGCGTCATTCAACTCGCTGTCAACTCTGAAGTGCAGATGATTTACTGAAGTCTAGCGGCGTTTACGACTCCCGTGGACATCGTACACCACCAGTGAGCGTTGCTTTGATTCTGGTTTTGACTTGGCAGAATAGGATTTACTGACGCCTTCCTTGCGAGCGGTTTTCTCATCAACGATTGGAGAGGGATAGTCTTCACCAATGATGCAATTGAAGTTCTTTTGTTGCTCATCGCTCATCAGCCACGGTTCGTGGATGTGTTCCTTGGGTAGATCTCGCAACTCTTCGACCCAGGTTCGAATAAAATCACCATCTGGATCTTGGTCTGTGGATTGCTTTAGAACAGAATAGGCTCGTATTGAGTTGATACCGGTCACACCCGATTGCATGTGAACTTGTGACCAGTGAATTCCCGGCTCATAATCCAAAAAACAACGTGCAAGGTGTAAACCTGTGTCGGTCCAAGGCAACCACAGCGTGTATGAAGCAACCGACTGCAGCATAGCGCGCATTCTAAAATTAATCCATCCCGTCGCAATCAATGAACGCATACAAGCGTCAAAAAACGGCCACCCCGTTTTGCCTTGAGACCAAACAGCGTACCGTTCAGCGTTCATTTCTCGAGCAAGGTGCCCGTCCAATTCAGGATTCAAGGCGATGACATCCATTGTTGCCTCTGACTCCAAACGTTGAATAAAATGACAATGCCATGCAAGACGACTTTGAAACGAGCTCAAACTCGAAGTCCATCCGAGGTTTTCTTTTGAGCGTGGGTTGACTTTGACCTTTTTCTGTTTGCGTCGGGTGTGGTGGAGTATTTGTCGAATGGTGATGCAACCTGCGGCGAGATAAGGTGACAACCGGGAGCAAGCGTCCCATCCCGTTTTGGGGCTGGACATGTCTTTACGATAGGTACGACCACGTTCATCGAGAAACGAATAGAGAACATTCAGAGCGGCTTTTTCTCCTGGCAGTGGACGTTCAAAGAGAAGTCGGGGCTTGAGTCCCAAGCGTTCCATGGAATGGATTTCATTGGAGGTAAACCCTTTGGGTGAATCCATGCTCATTGGAGCGTTGACCTGTTCTGCACTGACCCTTGCATCGCGATGTTTCTTCCAATGGTCTCGAGTACCAAGCTTGCGAATAACCCCGTTCGTTGGAAATTCAGTGAACTCGACATCGTGGGCTGAGCACCATGTTGCAACCGATTTATCCCTGTCCCACGACCATTGGAGGCCAGTTTCCTCGTTGCTGTACAGGTGCTTGATGTCGTATGTTTCATGGAGGAGCGACAACTGTTCAGTTACCTGTCCAAAATTGAATTGCAATGCGCCGCCAATGGATTCCAAAGATGAGCGCAATTCAGTGAGACAATCCAATTCCCATTCGATGTGAATGGGGTCTACATCCGCCCTATCGAGGCGTTCTGGCTCAAGGTTGAAAATACAAATGACAGGATACGGCCCCTTGATGGCTTCGACCAGAGCAGGATGATCAGAGACACGAAGGTCTCTCTTGAACCATACAACGGATACTGACACGGGGTATTTTGTTTGTCAAGGCTCTTTTAATTCATGCATCAGGATTGAATAGATTTTTGCCGAAACGAGGCTAATCTCCAGCTCCCGAATATTGATTTTCGATGCATACCTTAAAGGGGAGAAATGGCTATGAATGGCTAGCAGTGCCCTCTTTTTCAGATAAAGCACGGATTCCTTTCTTTAAGTAGGCACAAGCGTAATGCCCTGTTGAGTCAACATGTACGCAAGAAAGATTACCCGAAACCAGCCCGCCTTAATTACCGTCCTTTTGGATGTTTCAAATTCAATGAATTCCGAATGGGGTTCAAGCGGGAAATCGCTCGCCGCTGGAGCAATGTATGCGGTGAACAGAACAATCAGAGATTTGCTTTTCAATGCATGCATCCCCGAAGGAGAAGTCTTGAACTATATCAATCTCGCAGTCTATGGCTATGGTACAAACGAAGACGGAAATGGGGTATCTTGGCGCCTCGGAACTCTTTCTGAACCCACTAATGGTTATGCGCTTGCCGAGGATTGGGCTGGCTGTCAACACCGAATGGAAAATATCGACTTAGGCCGACTTGCAGATAATGCTCAAATTGCAAAGTCGCAAAAACTGCCAATATGGGTGGAAGAGGAAGCGACTGGTTGGAC
>JABGTJ010000053.1 GCA_018691345.1 Methanobacteriota archaeon
CTCATCGACGAAGCAACCAGCCTCCTTGCCGCCTTTTCGCCCGAAGTTCAAACGAAGATTGACCGAGAATTAACCGAAGTTCGGTCGAATGTTGACCGAACATTGCCCAATGCAGAGAGGTGGTGATGTTTTGGTCAAGTTTGCATCGCTCAACATTACATGAATGCCAGCAAGGTGACCGTCAAATCGGGGAAGTTCCGATGCACGATGTCAGTTATGGAATGGTCCGCTATGGTCAGCCAATCCATGGTCTCTCCAATCCCTCTGAACCCAAAGCCAAAATCAAACACATCACAAGTTCTTCTTGACTACTTAGAGCAATTCGTCGAGGAAAGAGACGTCTATATTTGCCGACGGTTGAACCTGGTTTGGTTGCTGAATCACTGGTGCTGCCTGCTGGATTGGCTGAACAGATTGTATCGGTTGTGGTGGCAGTGCGTAATTCGGCTGAACAGGTTGTACCAGTTGAGGTGGCTGAGCATACATCGGTTGCGCAGGTTGTGCTGGTTGGATTAATCCGGCAGGCATCGGTGGCAGTGGCTGTTGCAGCATAGCATCGCCCATTGGTGGCACGGCGCTAGGAATGAATCCTTGTGGCAAAGGGATTTCTGGAGATAACATAGCCTCCATCTGGCCATCTTCATCCATGCCCCATGTTGAGGCTTGAGAATCCCATGCTTTGGAAATACCCGATCGGCCTTTTCGACTTCGACTGAAGGTCACGATTAACACGAGGACTGCAAGTACAACACCGGCTGCAATGAAATTCTGAGATGACAGTAAGGTCCGGATGCTGAATTCATTCTCACCATCACCCGGTGTAAAGGCGTCTTCAATAGCGCTAATTTGAATGGTTTCCACAGACTGTTTGACATTTTCAGAATCATACGGAGTTACGGATATATACCAATTTGAAGTATTGGTGAGCTCATCGAAATTATCGTTAGAAACAATGAAACTCGCCGTGGAGATTCCATCACCGATAAGTGTCGCATTGTCAATCGACGAAAAGTTATCTGCACTTATGTGAATTTGATAACCCTCAATCAGTTCGGATTCTGTTTGATTCCATTCAATGAGAATCTTTTCTCCGTCAATCCATGAAGCCATGATTCCTTCAATACTCGGAAGGCCACTTCCATCGTTAGCAAATCCATCATCAATGGATTGAGCTGTTACTGTGATGAGGTCTTTCATTATGGCGTTTCCAGCAAAGTCGACCGGTACGACAGCGACCCATACGGTCAACTGAGGTGTTACCTCGAAATCACCAGTGAGTTGCGTGATGCTGAGTGGGAACTCGGGCACCCTGTCTGTAATCAATACCGGTGTTAATGGTCCGTTTGAACCGTTACCGACACTGGTAAAATCGAACGGTGCAGCATACACTTGGTATTCGAAAATATCACTTTCAGTGGACAGTTCAAATTCAAGATTTACGCCTGTTCCATCATCAAGAGGCCGGTCCTGCAGGGTGAGGTTCTCGATTCGTTCAGGTGCGACATCGTCTTGCAAATTATTAATTGGAGTTACACTAGGATTCAGTAGGCCTGTGAGGTGCGCTTCACCATCGCCATTATGCACCGTCACAGCGACATACAATTTCGTGTTTGGCTGTATTATTGCGGAGACATTGATTGTGTTTCCTGAATCATCGGATGAGTAATACAGCCCGGTGTTTGCAATGAGAGCAAATGGCTCTTTGTCTTCATCTACCCATTGTTTGTCAATGACAACACAACCGCATATGTCCGGATTGGTACCGTATTCATTCCACAAGGATGCAACGTTGACAAGAGGGCGATCTGCTATCCAAACGGTGTAGTATCCGAAATCATCGGAATCAGAAACTGACCAGCTGATGTCAATTGACGTTCCGTCATCGTTTGGTGCGTCAAACACTTCAATGCTTGCAACTCGGTCTGGAAGTGGAACTTCCCCGTTGAGGTTGTCGAACGGAACAGCGGTGACGATTTCCACACCCGTACGTTGTGCATTGAGATACACATCATAGGCAATCACGCCGATGTAGTATTCTTGATCATCAATCAACGGGGCGCCGTCAAAGTCGGATACAATGGTCGAGTTCGTTGAGCAATCTGTGATGACTTTTGACGCCGTGAATCCACCTACGGATGTTGGTTCAAATGAGAACTCGACATCGGTCACCATGAATATTTGATAGAAGGCACAATCTTCGGAATTGGATGCATCCCATCCAACTGTGATGCGTCCACCGCTGTCGTCAGGTGTATCTGATGCGAATACATTGGTTAGAGGTGCAGGTGGAAGGCCATCATCTTCTCCACCAGTGGCGATTACAGGGCCAATAACGGTAGCGTTGGCCACATCTTCTTGACCTGTAACATCAATGCAAGTGAACGCCATCCAATACGGCACCCCAGTATTCACGCTGAGTGTAGTGTTGTTGCCTTCGTTGAATAGGACGGTCGCTTCTGGTGTGAGCCCTACCGCATCTGTAATC